>JBDGRH010000068.1:0-1055 GCA_042218225.1 Halodesulfurarchaeum sp. | reverse complement strand
CACATCATCTGGAAGGAGGGAAAGGAGGTCGACGACATCGACATCACCGGCTTCGAGTACAAGCGCTCGGACATCGCCCCCATCACGAAGGAGGTCCAGAAGGAGGTGATCGAGCGGATCGTCCGCGAGGGCGATATCGAGGCCGTGAAGGAGTACGTCCACGAGGTGATCGAGGAGTTCCGGGAGGGGAACGTGGGCCTCGACGACGTCGGCATCCCTGGCGGGATCGGGAAGCGACTCGACAATTACGACACGGACACCGCCCACGTCCGCGGGGCCAAATATGCCAACCTCGTGCTCGGGACGAACTTCCAGCGCGGAAGCAAACCCAAGCGGCTGTACCTCGAGAAGGTCCATCCGGAGTTCTTCCGTGGATTCGAGGAGGAACACCCGGGCATCGAAGATAACCCCCTCTACCTGGAGTTCAAGCGGGACCCGGACGTCATCTGCTACGAGTACGCAGACCAGATCCCCGAGGAGTTCGAGGTGGACTGGGACAAGATGCTGGAGAAGACCCTCCGCGGACCGATCGCCAGGGTCCTGGAGGCACTGAACGTGTCCTGGGAGGAGGTCCGCGAAGGGCAGACGCAGACGGGCCTCGGGCAATATATGTAATATTACTGTTAGATAGGCTCACACCGAATCTCTTCGGGGTCTTTCGGTATCGAATCGTCCTCTTTCGCTATTCGTACCGCTCCTCGATCTCGGTCACCTTTTGCTCCAGTTCGTCTTCCACGTCGACGTCCACCGATTCGGCGAGGAGGAATGTCGTGATCACGACATCGGCAAGCTCACCGGCGACGTCCTGATTTACCTCTTCCTCCCCCTCCTTCCGTTCCCGTTGCAATGACTCACACGCCAGGATCGCCCGTGACAGCTCACCCACCTCCTCGGACAACTTCACGGTCTGCGCCAGAGCGATGTTCTCCCTCGTGAGTCCATCGAGCGTCTCCAGTAACCGACGATTCTCCGCCTCCAGGAAGGACTGCAGGTCCCCCAGCTCCATGACCGAGTGGGGGTCGGGCTTCGCTATTATAGTGGTGGTGGGAGGAACT
>JBDGRH010000313.1:0-1153 GCA_042218225.1 Halodesulfurarchaeum sp. | reverse complement strand
TTGACAGTATCAGTATCCAAAGACCTCCATTTCTCCCCCGGTGGGCTGAGAGGACGCGGCCGGTTTGCGGTTCCTGGCGGATCGAAAGGGCGAGGCCGGCTCGACGAACCCCGGCGACGCAAGGACCGCAGGTGACGACCGAGCGTAGCGAGGGAGGAGCCGAGGACCGCAGCGAGCCGCGGGAGTCGAGCCGGCCGAGGGCTTTCAACTCGTGGCGGTCTTGGTTCCTCCGTTCAGTCCTGCAGCCGGCCGAGGACGTGTAAATCGTGACAGCCACAAGTGACACCCGATAGAGGAACACCAACGCCGGTCCAGCATCCCGGGAGAGGCCAACAGACATTTATCCGAGTAGGAATCAGGGGGGACGTATCGATGGACGAGAAGACAGCGGAGCTCCGTGACATCTTCCTCGACGTCGCCGAGGACGAAACCGTCACGGAGTCCCAGGAGGACACCAGGGGGTCACTCTCGCGGGACGGGGACGTCCACGAGGAGCTTCGGGAGGTCGTCGCGGAGATGCGCGAGGACCTGGGCTTCGACACCACGCTGTCCGACGACGAGCTCGCGACGGTCGTCGAGGGGTATTACGAGGGCGAATCGGACACCGAGATCGCCCGGGCCCTGGGGGAGGAATCGCTCTCGAAGACCGTCGGGCGGGCCCGCGTCGACCTGCACCTGATCCGGGACCGGGACCTGGAGGCCCCGTTCTCGCTGGAGACCCTGCAGGAGTACATGGACGACGATCTGGCGGTCTCGGAGATGGCCGAGCGCCTCGACGTCAGCCCCTCAACGGTCCGCCGGTACAAGCGCGTCGTCGAGACCCAGCGGGAGCGCCGACGCGTCAGCGACCGGTACCGGGAAGCCTTCGAGGATGTCCTCCAGGACCGTGACCTCGCCGAGCGCCTCACCGCGAGCCTCCAGGAGACCGGCCTCGAGGGCGCCACCGAGGGCCAGGAAGTCGACGTGGATATATGAGCGCTGGGCGTCGGGTCTGAGTGTTTGTTCTCGATCGTGGTGTGGAGGGGTTTGGACGCGGCTCTGTTGTTTTAGATAATATCGCCGGAGAGAAGACCGGCGAAAGTTCCACTCCTGTAATATACAATACCCCCGGCAAGCAGACGCTCGAAAGCCCTGGACGCTCCTAGACCGAGAC
>JBDGRH010000104.1:0-1349 GCA_042218225.1 Halodesulfurarchaeum sp. | reverse complement strand
CGAGCGGTGAACGGAGTGAGCCGCGAGACAGAAGTGAGCCGCGAGAGCGGAGCGACCCGCGAGCCGCGGGAGTCGAGCGCCCGGGGGCTTTCGGGCGTCAACTCACCGAGGGTATAGAACAATTCTGTAAGGAGATCTCGGACGGGCTTCCCGCCAGGAACGTCACTTTCCTCGTGCGTTCTGGAGCGTTCGGCCGACTTCCTGCGAGACGAACTCCTGGAGCCGGGGTCCGGCTCGATGGTTGTGATCGTTTTTGTCCCTGGCAGCTCAGGGTGTGACGCTGACACGCAGCCGCTCGGGGCTCCACAGGCGATCCGGGGACGTTACTCGACATTATATAGATGGACTCTCCTGCCGGCCCCCGCAACCGGCCCGTTCGATGCCAACCACCCTTTGGGAACATCGGGAACGCGTCAGTTCGTACCCGGTTGCCACCCGCTCCACCGGTAAAAGGGGACATTTATTTGGGTTCAGCGGAATGATACGCGGACGGTATCGAACGGTTTCGGGCGATACGACTGGAACAATCACTCAACGACCTCATGTCAGCACCAGATTCAGCGGACGACCATGGAATGGGAAAGGTTGCATTGGCGGTCACCATCTCGGTGACAGCCGCGCTCGCTGTCCACTACGCGCTCGTCGCCGGGATGCATCTCCATCCGACACTCCACGCATTCGCCGGGATCGTCTTCTTCTTCATCGCCGGCGCCATCATGTTCCAGGTCGTCATGTTCTAACCCCCTCCCTCCCCACGGACGGGTCCAGTCCATTCCGTCTGTCAGCCCCGTGAGCGATCGCCTCGATGGCCGACCGAATAGCCGAGTCCGAGGAGAGAATCTCGGGAACAGCCTCAATGGCGCTCTTTCCACATTCGGAGGAATCCCTTATCCACCTGGGAGCGAAATGGGAGATCAATGTATCTCGTCGCGTTCCGACTCGCGCCGGGAGAATACGACGCGGAGTTCCACGCGTTGAACGAGGCAGTCCAGGAAGCAGCCGAGGACACGGACGGATATCTCGGGAGGCGCACGTGGCAGGATCCGGAGAGCGACGAACGCCTCGTCATCTATTTCTGGGAGTCACTCGACGCGCTGGAGACGTTCGGGGCGGATCCGGACCACACACGGGCGAAGAATCGGTACTCCGAGTGGTACGACGCGTACGAGGTCACCGTGACGGAGGTCCTCGATAGGTACGGAAGCGGCTTCGGTGCCGACGCAGATCCGCCTCGGTCGTTCGACGGCACCCAATCCCGCTAACGCATCCGAGAATCTAAAAGGCGCTACTGCTGGAACATCTGGCGCATCATCGGGTGCATCTCCATGAGCTGCTCCTCGGCGATCTCC
>JBDGRH010000039.1:0-1411 GCA_042218225.1 Halodesulfurarchaeum sp. | reverse complement strand
CCCGACGTGAGCCGGCCGAGGGCTTTCAACTCGTGGCGGTCTGGATTGCTGCGGTAACTGCTCCAGACGGGCGAGGACTTTCAACTCCTGGCGGTTCTGTTTCCCAGCGTTCATTGCTCCAGACGACCGAGAGGAGAAAACACCGAACGAATCCCTCAGTCCAGGTGTATTGTATAATGCATTTCGGACATCTTCACGGGGGGTGGAGGTCTCCTCGAACCACAAACCCCCCACCAACCGATCCCACACACGTTCAAAGCGGCTCGTCACCGTCGATGATTCGCTGGGCGCGCCGGAGGAGGTCGGGCACCCGCTCCTCCATGAGGGGGTACATCGCGTCGTCGCTGTTGCCCTCGAGATACCGCCGGTAGAACATCTCCCCGAGCGCGCCGAGCTTGAAGACGGCGAGCGTCCGGTAGAATCGCTCGTGTTCGAAGGTGATGCCTGTTCGTGACTCGTACCGGTCGATGAGCTCCTGCCGGCTGGGATAGCCCGCCCGGGTCATGAACGTGTCCGTGAGCTCGGGGACGGCCGGCTCGGGGTCCTTCTCGTCGTACCAGTAGATGGCGAACCAGCCCAGGTCGGTCCGGGGGTCACCGAGCGTGCTCATCTCCCAGTCGAAGACGCCGTGGAGTCGTGGCGGCGAGCCGGGGGCGACCATCAGGTTGTCCGGTTTGTAATCGCCGTGGACGAGCGTCGCGGGATGCGAGGAGGGGAGGTTGGCCGAGAGCCACTCGGAGACGGCTTCGAGGTGTGGGATCTCCCGCTCCTCGGCGGTGACCTCGCGGGCCCAGGCGTACTGCTCCTGCCAGCGGTCCACCTGCCTCGCGGTGAAGCCGTCCGGATACCCGAAGTCGTCCAGACCGACGGACCCATGGTCGACGTCGTGGATCTCCACCAGCCCGTCGATGATCGCTCGGCCGAGCGCGTCCCGATGGTCGGGGTCGGCGAAGCGGTCGGGCTCGTCGTTCCGGAGGACGTCGCCGCGGAGGCGCTCCATGAGGTAGAACTCGCTCCCGATGACCGACTCGTCCTCGCAGGCCAGGACCGTCGGCGGAACGGGAACCGGGGCGTCCTGCAGCGCGTCGATCACGCGGTACTCCCGGAGGACGTTGTGCGCCGTCTCGGCGGTTTCGCCGGGGGGCGGCCGGCGGAGGACGAGGTCGCGCTCCCCCCAGGTCAGAAACAGGGTCTCATTCGAGTGGCCTTCGGTGTGTCGCTCGTAGGTGAACGCGTCCGCCGGCCCGAGGTGCCCCTCGAGGTACGCCCGGAGCGCGTCACGGTCCACGAGCCGGTCGAGGTACGCGTCCCCTGGATCTCCCGTCATCGTGTTCGAATCGGGGCGTCGATACGGCGGTCGGGAGGATAAAACCCGAGGGTGAGTGGGGGTGGGGGTGGGGGTGGGGTGGGG
>JBDGRH010000207.1:0-1457 GCA_042218225.1 Halodesulfurarchaeum sp. | reverse complement strand
AACGCCCGAGGCGGGATTTGAACCCGCGTCACGACCGTGACAGGGTCGTATGATAGGCCACTACACCACCCGGGCTTCGCACCCACCGGTAACCGGGTGATAAGTATAAGACTTTCCAAACACACGTTCCATGCGGAGCGGTCCCACCGTCGAGACGCAGACGGGACCGTCGCATCCGGGAGTTGCATCGCGCGGACCGGGTTGGCAAGACTTATCTGTCCCCCTCCGATAGGGAACTGTAGTATCTCGTGAGCAGCACTTCTGCCCCCACGCAGGTGCATCCATGGTAGATGTAAGCCAACACGACCTCGTGCCGGAGCATCGCGTCCTCGACGACGAGGCAGTCGAGGAGGTGCTCGAGGAGTACGGGATCGACCGGACGTCCCTCCCGAAGATCAAGCGGAAAGACCCGGCCCTCCCCGACGAGGCGGAGCCGGGTGACGTCGTCCAGATCGTCCGGGACTCCCGAACGACAGACACCGCGACCGTGTACCGACTGGTAATCGAATGATGCAAACGGAAGACCGACGCGCCCTATCGCGCTCGTATTTCTCGAAGGAACGGCTCGCCGAACACCACTTCCGCTCGTTCAACGCCTTCCTGGAGCGGGGGATGCAGGAGGTGGTCACCGAGAAGGGCTCGATCGAGACCGAGATCGGCGACAAAGAGGAGGAAGAACCTGTCTGGGTGGAGCTCGGCGACGTCCGCGTCGTCACCCCGCGTGTCCGCGAGGCGGACGGCTCCGAGGAGCTCCTCTACCCGCAGGAGGCCCGCCTCCGGAACATCACCTACTCCGCGCCCGTGTTCATGGAGATGTCCATCAAGCGGGGCGGCGAGGAGGAGGAGATCGAGCTCCTCGACAGCACGGAGACGAAGGTCGGCCGGATGCCCATCATGGTCGGCTCGAAGAAGTGCAACATCGCCGGCTTCACCGAGCAGGAGCTCATCGAGATCGGCGAGGACCCCGTCGATCCCGGCGGGTACTTCATCATCAATGGGTCCGAGCGCGTCCTGATGACGAGCGAGGACCTCGCCCCGAACAAGATCCTCGCCGAGTACGACGAGAAGTACGGCGACGAGATCCAGGTCGCGAAGACCTTCTCCCAGCGGCGGGGGTACCGGGCGCTCGTCCTGGTCGAGCGGAACCGGGAGGGCTTACTCGACGTCTCCTTCCCCAGCATCTCCGGGTCCATCAACTTCGTCACGCTCGTGCGGGCGCTGGGCCTGGAGTCGGACGAGGAGATCGTCCACCGCGTCTCCGAGGACCCCGAGATCGTGAAGTTCATGCTGGAGAACCTGGAGGAGGCCGAGGTCCAGTCCCAGGAGGAGGCCATCGAGGCCCTGGGCCGGCGGGTCGCCTCGGGCCAGGGGAAGAACTACCAGCTGAAGCGGGCCAACTACGTCATCGACCGCTACCTCCTCCCGCACCTCCACGAGGAGGGCGTCCCCGAGGAGGA
>JBDGRH010000057.1:0-1519 GCA_042218225.1 Halodesulfurarchaeum sp. | reverse complement strand
ACGTCGCCCTCCTCGAGCTCGTACTCCTCGCCGACCTCCCGATCGGTTCTCGCGTTGACCGCGTGGAGATACCCCTCGCCGATGTCGGTATGGACGGCATACGCAAGATCACGCGGATTCGACCCGTCCGGCAGGAGGTGGGCGTCCGGGAGGACGTTCCCCTGGCCGTCCGTCCAGTGGGTCGCGTCCTGGACGGGGAAGACAGTGACCTGTTCGAGGAGATCGTAGACGGAGAAGTCGAGCGCTTCCTGGACCCCTGTCCCGTCCCATCGCTCCATGGTCTGTCGGAGCGAATCGAGCAGGGATCGCTGTTCGTCGGACACCGATCCCACGACCTCGAAGCGCTCGTCACCCGGGTCGTAGTCGATGGCATCCTGTTCCGCCCCTCGACGAAGGGCGAGCTCGCCCTGGGCCGTCGTGGGGACCACCGGTTTGTCGAGATCGAGGAGCGCCTCGACGTTCTCCTCGGGAGCCACGTCGATCTTGTTCGCCACCACCACGATGGGCTTCGATCGGGTGCGGATCTGCCGGGCTAGCGCCTCCCGTTGCTCCCGGCTCCACGACCGCGGGTCGTCGGGATATTCGAGGGTCCGGAGGCTCGCCGCGACGTCCGCCTCCGTCGCCCCGAAGCCCGTCAGGAGCTCGGTCAGGGCCTCGTCGATGTCGAACCCGGGGGACATGGCCTGGCGCTCGACCTTCTCCCAGTTGCGCTCGACGATCCCGGCCAGCCACATGTCCATCTCCTCCTCCACGAAGTCCACGTCCCGGAGGGGGTCGTGCGTCCCGACCTCCACGGGCTCGCCCTCCTCGTTTGTCCCCCCGGACGCGTCGACGACGTTCAAGATCGCGTCGGCGTTGGTGAGCTCGTCGAGGAACTGGTTGCCGAGGCCACGCCCGTCGTGTGCGCCGGGGACCAGCCCAGCGACGTCCAGGAGCTCGATGGGAACGTATCGCTTCCCGTCGTGACAGTTCTCGTTCCCGCAGCGCTCCTCCAGGTCCAGGCAGGGACACCGGGTTCGGACGTGGCTGATCCCCCGGTTCGGCTCGATCGTGGTGAATGGGTAATTGGCCACGTCAACGTCGGCCATCGTGGCGGCCGTGTAGAAGGTGGACTTGCCGGCGTTCGGCTTTCCGGCAAGCGCGAGTGAGAGCATGCGACTCCCTACCCCCACGATACGAGAGAACTTTTCGGTCCGAGTGGTTTCGGATGCGCGGTTTCCGTCACGACGGTGTTGGTGGTCGTGTCGCCCGCTTTTCGCTTCTCATCCGCTCTCTGGGTGTGTGTAAAATGTGTGATCGAGAATATATTTATATTGTTTCAAACAGCCAAATGCCGGGGGCACATTGATAGGTATTTGGCTGACCATTCTGCGTCTTTGAAGTGTTCTTGCTTGACCTCCCCCTGCAGGATGATACCTGGCCCTCGGAGATAGACGCCCGAACGTCCATTATAC
Source organism: Halodesulfurarchaeum sp. (assembly GCA_042218225.1). Taxonomy (GTDB): domain Archaea; phylum Halobacteriota; class Halobacteria; order Halobacteriales; family Halobacteriaceae; genus Halodesulfurarchaeum. Next base: position 65 of record JBDGRH010000057.1, on the reverse strand, counting down.
AATGAACCTGGACCGCAGACGCCGAAAGCCCCTCTGTAGTATATAATGTCCTTGCTGAGTAGACG
>JBDGRH010000275.1:0-1572 GCA_042218225.1 Halodesulfurarchaeum sp. | reverse complement strand
GCGAGGATCTCATCGTGGAGCCCCTGCTCGGCACGCGACTGTTGCCGGAGCACGCTGACGAGCTCCTCGAGCGCGCCACGGATCGAGATACCGTCGTCATCGGGCCGGGCCTGGGGGAGGCGGATGATACCCAGGACGGCGTGGCGGCGTTCCTGTCCGAGTTCGAGGGTCGAGCGGTCGTGGACGCCGACGCGTTGCAGGTGGTGCCGGAGACCGACACCGATGCGACGCTGATCTGCACGCCTCACCAGGGAGAGTTCGTCGAGATGGGGGGCGAGCGGGCTGCGGAGTGGCGAAAGCGGGCGGGGGAATGGCGGGAACAGGCAGCTGATGGCCCGGAGCAGGCAGCTGATTGGCGGGAGCGGGCGGACGTCGTCGCGTCCGCCGCCGCCGACCTCGGACACACGATGCTCGTCAAAGGGAAATACGATATCGTCTCCGACGGGGAGACCACTCGGGTCAACCGAACCGGGAACCCGGGGATGACCGTTGGGGGGACGGGAGACGTCCTCGCCGGAGCAACGGCGGCGTTCCTCGCCCGCCTCGACCCCGTCGAGGCAGCCGCCGTCGGTGCTTTCACGACCGGGAAGGCCGGCGATCTCGTCGTGGACGAGCGTGGGTACGGCCTGCTGGCGTCGGACCTGCTCGACACCCTGCCGACGGCCGTCTGGGAGGAGCGGATATGACCGAGGGATCGGAGCCGGGAGAAGACAGCGCAGAAGAGGCAGACCTCACTCATACTACCGAGGAGGGTGACGTCCAGCTGGTGGACGTGGGGGACAAGCCGGATACGGCCCGCCGGGCCGTCGCCAGGGGGGAGATCCACCTTTCGAGGTCAACCATCGAAGCCATCAGGGCTGACGAGGTGGAGAAGGGGAACGTCCTGGCCACAGCCCGCGTCGGGGCGGTCCAGGCCGTCAAACACACCTGGGAGACCATCCCCATGTGCCACCAGATCCCCATCACCAACGTCGAGACGACGTTCGCGGTCGAGGAGGCGAAAGTCGAGCTCCGGGTGAGCGTCGAGACCACCGGCAAGACCGGCTGCGAGATGGAGGCGCTGCAGGGGGTGACGACGGGCCTGAACGTGGTCTGGGACATGGTCAAGGCCGCGGAGAAGGCAGAGGACGGGAGCTATCCGGACACGGCGATCAATAACGTGCGAGTGGTGGAGAAGACGAAGCGAGGGCTGGGGGAGTGACGTGTCGCGCGGGAAGTTGTCATTGCACGAGGAAACGTGGGGTCGATCGACGTCCACGTCCGGGGTTGTCACGGACGAGGTTAAAGTGCGAATATGGAGTTAGAAACCGCTGATTGGCCTTCTTTTGTATTGTACAATGGCACCATACCCAGGATCGGGGGAAGCCTCGGTGCACATTTTGATGACGCAATAGGAAACGAGACCGCCGAACGCCCCCTCTGCACTAGTTGATTACGTCATAGAAACCGAGACCGCCGAAAGCTCCTCTGCACTAGTTGATTACGTCATGGGAAACGAGACCCACGAAAGCCCCTCTGCACTAGTTGATTACGTCATGGGAAACGAGACCCACGAAAGCCCCCGGGCGCTCG
>JBDGRH010000165.1:0-1578 GCA_042218225.1 Halodesulfurarchaeum sp. | reverse complement strand
CATCAATGTCTCCCACTATAAATAGTGGGTTGTTGTACCCCAACACGTGTATCCAATCCAGATCCCGGGCGGCATGGAACTATTCGTCATCGTCCTCATCTTCGCCATCCCGGTGTTGTTCGTCGTCGGAGTGGTGTTGCTCGTCCGGGCCGTCATGGGCGGCGGGTCGGACGGTGAGCGGGTGGAGGAGCTGGAGCAACGGGTCGACGAGCTGGAGGGGGACCTGGAGGCCCTGGAGGACCAGCTCGAGGAGGCCGGATAGGTCCCGGGTGGCGGATTCGAAAGGGTTTTTCCGGTGGCCCGCGGACTGGGAGGTGCACACGGGCGCTGGTGGTGTAGTGGTATCACAGGACCCTGCCACGGTCCTAACCCGGGTTCAAATCCCGGCCAGCGCACTTCTCCTATACACGACCCGCGAGCGACCGGCGAAGCCGTGTCGCTCGCGGGAGTTGAGAGTGAATGCGCCTGCCGGGATTTGAATGAGGGAAGACGACAGCCCGCGCAGCGAGCGGAGCGAGCGAGCAGGAACGTCTTCACGTAGTTCAAATCCCGGCCAGCGCACTTCTCCTACACACGACCCGCGAGCGAGCAAGCAGGGCCGCCTCCACGGTGGTACATCCAGGAAGACATCCCCGACACAGAGCACCCCGAACGAACGCCCCACCCAGGTAGGCGTCCAAAAGGGCTAACCGTCCACGCTTGCACACCCCGGAGATGTGTGATGGCACTCGGCCTGGAGAGGATGGTCCGCACTGCGCTCGGTGACCGGGTTCGGGGGGTCGAGCGGCACGCTTGGGGCAAAAGCATCCTTTGGGGCATCTTCGCCTACTCGCTTCACAAGTATGGGGCGCTCGTCGGCTGGTACGTCACCATCCCGTGGTTCCAGAACCTGACCCATGCCATCTCGGCCAGCGCCGTCGCACTCCTCCTGTGGATGGCCGGACTGGCGCTCGGATATCGGGGGCGGAACCGGCTGGTTTTCGCCGGCGTCCTGACCATCGTCGCCGCGATCCAGTGGGAGTTCATCGAATATCTCGGCGTACTGGATCAATATGGGGTCTATCTCCAGTTCCACGGGTTCGATGACGCCGCAGTGGACATGGTTTCGAACCTGGTGGGGCTGGGAGCCGCGCTGTTCGTTCTTCACCGTATTACTGGGCAGGGCCGCTCCGACGCGACCCGGTTCGGGCCCTCGGCCGATGACGATCCCGCTCAGCACTCCAATACTGGCGGACAGGAGAAACCGCTCCAATAATTGGCGTTCCACCGCTTATTCATTGGCGGAGAAAAGCAGACGTCCGAAAGCCCTCGACCGCTCCTCTACTGTGATGTTTCTAGAAACGAAAACGTCCGAAAGCCTCCGGGCGCTCCTAGACAGAGAGGTTACCCGTACGCAAACGCCCGAAAGCCCCCGGGCGCTCCTAGACCGTGACGATAATGGAACGCAGACGCCCGAAAGCCCCCGGGCGCTCGACTCGGGCGACTCGCTGCGGTCCTCGCGTCGCTCCCTTCGGTCGCTCCGCTGCGGTCCTTGCGTCGTCGGCCTTCGTCGAGCGCCCGGCCCCTTTCGTATTCCCG
>JBDGRH010000305.1:0-1583 GCA_042218225.1 Halodesulfurarchaeum sp. | reverse complement strand
TGAGGAGCACCCGGTGGCCGCAGTACGGACACCGCACGCCGCCGTACTCGTCGAGTTCGACGTCGCGCTTGCAGCGAGAGCACTTGTACGCCATCGGTGGTCAGACCTCCGGTTCGTCCGATCCCGCCGATTCGTCCTGGTCCGCCCCGGTCGCCCCGGACGCTTCCGGTGGCCCGGTAGCCTCGGCCGCGTCGGCCCCCTCGGCCGTCTCGGCTGCTGCCTCCTCCTCGCCGGAGAGGGCCGTGCGGATGGAGCGTCGAACGGTCCGACCGCCCGGTGTCTGGGGTCTGTAGGCACCGCCGGTGAATTTGTATCCGCAGCGGCGACACTCCCAGATCCCCGTCCCCGCGCGGGACACCGTCTCCGAGCCGCACTCCGGACAGGCGTGGTCCTCGTGCATGTCCGACTCGATCTCCGCGACGCGGCGGCGGGCGACGCGGCCGTATCGGGCCCCGAACCGGCCGGCGCTTCCCGTGCGTCGCCGTCTCTCGTTGGTGGCCATGGTGATATCGAGTTACCGAAGCGCGCTTAAAAACGTGTTGAGTCCGCGTCCCCGGGCTCGCGGGTCAGCTTTCGCCTCCGAGTCCCGCCTCGCGCAGGGCCTCGTTCAGGGCCGCCCGGACGCGCTCGCCGGTATCACGATCCCGCGCGGTCGTCACGATCCGGTTCTCCTGGATGGACGAGCTCTCGTGGACGAGCAGCCGGACGTTCCCGTTCTCGTCCGCCCTGGTCACCTTCGCGCGAGTCCCGGCCTGGGAGCTCGACCCACCCCCGTCGATGGGGCCGGGGACCACCTTCTTGACGTTCGGGTGGGAGGCCACGATCTGGATGGCCTGCTGGCCCGTCCGGCCCCCGATCATCGTCGAATGGGCGCCACCGATCTTCTTCGCCGGGGGCTTCTCGATGACCTCGAGCTCCCGGTCCCGGCGGTGCTCGAGGACGGCCTCGACGGGGTCGGTGTCGGGAACCCGATAGACCGGGTAGCGGACGTCGGCCCGGAGTGACTGGATGACCTGCCGGTCCCCGGTCACGTAGACCCGCTCCGGGCGCTTTCGCCTGATCTCGTCGGCGATCCGCCCGGCGAAGTTGCGTACCTGGATGGCGGAGAGGGTATCGTCGTCCTCCGGGGTCGTGGGGATCTCGGTCCGGCCGAGCACCTCGTCCTCCCGGAGCATCGTGATGGTGGCGCGGTCGGTCGCGATCTCCGCCACGACGGCGTCCGTGTTGGCGGTATCGCACTCGAGGCAGTAATCGCCCGGCCGGTCGAGCGCCATCCCACACCGCCGACACGCCATATCGATGGCAAATGGACGGGTGAATATAGGGTGCCTGGTCTCCGCTCGAAGGTCTGCTCGTCAGGGTCCTTTGTTAATGAGCGCTAACGCTTCACCTCTGACAGCAGCAGGGGTGCGTGATTGCACCTCGACTGTGTTGTTATTGGGTGAATACGCGGGCTCGACCCGGTACAACACGTGTTGCAAGCCCCCGGCCGTCTGCAGCAGTTAGGATACCCCCTACCGCCACGAGTTGAAAGCCCTCGGCCGCTAGCAACGAAAGCTCTAGCGGGAACCGCCATGACCTGA
>JBDGRH010000302.1:0-1623 GCA_042218225.1 Halodesulfurarchaeum sp. | reverse complement strand
TTGAACAGGCGGGCCATGTTCCACGCCCGCTCGCCGACGACGTGGAGGTCCTCGACGTCGAGGTCGTATCCGAGCGCGTCGAGCCACTCGCCGGCGTACTCGTAGGTGTAGCCCGTGAAGTCACAGGCAACCATGCTGAACACGAGTGCGTTCTCGTCCTGCCCTTCGATCACGGCCTCCGCGTGGCCCTCGACCCCGAAGGGGTCTCGCTCGCCGCCCATGGCGTCGGTGCCGATCGGCCAGGCCCGCTGGTGACAGGCCCCCCGGTCGGAGGTTGCGTAGGCGAGTCCCATGCTCTGTGAGGCGCGGGGGTCGTACGCCGGCAGCTCGAGGCCCTTCACCTCGACGGCCGCTTCGCGGGCGCGGTCGTCGCCGTCGCAGAGCTGCTCGGCCGCCCTCGCGGTGCCGTCGGCCAATGCGTCGCCGATCCCCTCCCGGTAGGCGACCTGTTCGACGAGCTCCTTCGCCGCTTGGGCGTCACCGAAGGACAGCTCCAGGTCGATCAGGTCCGCCTCGGCCATCTCCATCGCCCAGGAGATGACGTTGCCGAGGGTGATGGTGTCCATCCCGAGCGTGTCCGCGGTGTGGGCGAGCTCCGTGATGCCGGTGACGTCGGTGATGTCGGTGTTGGCGCCCATCATCCCGATCGTCTCGTACTCGGGGCCCCAGGCGACGCTCGCGTCGGGGAAGGCACCGTCCACGTCGGTGCCGGAGAAGTCCGTGACGTGCCCACAGGCGATCGGACACGCCGAGCAGGAGTCGGTGCCGACGTGTCCCGGCTCGAAGGCGTCGATGTTGATGTCGTCGATGTCTTCGACCTGTCCCTTCGTCCAGTTGTGCGATGGGAGCGCACCGACCTCCTGGGACCAGTCGGGGACGAGCTGGGTCCCGCCGTTCCGCGCCCAGTCGGTATCTTCGCTGGTACCGAGGCGCCGGGTGTGCTCCGCGCGCAGTTCTCTGATCTCGGGCGGGTTCGGGGGGTCGCCGCCGGTCGCGACGACCGCCTTGAGATTCTTCGAGCCCATCACCGCTCCCGTGCCGCCGCGACCCGCGTGGTGGGTTGCCTCGTCGGAGGAGATGGTGGCGAAGCGGACCTGGTTCTCCCCCGCGGGGCCGATGGCGGCGGTCTTGGTCCGCTTGCCCTCGAACTGCTCGGCCGTCTGCTTCGTGTCGAGCCCCCAGAGCTCGCTCGCGTCCTCGAGTGAGGCGCTCCCGTCGCCCTCGATCCGGAGGTAGACCGGGTCCTCCGCGCGGCCCTCGAAGACGATGGCCAGGTACGAGGGAAGCGCGTGCCGGAGCATCGTCGGGAAGTGCCCGCCCGCGTAGGAGTCGACGAAGGTCCCTGTAAGTGGGGACTTCGTGACTGCCGCGTATCGCGACGTTCCCGGGGCGAATCCCGTGAGCGGTCCCTGCATGAACATGAGCACGTTCTCGGGGGACAGTGGATCGACGCCCGGTTCGGTCTCCTCCATGAGGAGCGCGGCGCCGAGTCCCTTCCCGGAGACCAGCGCATCCCGGACCGGCTTCGGGACCTCCTCGGTCTCGATCGTTCCCTCGCTCAGGTCCACGCGGAGGAGGTGGCGCATGGCCGGGAGCTCCTCGCTTGTATCGGGTGACATTCGG
>JBDGRH010000027.1:0-1663 GCA_042218225.1 Halodesulfurarchaeum sp. | reverse complement strand
TCAACTGGCAGGACTTCATCGTCCATACGAACATCGTCACCCCACCCCCGCTCGGGTTCTTCACCAGACCCCTCGAGGCGTTCACGGCACCTCACGACTGGTGGATCGATCCGGATAACGGCGGGTCCTTCATCGCGGCGTTGAAGCAGACGCTTCCGGCTTCGGCGACGCTGGGTGCTGCCTCGATGGGGAACGAGATGCGCATCGGCCGGACCGCGGTGCTGGAGACCATCAACTCCGATTACGTCGAAACCGCGAGGGCCAAGGGCCTCCCCGGGCGGTCCATCGTCTGGAAGCACGTCTTCCGCAACGCGCTCATTCCTCTCGTCCCCATCATCACCGGGGAGGCGTTCCTCCTGCTCGGTGGGTCCGTCCTCGTGGAGTACGTGTTCGCGATCAACGGGATGGGATATCTCTTCTTCACGGCAGCGATCAACGGCGACCTCCCCCTCGTCGGCACCCTGATGTACATCTTCATCTTGATCCTCGTGGGCATCAACATCTTCCAGGACTTCGCGTACACCATCATCGACCCGCGCGTCGGATACGAATCCGAGTGAAACGATGAGTGTTCCATCCGCAGAACAAAAAGACGTACCGCTTCGCGAGCGTGTCCGGCGAAACCCACGACCGGCACTCGTCTGGGCAGCCGTGTTCGCCTTCCTTCTCTCCCTCGAGATCGGCGCATTGATCCACTTCGGGTTCGAGGTCCTTCACGTCATCCTCAAGTCCCTCCCAGGTGCCCCCGGGATCGGGTTGGCGATGGACGGAATCAAAGCCGCAGGCGACATCCCGACCCTGCTCTCGCGCGAACTCATCCCGAATCAGGGCTATTACAACGGAGAACGATGGGTGGGCACGTTCCTGTCTCTCGAGCCGAAATGGGCGTGGCTCGTCCGAGTGGGCCTCGTCTTCCTCTATGGCTTCGCGGTGCTCTACTGGGTGTGGCGCGGGTACGTCACCTACCGGAATCACTATCGATTTGCCGATTGGACCCCGAGAGACGATCAGATCGATCGATTCAGCCGGCACACGTGGGGGAAGTTCGGCCTCGCGATGGTCTTCGCCTTCCTCATGATGGCGATCTTCGCCCCCACGTTGAGCCCGACCACCTTCCAGCAGAACATCGAGCGGCCGTACTCCTATTCGACAAAGTACTGGGACGAGGACGCCGGAACCGTCAAGGAGATACGGGTCGGGCTGGCCAATCTCCGGTCCGCCTCGCAGGGAAGCCCCGATCAGAACGTCGGTCCCTGGTCGTACGATCAATTCGGCCGATTCCACCCCTTCGGGACCCTCACGAGCGGAAAGGATCTCTTCACTTTCATGATGTTCGGGTCCCGGATCTCGCTGTTCATCGGCCTGAGCTCGATCGCCATCGCTGGAGCGATCGCGGCGACCCTGGCGTTGACGACCGCCTACTACAAGGGGTTGGCCGATCTGGTCGTCGTGGTCACGAGCGACTCCGTCCAGGCGCTGCCAGTGTTCATGCTCGTTATCCTCTTCGCAGTCCTCTTCCAGGGACACTGGCTCTCGCAGATCTACAATGGGGCGGTGCTCCTCGTCATCGTATTCGGCCTCATCTATTGGCCGTACCTCTGGCGGTCGGTCCGTGGTCCGTCCTTCCAGGTCGTCGAGGAGGAGTGGGTGGACGCAGCGAAGA
>JBDGRH010000238.1:0-1667 GCA_042218225.1 Halodesulfurarchaeum sp. | reverse complement strand
GCCCTTTCGATCCGCCAGGGAATCTGAAGACGACCAGCCGATATATCTAGTGGTGTCGAAACGACTCGGGTGGGAATCCGAAAGGGGCCGGGCGCTCGACGAAGGCTGGCGACGCAAGGACCGCAACGGAGCGACCGGAGGGAGCGGAGTGAGGACCGCAGCGAGCCACCCGAGTCGAGCGCCCGGGGGCTTTCGGGCGTCTGCGTTCCAACGATCCCGTATACCCCGACAAACGGGGCTTCCGGACATCTGCTCTCTGTGTGTATTGGAAATGACTGCAGAGGGTTCTCGGGCGTCTGGGATCGTATACTATTCTAGAATACTACAGCGAACCTTCCTCGGTCCGGTTCCCGAACACAGTGCAAACCCACTCCAGAGAACCTTCGATGTACCCACGAACTCGCCCGTCGGACAATAACCAACGAACCCCGAAACCCGCCGTCAGCGAACCGGCTCGATCGCCAGCTCCACCCTGGTCCCCTCGATGTCCCAGTCCTCGCGATATCCGTCCTCCACGTCACCCACGGCCGCCGCCCTGACCTCGCGGGCGATGAGGTCCTCGTGCTCGGCGACCAGCTGTCCGACCCGATCGTCGAAGACGAGGACCTCGAGGCGGATCTCCGCGTCCATCTCGAGGTCGAGGTCCTTGCGCATCTCCTGGACCCGCCGGATGACCTCGCGGGCGTAGCCCTCGCTCTCGACGTCCTCGGTCAGACTCGTGTCGACGTACACCACGCCCCCGTCGAACTCCGCAGCGGTGACATCTTCGGGAGGGACGCGCTCGAAGGTGACCATGTCCTCGGTGAGCGAGACTGCCTCGCCGACCGCCTCCGCGACCGCGTCCTCGAGGAGCTCGAGGTCCGGCTCCGGGACCCGGGCCGCATTCAACGCCTCCATGACCGCGGTGGCGTCCTCGCCGAAGGCCGGCCCCAGCTCGCCCATGTCCGCACTCGCGGTGTAGGAGAGTTCCGACCAGTCCGCGCCCGGCTCGACGACCGTGACCTCGCGGGCGTTCAGCCGCTCCTCGAGGAGGTCCCGATGGCGGTCGATCGCCCCGACGAGGTCCGCGTCCGCCGCGTCCACGACGACCCGGGGAACCGGCCAGCGGAGCTTCCGCCCGGCGTCCTGGCGGGCGTGCGAGCCGGCCTCCTCGACCGCCCGGATGGCGGCGATGTCGTCCTCGAGGGCCGGGCGCCGGTAGCGCTCGTTCACGTCCGGCCAGTCCAGCATGTGGACGGTCGGGAACCCGTCCTCGCCGGTGAGGCGCTGGTAGATCTCCTCCGTCACGAACGGAGCGTACGGGGCCAGGAGGGCGACGACCTCGAGGAGGGTGTGGGTCAGGGTCGCGTAGGCCGCCTCCTTGGAGGCGCTCTCGCCCTCCTCCCACATGCGCTCGCGGACGAGCTGGATGTAATACCGGGAGAGGTCCTCGACCACGAAGTCCAGAAGCGCCTCGAGCGCACGGTGCTGCTCGAAGTCCTCCCAGGCCTCGTCCATGTCGTGTTTGAGCCCCTGAAGCCGCGAGAGAAGCCACTCGTCCTCGCGCTCGAGGGAGACGTCGTCGACGGAGAGGTCCAGGGGATCGACGTCGTCCATCCGCATGTAGGGCAGGGGGAACCGGAAGGCGTTCCAGAGGATGTTGAGGTCCCGCTGCATGTTCTCGGTCT
>JBDGRH010000032.1:0-1717 GCA_042218225.1 Halodesulfurarchaeum sp. | reverse complement strand
GGCAAATAAGGCCCTGACCCTCGAACCCACCCCCATGTCACAGATCGGCTTCATCGGGCTCGGGGCGATGGGCACGCCGATGGCGTGGAACGTCGACGACGCCGGGTACGACCTGGCCGTCTACAACCGCACGGCCGAGAAGATGGACCCGTTCGCGGACGCGGGCATCGAAACCGCCCACACTCCACAAGCCCTCGCCGACACGTCCGACGTCGTCGTCACGATGGTCACGGGACCGGACGCGCTCCGGGAGGTCGTCCTCGGCGACGAGGGAGCAATCCACGGAGTAACCCCGTCAAACACCGTCATCAACACGAGCACGGTCTCTCGCACGGCGACGACGTCGGTGGCCGAAGCGGTCCGTGACGCCGGTGGCCGGTTCGTGGATGCACCCGTGCTCGGCACGATCGGCCCAGCCGAGGAAGGCGAACTGCTGGTCCTTGCGGGTGCCGACGAGGCGGTCCTCGAAGACGTCCGCAACCTGCTCGAGGTATTCGGCGACGTCCGTCACGTCGGCGAGGTCGGTGACGGCACGAGCATGAAGCTCACCACGAACCTCCTCCTGGGCGTGATGATGGAGGGATTCGCGGAGGCACTGACCTTCGCCGATGGCCAGGACCTCCCCCTCGACGAGGTCCTCGACGTCATCCAGCGTGGCGTCCTCGGAGCCCCGCTGTTCGACTACAAGGGGCCCGTCGTCCGGGACCGCGACTTCGACCCGCAGTTCCCCGTCGACCTGCTCTTCAAGGACCTCGGCCTGGTCCTCGACGCCGCGGGCGAGACTGAGGTTCCCCTTCCGGCGACGGGCGCGACCAGGGAAGCGGCCAACGCGACCCGGGCGCTCGGGTACGGCGAGCAGGATATGATGGCCCTGCTCAAGCACCTCGAGGCGGTCACTGGTCGGACCGTGGGTAGCGGCTAAGGTCGGACTGCAAACTCCGCTCCACCCAGCCGGTCTGTCTCTGTTCTCCCACGTATGGATAGCGGAATTGGCATCCAGGTACACATGGCGAGTAGGTCACGGGAAGGCCGGACCGAGGGAATGGCGTTCGTCTATGAGGATGATGAGAGTGTGATTGCCCGTAAAATCGAAACCGGCGAGGTTACCTGAGGAAACGGCGATCTCGGTCCTTGCGCCCCTTCCCACGGCCACCGATTCGGAGGAACGGGTTGGGGGCCACCTAACGAACCCCAGCAATTCCTTCAGAAACGGCTCGATATCGCTCCGGCGCCCTAGACAAGCAAGGCGAATTGTCGGATGTTCTGATGGAAGCTTACCCGTCGGACGTGTTCCAGGCGGGAGATTCCCACTATTATATACATAATTTGAGGCCTTTCCCGTAGCTCATGCGAGGGAGTCGCGTCAGCCTTCGATATGATCTCCCTGAAACGAGCGAGATCCGTTTCGTGGATGTGGCACGGCACCACGAACTGAGTATCGAGACGCCCCGATCTATTGCGGAACAATGCGACGCAACTGATTCCAAAGGTTGAGGAGAGTGGCTCAGCGGAGACGCCTCCGCTGTTGGCTTGAAAACCCCGGACCACGGAACCGGACCACACGGTTAAAACACCTATCACCGGCGATATACCCATGCGACGAAACCGATAGTTCCTGGCGGATCGAAAGGGCGAGGCCGGCTCGGGGAACCCCGGCGACGTAAGGACCGCAACGGAGCGACCGAAGGGAGCGGAGTGAGGACCGCAGCGAGCCGCG
>JBDGRH010000201.1:0-1779 GCA_042218225.1 Halodesulfurarchaeum sp. | reverse complement strand
TCACCCATGCAATTTCGGCGACTGTCATCCATTTATTTCCGGGGACTGTCACCCATCTAACTTCGATCGAGCCATCTGGTATCGTTCGGGATCTCCAGGGGGCGACGACTGGAGATGGCGAAGAATACTCTTCAGGGTGGTTTGGGACGATATTGATTCCGATGGACGATCCCCTTAGGAATGGGCCCAGCCCCGAGCTGATGGACTGTCCAGGCGAGGCGTTCGATCGATAGCAGACTGGACAGGCGCGGACGAGGTATCACCCGGCCCGGACGAGTTTGTAGAGCGACTCCGCAACCAGCTTTTCACCCTCCTTTGAGAGTTGCCCAATCGGTTTTCCCTGAAGCAATGAACTCGGTGCAATCGTATAGATCGCCCAGGGAAGCAGGTACGTCTGGCTGCCGAAGGTAATTCCGATGCAGTGGTTGTCCGTTAGCTCGGGCGTCTGATGGTCGTACTGGTCACCGTTTGTGCCGAGACAAACGACTGTGCATTCGACGCTATTGTATGGTCGATCTGCATGGGAGATGACAACGACGGGACGTTCCGGGTGCGTTCCCGTCGGATCTTGGGCCCAGGTGATCGTCCCGGATGGATATTTCCTCATTCCTCACCGTCCGACTTGGATGCATCATCGAGTGCTCGAAGTTCCTCTTCGACCGTCTCCGGTTCGCTCGAGGCCGTATTCGTTTCCTCGAGCTGTGCGTCTCGGGACATCGTCTGGGTCGCCTCGACGGTCGGCTGGTCGGCGAATCGCTCGGCGAGTCGGTTCACTTGCTCGACGGAGGCGGCAAACCGTTCGAGCTCGGGCCGCTCGGGGAGCGCGTGGTAGTAGCCGTCGGGCGTCTTGTCGATGTATCCGTCCGTGTGAAGCCGGGCGAGTGTCGTCGTCGCGGTCCCGTGGGGGATATCGAGCTCGTCCCGTATCTCTGCGGGCTTGTAGCCGAATTCGGGGTGCTGATAGAGGAACGCGAGGATCCGTCCTTTCGTCGTGGACGGATCCACGTCGAGGTCCGGTGTGTGGGTCTCCAGGTGGACCGGCATCGTATACCTGATTGTACGCAATTGTACCGGTAAGTAATTGTCGGAGCCGGGTATTCGTTCGCACAGGCTGGAGCGTCGCGGTGGGTCGTTTGCATGCGGGTATTCTCTGGATTGTCCACCGACGCGGTTCGTCCTGCCGGTGGAGTACCCATCTTCGCGGAATCCAGCGGTAGTGTCGGGCTTCGAGGAACACCCATCCAGTATATAATGCCCATTGCGGGAGGATCCGACGGCGTTACGCAGTCTCCAATACGGTTGACCTCCGTCCGGCGGTTGCCCGGTATAGAAGACCGCTCTTCCTGAGGTCTTTCTCCGGTTTGGATATGTCCCCCGCACGTTCGGATTCCCACATATCGGGTGCCCACTCTTCTGCATTATATAATACCGCTGTAAGGCAGCTTGAAGCAAGGTCCTCGGCAGTCATTTGCCAAAGCTTTGATGAGCGGACTCCCGAACGGCTCCCTGCAGAGTCATACAATAGGATCGAAACCACGACCGCCGAAAGCCCCCGTGCGCTCGACTCGGGTGGCTCGTTGCGGTCCTCAGCCACGGCTCGCTCCGCTCGCCGTGGCTTGCGGTCCTTACGTCGCCAGCCTTCGTCGAGCGCCCGGCCCCTTTCGGATTCCCGCCCGAATCGGCTCTCTAACCTCTAGAATTATCGGCCGCTCGGGTTAGCAATCCCCTGGCGGATCGAAAGGGCGAGGCCGGCTCGGGGAAGGCGGGCGACGTAAGGAC
>JBDGRH010000277.1:0-1779 GCA_042218225.1 Halodesulfurarchaeum sp. | reverse complement strand
ACGGGGGGCAAGCCGATCTACAGTCGGCTGCTCTACCAGGCTGAGCTAAGGGCGGTCGCAGGTATGGCTATCCCCGCGTGCGGATTTAAGGATTACCATTGGGGCCGGGGGTCGCTCGAGGCGGACGGACGTCATACGTTTGCCCAGGTTTCAAATAGGAGGGTGGCGAGTGTAAACGCAAGGGTCCATGACCAAGATCACCTTCCGGGCGGACGACGACCTCGTCGAATCCGTCGAGGCCATGGACGCGTCCAAAAGCGAGGTCATGCGCCGTGCCCTCCGCGCATACCTCGACGGACAACAGTCCGACCTGGGAGGGATGACTGGCTCCACCGGCTCCGTTCCTGTCGACGAGCTCATCGCCCAGCGGGTCGACGAGCTGGTTGCGGCCCGACTGACGGGACTGAACGGCGCGGACGGCGAGGTTTCCGTAAACGTCTCCCTGGAGCCGGAGGAGGGCGAGCAACGCCGAATCGGCGAGGTGAGTGGCGGGGAACCCCGAACCGAGGGGGAATCGTTCGACGACCCGTCATACAGCATCGCCGACGAGGAGGAACCGCAGTCCTGCTCGCAGTGTGGGACCGAGCTGGAGGGGCAGTTTGTCTATTGCCCGAACTGCGGCGAGAAGGTCTCACGACGCATTTTCTGCGAGTGTGGCTCGGAGATCAGATCCGACTGGTCCTTCTGCCCGCACTGTGGACGACGCACCGCCTCGGCCGACGTGCTCGAGTGATATTACGGCGATGTGTTACAACCTCCGTTAACTTTTTATACCAAGGGGTTGTTGTCCGAACTACGTAAGACGGGAGTCTTACAGAAAAACCGCAGTATGAGGCGCCCTCACGGGCGTTCTCGGGCGTTGTAAGACGCACTGCGGGGTGGTGACACCGTCTTACGGGAACACGGGGAATACAACAATGGAGCGTGTGACACTCCGCATACCGAAACAGCAGATAGAAGAGGTCGAACAGATGGTGGACAGGGGCAAGTTCCCCAACCGGAGCGAGGCCATCCGGTCCGCCGTCAGGGAGATGATCGACGAGCAAGAGAGCGAACAGACGAGCTCGCGTCGGACCTGGGCGAAGGTGTAAGCCATGCAAGACATCGTCCAGGACGCCCTCGACAACGCCGAGGCCGAAGGACGGGACACCGACGGGGACTCCCCCGACGACTTCGGTGACCCGCGCATCGTCATCGTCGGGTGTGGGGGAGCGGGGAACAATACGGTCAACCGGCTGTACAACATCGGGGTCGAGGGAGCCGACACGGTCGCCATCAACACGGACAAGCAGCACCTCAAGATGGTCGAGGCCGACACGAAGATCCTGGTCGGCAAGTCCCTGACCAACGGCCTCGGTGCCGGGGGCGACCCGAAGATGGGCGAGCGGGCCACGGAGATGGCCCAGGGCACCATCAAGGAGGTCCTCGGCGACGCGGACCTGGTCTTCGTCACCGCTGGGATGGGCGGAGGGACCGGGACCGGTGCCGCACCCGTCGTCTCGCAGATCGCAAAGGAACAGGGCGCCATCGTCGTCGGGATGGTCTCGACGCCGTTCAACGTCGAGCGGGCGCGGACGGTCAAGGCCGAGGAGGGCCTCGAGAAGCTGCGCGGCGAGGCCGACTCCATCATCGTCCTCGACAACAACCGCCTGCTGGATTACGTCCCGAACCTGCCGATCGGCAAGGCGTTCTCGGTGATGGACCAGATCATCGCCGAGACCGTGAAGGGCATCTCGGAGACCATCACCCAGCCCTCGCTCATCAACCTCGACTACGCCG
>JBDGRH010000290.1:0-1806 GCA_042218225.1 Halodesulfurarchaeum sp. | reverse complement strand
TGCTTCGACCCGACCAATGGTTCGCCCGTCCGTCTCCTCAAGGAGCCCGTCGGCGTCCTCGGGGGCGACCGCGGCGACGAATCCGGTTCCCATGTTGAACGTCCGGTACATCTCGGCGTCCGAGACGCCGCCGAGTTCCCGGACGAACTCGAAGATCGGCTGGGGCTCGAAGGGGTCGTCGACCCGGTACGTGAACGTCCCCATCCGTTTCAGATTGGTGAAGCCGCCGCCGGTGACGTGCGCGGCGGCGTGTACAGCGTACTCGTGGAGCGCGTCCAGGAGGTACGTGTAGATCCGGGTCGGCTCGAGGAGGGCCTCCCCGATGGACCGCTCGGTGTCCGGGGGATACGGGTCGGAATAGTCGTACTCCCGCTGGATGGCCTGGCGAGCGAGCGTGAGCCCGTTCGAGTGGATCCCGCTCGAGGGGAACCCGACCAGGACGTCACCGGCCTCGGCGGTCCCCGGGAACACCTGCTCTTCGGTCGCCAGCCCAGCCGCGGTTCCGGCCAGGTCGAATCCGGTGACGACTTCCGGCATGACGGCGGTTTCCCCGCCGACGAGGTGCACCCCCGCCAGCGTGGCACCTTCAGCGAGCCCCTCTCCGATGGCAGCGGCGACCGCGTCGTCGGGCTCGTCCACGGCGAGGTAATCCACGAAGGCGATCGGCGTGACCCCGGCGGCGACGAGGTCGTTGACGTTCATCGCGATGCAGTCGATGCCGACGGTGTCGTACTGCTCGACCCCCTCAGCAACGAGGAGCTTCGTTCCGACGCCGTCGGTGGTGAGCCCCAGATACCGATCCCCGATATCCACGAGGCCGGCGTAGCCGTCTTCCGATCCGATGTCGGAGAGTGCCCCCACGAGGGCCGCAGTCGCGGCTTCGCTCTCCTCGATGTCCACCCCGGCGTCAGCGTACGTCAGCTCGTCGTCGGCGTCCGTCATGCGGAAACCCGGGACCGGGTCGTCGAAAAGCGCTCCGGTCGGGGGTGGGTCTGGCGTTGTTCGGGGAGAGGGGGTGAGTGCCGGGCCGCAAGCAGCTCAGAGGACCAACACCCAGAGTGCGAGAAGGACGCTCGGGACGAAGACGGCGAGATAGACCGTCGTGCTCCACTGCCGGACGGTACTGCCATCTAGGCCCCCGATGGGGAGCATGTTGAATCCGGCCAGGAGGAGGTTGATCTCGACGCCCCGTGCGGCGAATTCGGGGACGACCACGAGAAGTGGGACGAATGCCGCCGCGAGGGCCAGGTTCGTGACCGGCCCGGCCAGCGCGATGTGCCCGTGCTGGGCGTTGGTGAGCCGCCCCCGGTGGTGGACCGCTCCGGGAGCGGCGAACAGGAAGCCGGCGAGACCACCGGCCACAGCCAGTGCCAACATTCCGTAGTCCGCCCGGAACTCGGCATACTGCCCGTAGCGGACGGCCACGACCTTGTGAGCCAGCTCGTGGAGAAGGAACCCGACCCCGACGGTACCGAGGCTGATCAGGAAGGAACGGGCGAACGCGTCCGAGGTCACCAGGGAGGAGATGGCCGAGGGATCGCGGATCGGGTTGAGGAAGAACGTGAAGGCGACTCCCAGGGCGAGCCAGGCGACGAGCAGGTCGCGTAGCTCCCGCCGTGAAAGTCTCATGCGAGGACCCTCCAGACGAGCTCCGCGCTGTTTCGCGCCCCGCGCTGCATGGCGGCTGTGACGGCTCCAACGCTGTCGAATGGCCCACCGATGAGCGGAAGAATCACGACGGGGAAGAGGATGCTCGCGATCATGCTCCCGACGTTCGTCAGCGCCACGATGACGATCAACCGGAAC
>JBDGRH010000212.1:0-1817 GCA_042218225.1 Halodesulfurarchaeum sp. | reverse complement strand
GTGTCTCCGGTTCGAAACGTTCAAACGCGTCACGGCGGTACGGCTCTCCATGGACCTGCGGGTCATCGAGAAGGGAGAGACGGAACTGGAGATCGAGATCGCCGGGGAGGACCACACGTTCATGAACGTCCTCAAGGGGACGCTGCTGGAGACGGAGGGCGTCGCGGCGGCGACCTACGACATGAACCCGGAGCAGTCCGGGGGCCAGACCGAACCCATCCTCTCCATCAAGACGGAGGAAGGCGTCGATCCCCTGGAGGTGCTCGAGCAGGCCGCCGGGGAGTTGAAAGAGACCCTGACGGACTTCCGCGAGGCGTTCGACGCCGCGGCCTGATCACCGACGGACGTTGATCCCGTGTTGCTCCAGGTAGGCTTTCGTCTCCTCGATCGAGTACTCCCCGAAGTGGAAGATGGACGCCGCCAGCGCCGCGTCCGCGCCGACCTCGAAGACCTCTTTCATGTGTTCAGGTGAGCCACACCCGCTCGAGGCGATGAGCGGGGTCGAGACGGTCTCCGCGACCGCCTCCATGAGCGGGAGGTCGTAACCCTCCTTCGTCCCGTCCCGGTCGATGGAGTTGACGAACATCTCGCCGGCCCCCCGCTTTTCCGCCTCCGCGACCCACTCGATGACGTCGATACCGGTCCCCTCGCGACCGCCGCGGACGGTCGCCTCGAACCACGCCGACTCCCCGCCGATATCCACGTAGTGGTCTCCCTCCCCGTCGAACCGCCGCCTGGCGTCCACGCTCAGGAGGATGCACTGGTTGCCGAACGCCCTGGCACCCTCCGTGATGAGCTCCGGGCGCTCGATGGCGCCGGTGTTGATGGAGACCTTATCGGCCCCAGCCCGGAGCGTCTCCTTGATGTCCTCGACCGTCCGGATACCCCCGCCGACCGTCAGGGGGATGAACACCTCGTCGGCGACCCGCTCGACGACCTCCAGCATGGTCTCCCGCCCGTCCACGCTGGCGGTGATGTCGAGGAAGACGAACTCGTCGGCACCGGCCTCGTTGTAGCGCGTGGCCATCTCGACCGGGTCGCCGGTGTACGCCAAATCTTCGAAGTGAACGCCCGTGTAGACCGCCGGGTTGCCGTCCTCGTCGAGGTCGACGTCGATGCAGGGGATGACCCGCTTGGTCACGCTCATTGCCATCCCCCCATCAGCGCATGGGGCGAACGGAGCATCCAAGTCACGTGGGTGACTCCTCACCCGGACCTACTATAGCGTACCGGTAGTGACGCTTCCTCTCGTGCGTCGACCGTGTTTCACCACCGATTCCCTCTGTAGCGTGTCGGCCCCGACAGCAGGCGGACCGAGTCAGGACGGGACCGAATCAGGGCCGGACCGAGTCAGGGCCGGACCGAGTCAGGGTCGGACCGAGTCATCATAGCTCGCACCCACGTTGAAGCCATCCCGGAACGGCCCGAATCGGTCATGGCGAAACGCCTTCGATACAGCAAAGTGGGCCGGGAGTCAACGAGCACCCATGACCGAGGAGAACGCGACGGCGGACCGGGACGAGCGGGTCACCTCACCGATGCAGGCGTTCGGCACGCGAGAGGTCGGAATCGGGGTGTCAGTACTGGCCGTCGGGCTGCTCGTCACCTTCGTCCTTCCGTTCGTCTTCTAGAATACTGGTACCGGTTCGGTCAGACTCCATCCGGGAGTGGTCCTTCCTCTCGGCGAGTCGCTGCCAGGATCCTTCTGCTTGACCGCTTTCTGCTATGGGCTACGTAGGTCCTCCCTCACTCCAGAGCGGTTTCCAGCGTCGACCGGGCGGCCGCGACATCCTCGGCGGAGAGTTGGACCGTGGCAT
>JBDGRH010000074.1:0-1843 GCA_042218225.1 Halodesulfurarchaeum sp. | reverse complement strand
GCACCGTCGATCGCCGCCTCCAACAAACACTGGCGCACCGTCGATCGCCGCCTCCAACAAACACTGGCGCACCGTCGATCGCCGCCTCCGACAAACACTGCCGCACCGCCGAAGGCTTATACCGACTCCCGCGTGGACGGGGAATATGGCCGACGAACGCGAGAGCCGGACGCAGGCCCACACCGTCCGGCTCGAGCTGGTCGACGAGCCGGGCGAGCTGCTCCGGGCGCTCGAACCCATCGCCGAGCAGGGCGGGAACCTGCTCAGCATCTTCCACGAGCGCGGATCGGTCACACCGCGGGGACGCATCCCGGTCGAGATCGACCTGGAGTGCCCCCCGGGCCGATTCGACGCGATCATCGACGCCCTCCGCGACCGGGGCATCAACGTGATGCAGGCGGGTGCGGAGCGGTACGGCGAGGAGCTGTCGGTGCTCCTCGTGGGCCATGTCATCGACACCGACCTCTCCGATACGGTGGACCGCATCGAGGAGAGCCCCCACGCGACCGTCGTGGACCTCTCCCTGGCGGGGGAGCCGGGGACGGACCACGTCTCGAGCGCCCGTTTCCGGCTGGCGGCGGAGGAGGGCTCTGTCACGGCCGCGCTCGAGACCGTCCGGGAGATCGCCGCGGAGAAGGATCTCAGGGTCGTCGAGCCCCTGGTGGGGGAGGTCTGACATGCGGGTCGCGATCATGGGGGCGGGGGCCGTGGGCCGGGCGGTCGCGGAGCTGGCCCCCGAGTACGGGCACACCGTCGTGGCGCTCGCCGATTCAAGCGGGGCGGTCGTGCAGTCGACAGCAAACGACGGCACCGACAGTAGCGCCGCGCCGGCGGGCGTGGACGTCGAGGCGGCGCTCTCGCGGAAGCGAGAACAGGGGTCAGTGGGCGACGCGGAGCCCGAATCGGTCCTCGAATCCGAATACGACGTCCTCGTGGAGGCCACGCCCACCACCCTCGGAGACGCCGAGCCGGGCTTCGGGCACGTGAAGCGGGCCCTCGAGCGGGACCGGCACGTCGTCCTGGCCAACAAAGGCCCGGTGGCGGAGCGGTACGACGACGTCATGGCGCTCGCCGAGCGAAGCGAGGGGGCCGTTCGGTTCGAGGCGGCGGTCGGCGGGGCGATCCCGGTCATCTCGACCATCGAGGGGCTCGGCCCCACCCACGTCGAGGCGGTCCGGGGGGTCCTGAACGGGACGGCGAACTTCCTCCTGACGCGGATGGCCGCCGAGGGGCTGGCCTACGAGGACGTGCTCGCGGAGGCACAGGACCTGGGGGTCGCGGAGGCCGACCCCTCCTTCGACGTCGAGGGGACGGACGCGGCCCTGAAGTGCGTCATCCTGGCGAACGTCCTGGGCGGGGGTGGGTTCGAGCTGGCCGACGCGAGCGTGGCGGGCATCGCCGGCCTCCCGACGAGTGCCCTCGAGGTGGCCGCGGAGGACGGGCGGACCATCCGGCTCATCGGGGAGGTCACCCCCGATGGGGTGAAGGTCGCTCCCAGGCTGGTCCCCGAGCACGACACGCTGGCGGTCACCGGCACGATGAACATCGTGCAGTTCGAGACCGAGCATGCGGGTCGGTTGAACATCAGCGGGCGCGGGGCCGGTGGCACGGAGACGGCCTCGGCGGTGTTGGCTGACGTCTCTCGGCTAGCTTGATTCGCTGATTTGGTGGTCGGTGGGACTTAGGAGCGGGTACTTTGTGGGTCGTAATCCCTCAGGACCGAATCGAGGAGGATTAGCCATTAACTTGCTTTTCCGGCTCGTCTATCCCAGAGAACGCAGTTACCGCAACCGCCACGAGCTGAAAGCCCTCGGCCGGCTCGGGTCGGGGGGCTCGTTGCGGT
>JBDGRH010000268.1:0-1849 GCA_042218225.1 Halodesulfurarchaeum sp. | reverse complement strand
CCTTCGCGCTCGGCGAACCGGACCGGCTCGGTGAGGAGCACCCTCAGCGAGCGGGAATTGCCCCGGAGGCGGGTGACGTGGACGGTCCCACTCCACGCCTCGTAGGC
The DNA here is from genome assembly GCA_042218225.1 of Halodesulfurarchaeum sp. Taxonomy (GTDB): domain Archaea; phylum Halobacteriota; class Halobacteria; order Halobacteriales; family Halobacteriaceae; genus Halodesulfurarchaeum. Next base: position 1,742 of record JBDGRH010000268.1, on the reverse strand, counting down.
GACGAAGCCCACCAGCTCCCCATCCGCCTCCGCCACGGTCACGGTCCGGTCGTGGATCAGCCGCTGCGCGTCGAGGTCGTCGTCGACGAGTTCCTCGATCGCCCCCGCGTCGGCGGGTGTGGCCTCGCGGACCTCCATCGAATACATGCTCTGGCGAGCCGCTCGTAAGTCTGGCGGGAGGCAGGGGTAGCGTGTCTGGCGGGAGACAGGGGTAGCGTGTCTGGCAAGAAACAGGGGTAGCGTGGGTAGAGGGGGGACGTTTCGGACAGTGGAATGCGACAGCCGTCTCGGCCTGCGGAGCCGGGGGCCGTCTCAGTCGCTATTGGAGGGGACATATTCTAGAATGTCGCCAACCGATCCCGGCGGGTTTCGCCGGAGGCAGTTCCTGCCCCCGAAGGACAGCGTTATCTACGCGCCTGCAATACCCCGCCGTATGCAACGCATTCACACGGCGACGGTGGGTCCGGTATGCGGGTGATCGCGAAGTTCGGGGGCACCAGCCTCGGGAGCGCCGACCGGATCGAGCGGGCGGCGGACTCCGTCGCGGAGGTGGCAAACGGAGGGCACGAGATCGCCGTCGTGGCCAGCGCCATGGGCGATACGACGGACGACCTCCTCGACACCATCACCTTCGAGGCCGACGAGCGGGACCGCGCGGAGATCGTCAGCATGGGCGAGCGGACCAGCGTCCGCATGCTCAAGGCCGCGCTGTCGAGCCGGGGGGTCAACGCCGAGTTCGTCGAGCCGGGGCATCCGGACTGGCCGGTGGTGACGAACGACGTCGGCGAGGTGGACGTCGAGGAGACGAAACGACGAGCGGGGGCCCTCGCCGAGAAGCTGGACGGCGTGGTGCCGGTCATCACCGGCTTCCTCGCCGAGGACCACGAGGGGAATGTCACGACCCTCGGCCGGGGTGGGAGCGATACGACGGCGGTCATGCTCGGGCGATACATGGGCGCGGACGAGGTGGTCATCGTCACCGACGTCGAGGGGATCATGACCGGCGACCCCAACGTCGTCGAGGGCGCCCGGAACGTGGGCGAGATTACCGTGGACGAGCTCCGCAACCTCTCCTTCCGGGGCGCGGAGGTGGTGGCCCCCAGCGCACTGAGCTTCAAGGACGAGGCCCTCGGGGTCCGGGTCATCCACTACCAGCACGGCGACCTCCTCTCCGGCGGGACGGACATCGAGGGGCAGTTCGAGCACATGATCGACATGCGGGACCGTCCCCTCTCCTGTCTCACCGTGGCCGGTCGGGCGATCCGGAACCAGCCGGGCATCCTCTCGACGCTGTCCGGGGCGCTCTACCAGGCCGACATCAACATCGACGCGGTGGCCTCCGGGATGGACTCGGTCACCTTCTACGTCGACCAGGACGTCGCCGAGGCCGCCGAGACCGTCCTCCACGAGGAGATCATCGAGGAGCGGACCCTCTCCTCGATCACGGTGACCGACGACATCGCGGTCATCCGGGTCCTCGGGACGGAGTTTCCGAACCGGCCCGGGGTGGTCGACGGGATCGTCGGACCGGTGGCGGCTGCCCGGATCAACCTCCTTGACGTCATCACCAGTGCGACCTCGGTCGCGGTCTTCGTCCGGTGGGCGGACCGCGAGGAGACCCTCGAGATCATCCAGGACGAGTTCGAGGGGTAGTCGGCCAGGTTGGTTGCTGGTTTCTTGCGGGTGTTTTTTTGGAAGGTGTTTCTCGAGGGTCGCTGGTCTTCTGCAGTGGTGAGGGAGAC
>JBDGRH010000192.1:0-1854 GCA_042218225.1 Halodesulfurarchaeum sp. | reverse complement strand
GGCCTCGCCCTTTCGATCCGCCAGGGAGTCGGCTTCTTCACCAGCCGATATTTCTAGTGGTGGAAGAGCCGGTTCGGGAGGGAATACGAAAGGGGCCGGGGGCGTGGGGCCGACCGGAGGGAGGTCCCACGTTTCGTAAGGCCGGCGGAGCCGGCCGATGCTCGACGAAGGCCGACGACGCAAGGACCGCAGCCGAGCGACGAACGGAGTGAGGAGCGAGGTGAGGACCGCAGCGAGTCGCCCGAGTCGAGCGCCCGGGGGCTTTCGGGCGTCTGCGTTCCAATGCTGTTGGATACCACTGCAGATTGGCGTTCCTGGGCCTTCTCATCAACTATCGTATAGACTGCACAATCCAAAAACAACCAACACCGCTCGAGGTCGAAACCGCCGCCCCAAACCAGGCCACTATCGGTTCCGGCGGCGGCCAAAAATCACTCCGACAGGTCCTCGATGAGCTCCTCCGCGCGGTCCTGCCGGACGGCGTCTTCCTCGACCATGATCTCGGCGACCTCGTCGACCAGGTCGCCCGTGGCGCCGGCCTGGATCGCGATGTTCTTCGCGTGGAGGCTCATGTGCCCGTGCTGGATCCCCTCGCTGACGAGCGCCCGGAGGGCCGCCAGGTTCTGGGCGAGGCCCACCGCCGCCATCACGCCCGCCATCTCGTCCGCCGAGTCCACGTCGAGGATGTCCATGGCGGCCTGGGCGACGGGCTGGATCTGGGTTGCGCCACCGACCGTGCCCACCTGGATGGGGAGCTCGATGCTGCAGGAGAGATGGCCGTCCTCGTTCACCTCGTAGTGGGTGAGGGAGTCGTACCCGCCCATGGCGGCGAAGGTGTGTGCGCCCGCCTCGATGGCCCGCCAGTCGTTGAACGTCGCCGTGGTGACGGCGTCGATCCCGTTCATGATGCCCTTGTTGTGCGTCGCGGCGCGGTACGGATCCCCCTGGGCGAACGCCCACGCGTCGAGGATGCGGTCGCGGACCTCCTCGCCCGTGAGGTCGCTATCGTCGTCCTCGAGCTGGGACGGGGGCACGGTGCAGGTCGCCCGGGCGAGGCGCCGGTCGGCCAGGTTCGAGAGGATGCGGAGCTCCACCTCGCCGCCCGTGAGGTCCTCGATCTCCGGGGCGAGCGCCTCGGCCATCGTGTTGACCGCGTTCCCGCCCATCGCGTCCTGGACGTTGACGACGAGGTGGGTCACCACCATCTCCCCCCGCGGCGAGTCGATCACCCGGACGGAGACCTCCTCGCAGCCCCCGCCGTGCTCGACGAGGACCGGGTCCTGCTCGTTCGCCAGCTCCCGGAGCTCCGGCTCCGCCTCGAGGATGCGCATCTTGGCGGCGTGGGGGTCGGCCACGTCGACCGCCTGGATCTGCGCGATCATGAGCGGACCGCTGACGTTCGTGCTGAAGCCGCCGCCCTCACGGGCCATCCGGGCGGCATACGAGGCGGCGGCCACGACGCTGGTCTCCTCGATGGCCATGGGGATGAGTCGGTCCTCGCCGTCGATCCGGAAGTTGGTCGCCACCGAGAGGGGGTACTCAAGGGTGCCGATGACGTTCTCGCTCACGGTGTCCGCCCGGACGTCGTCGAGGCCCTGCCCGCCGATGGCCTCGACGGCGTCCGCGGAGAGGTCGGCCAGCTCGGCGATCCGCTCGCGACGCTCCTCCACCGGTAGCTTGTAAAAGCCGGAGATGCGGGAGTCCATGCCGATTGTATACGCCAGCCCCCGGTAAAAAACGTACTCGATACGCGTTTTGCTGTGCGATATCAATGTTTCTTGTACCGGGTTTTCAGATCTGCGTCGAGACTTCCCGTCAGGCCGAAGTGAAGGCTGTTTTGGGGACTGCCTACCG
>JBDGRH010000106.1:0-1861 GCA_042218225.1 Halodesulfurarchaeum sp. | reverse complement strand
GCCAGCTGCTCGTCGAACATCACGCTCGAGTTCTCGACGAACCGGACGGTGTCGATGGAGAGCGTGGGGACGTCTGCCAGGATGGCCCGGCGGATGCCGTTGGCCAGCGCGGGCGTGATGCCCCGCACCAGGAACCGGGCGTCCCGGTCGTCCCGTTCGATGAACGAGACCTCGAAGGTGCCTGCCATGTTAGAATCCCGCGTTCTTCGGCGGACGGGTGCCGTCGTGCGGGATCGGGGTGACGTCCTCGATCCGGCCGATCTCCAGCCCGGCCCGGGCCAGCGCACGGATGGCGGCCTGGGCCCCCGGTCCGGGGTTCCGCTGCTGGTTGCCGCCCGGCCCGCGGACGCGGACGTGCACGCCCTCGATCCCCTGCTCCATGACCTCCGTGGCGATCTGCTCCGCCATCTGCATGGCGGCGTACGGCGAGGCCTCGTCGCGGTTCTGCTTCACGACCGAGCCACCGCTCGACTTCGCCAGCGTCTCGGCGCCGGTCTGGTCGGTGACCGTCATGATCGTGTTGTTGAAGGAGGCGTGGATGTGTGCGATGCCCCATTTGGCGTCGTCGTCAGCCATGTGTGATCACTCCTGTCCGGAGGCTCGCTCCGGGTGCAGTTCGTCGGCGAGCGGGCTCCGCTCGTCGAAGCTGAGGCGGTCCTCCTCGTCGACCTCGACCTTGTAGCCCGGCGCGGTGACCCGCCGGTCGCCGACCTTGACGTGGCCGTGGACCACGAACTGTCGGGCCTGATCCACGGAGTTCGCGAGACCCTTGCGGTACGCGACCGTCTGGAGGCGGCGCTCCAGCAGGTCCGTGACGTCCAGGGACAGGACGTCGTCCAGCCCGTCGTCCTGGCCCAGGATGCCGATCCGCTTGAGCCGGGCGATGAACTCGGCGCTCGACCCCTCGCCGGCCCGGCCGAGCAGTCGCCTGGCCTCCCGGCGGAACGTGCGGAGCTCGGACTGGGCGCGCCAGAGCTCCTCCTTGTTCTTGAGGCCGTAGCGCCCGAGGAGGTCGGCCTCCTCGGCGATGCGCTCGCCCTGGTAGGGGTGATTCGGGGTCTCGTAGAACTTGGTGTTCTCTCCCGGCAGCGCCATCAGAGACCAACACCTCCACCCTCTTCGGATTCCTCTTCTTCTTGCTCCTCGCGGATCTCCTCGACGTTGACCCCGATGGTGCCCTCGGTACGGCCGGTGGACTTCGTGCGCTGGCCGCGGACCTTCTGGCCCCGCTCGTGGCGGATGCCCTTGTAGGACCGGATCATCCGCATCCGGTTGATATCCTGGTCCCGGGTCAGCTCCACGTCGGTCCCGATGAGGTGGCCGCTCTCGCCGGTGTAGAAGTCGTTCCGGCGGTTGGTGAGCCACTCGGGGGCGTACTCGTCGACGCTCTCGACGATCTCGACCAGCTCGTCGATGGTGTCGTCGTCGAGGCGGCCGAGGGTGGCGGTCCGGTCGACCCCCGCCTCCTCGGCGATGACGCGCGCCACCCGTCGGCCCACGCCGTCCATCTCGATGAGGGCGCGCTCGACGGTCTTGGTCCCGTCGAGGTCCGTCTGTCCGATGCGGACGAAGTATCGGATGTCCTCGTCCGCGTCCTCTTGTTCTTCCGTGCTCATGGTTTGGTGTTCGGGAAGCGTCGTGGCGGGGATTTGAACCCCGGAGGCTTGCGCCACTGAGTTAGCAACCCAGCGCCTTGACCAGGCTAGGCTACCACGACGCGCGGTCTGGTTCGGTCACAGTCGCCCTCGCGGACTCGGGGCGTACACCCCTGCAGTACCTGTGAGTGCTCCTATCTCCGTCCCCTACTTAAGTCCCTCGGAAGCCCCGGCTTCGCTATTGGTGGGGTTGTATTCTAGAATAC
>JBDGRH010000036.1:0-1905 GCA_042218225.1 Halodesulfurarchaeum sp. | reverse complement strand
CGTGCCCGAGCGAAAACCGGGCTAGATACGTTCCAAATTGGTTCGGTCGCAGGTCATCTCGTATGCCCTCGTGGGCAGTGCTGCATTATTCTTACAGCGATATCTGTCACCAGCTGATGTTTTCGCACTGGATTTCTTCGCTCCCTACCAGATTGCCCCAGGACCCATCCTCCTCGAAGCAATCCGCGCCCTGGTCCTCGGGGTGATATTCCTCCCGTTCTTTCGGATCACCAAGGAGTCCCGATGGGGGGCGTGGGTCCTGTTCGCTCCCCTGTGGGGGCTGACCATTATCGGCTCGATCGATACCTGGGTCGGCTCCATCGAGGGTGTTATCTACACAGAAACCACAGCAGCTGCCCATCTGTTCCACCTCTTGGCCTCGGCGGTCCAGTATGGACTCGTGGTCAGTGTCCTCCTGTGGACCGAACGGCGACGTCCGAGCTTGCCGAGCATTCAGCGACCTGGCGGTAGTGGCACACCGACTCCCGGGTCGGTTCCGTTTTGGGGCTATCTTTCCCGGTTCACGCTCGTCTACGTTGCTGCGTACCTCACGGCGGGTATCGCGTTCTTCATCCTGCACGATTATGGAACCGTGATCCCCGACTCGGCGGCATTCGCACTCTGGCGACCGATGGACCATCCGTTCATTCAACTGGCCATCCTGTTCCAGTTCGCTCGCGGAGCATTCCTCGGACTTCTCCTCTTTCCGGTGTACAGTTGGGTGTTCTCCAATGTGAGAGGGTGGCTCTTGGTTTTCTTTGTCATGTGGGGAGGGACGTATCTGGGGACGCCAGCGACGGTCCGGAACCTCGTCGGGGACGTTCTTTCCCCCGGCCCACTCACCGACATGTTGTTCGGAACGGCGGAGGTCACGGTCCAGATGCTCGCGTTCGCCCTCCTGTTCTGGTTCTGGCAACGGCGTGCGACTCATCGATCGGGCCTGGTAGCCCGCCTGATCGGTAAAGTCTCAGGATAGTCCATATCTGGAGTCCTGGAATCGTCCTGTCCAATGCAGCGATGAAAAGTCGTATTCGGATCTGCGTTCCGTAGAGAGGGAGGAACCAGATGCTCGAAGACGACAGTTCCGATGCCTATCACCAGAAGACCGAATACAGCCAGTGGTTTCGGCACACTACTATCAGGCGCCCTGCCACACCAGTGAATCCCCATTTCTGCGGGTAGCTCCGTGAAGAAAACGAGGGAAACCAGTGTGACGAGGCTTATAAATCCGATTGCGGAAAAATACCATCTGTGTGACAGCGTCTGTTGCCCTTATCCTTTGGACGATTGTGATGGTATTCTACCCTTCAGAGAGTTGAATACCGCGGGCAATGATATACATCAGTACGATACCTGAGCCCACGAATAAGATAAATTGCATCAGCACGACCAGGACCGTTTGGATGAACGGAGGCACCCCGATGGTCAGCAGTACGTATGGAATGAGAGCGATTGCTCCGAAGAGTAATATGAGACCTACCAAAGGGAATGCCTCGGTCCATATTTGGTCTGTTTGTAGTGTTCTCGACTCACGATCGACAAACGGCGGGGCCTGTGACATCAATCAAACATATCAAGGTTGCCTGAAGTAGCTTCTGTTCCTTTCGCATTTAACTCGCTGCTGATGAGTGAAACCGTTGATTGAGCTTACAGGAGGACTAACCATGTTCCTCGAAACCAACTACTCATGAATCGACGCGTATTGGTTGCTGTAGTGGCCGGAGTGCTGATACTGAGTCTTATGGCTGTTGGCGGCGCTCTCGCTCTGGTCGGATCTGGGCCAGGTGGATTCGGGGGTATACTCGGAGAAACTGAGGACCGACCGACGTTGCTGTACTTTGAATGGGCCGGGGCACAGTGTACGGACGAATTCAGGGCGAACAGTTCCGCGTCAGTGGCCGTGGG
>JBDGRH010000047.1:0-1931 GCA_042218225.1 Halodesulfurarchaeum sp. | reverse complement strand
CTGGTCGGGCTCGTGGCCTATACCGAGTATTTCAAAGGGCTCCCGGGGGCGGGCAACGCGCTCGTCGCCTATCTCGGCGGGAGCACCTTCCTCTTCGGCGCGGCGGCGGTCGGGCAGGTTGTCGACGGGGTCGTCCTCTTCCTCCTCGCCGCTCTCTCCACGTTCGGCCGGGAGGTCATCAAGGACGTGGAGGACGTCGAGGGCGACGCGGCGGAAGGCCTCAATACGCTCCCGATCGCCATCGGCGAGCGTCGTGCCCTCCTCGTGGCCGCTGCCGCCATCCTCGTGGCCGTCCTGGCCAGCCCAGTGCCGTTCATCCGGGGCGTCTTCGGCCTCCCCTATCTCGCATTCGTCCTCCCCGCGGATGCCATCATGCTCACCGCGGCCTGGCGGAGTGCCGACGAACCACGAGTGGGCCACGAATGGCTCAAATACGGGATGTTCCTCGCGGCGTTCGCCTTCATCGCCGGGCGGGTGAGCGTCCTCCTCGGGTGAGTTCGGGCCAGGGGCCGGCGGGAATGGTCCGGAGGGTCCCGTCCGATTCCCAGCGGAGGGGGTTCCGGCACCCTGCACGAGGAAACCAGTATTAATGGCCGGCGACCACCTTGTGACGGGCATGGCAGTCAGCACCGACGACGAGCTCGCGGAGATCTTGGACCTGGAGACCATCGCCGTGGTCGGCTGCTCGACGACCGAGGGCAAGGCCGCCCACGACATCCCGAAGTACCTCCAGCAACAGGGGTATCACGTCATCCCGGTCAACCCGTTCGCCGACGAGATCCTGGGCCACGAGGCGGCCGATTCGCTCGTCGAGGTGGACGAGGAGATCGGCGTCGTGGACGTCTTCCGGCCGAGCGACGAGGTGCCGGGCATCGTCGACGAGGTCGTGGAGCGCGAGGACGTCGAGGCGGTGTGGCTCCAGCAGGGGATCCGCCACGACGAGGCGGGCGAGCGGGTCGTGCAGAGCGGTCGGCGATTCGTCCAGGACCGCTGTATGAAGGTCGAGCATCAGCGTCTCAAGTGAGCAGACGGTCCGATTCCTCGACCTGGTGAGCGGACGGCCCGCTCTTTCGACCGAGTGAACGGGGGGTCCGCTCTTTCGACCGGGTTAACGGGGGTCCGCTTCCCCGAGTTTCGGGCGCGTTGCGGTCAGTACTCGAATTCGGTGTCAACGGACGCGGCCAGCTCGGTCATCACGATCCCCGCCCCGCTCCACTGCATCACCTTCACCCGGTCGCCCTCCAGGTCGAAGGGCCCACTCAGGATCGCCTCGATCGGGTTGAGTTTGCCCTGGATGAGGTCCTTCCAGGCCGAATAGCTGGCCCGGAGGGCGAACCCCGGCTCCACCGCTCCCTCCTCGTCGACGACGGACGCGTCGAGGCAGGTGCCGTCCTCCAGGTCGAGGTAGAGACGGACGGGGTCCCCGTCGTAGGTGTCGTCCGGCTGGATCTCGAAGAGGAAGGAGCCGTCGAAGTCGACGCCCCACTCCGCGCCCTCCTCCGCGTACTCCTCGGACTGGTTGAGCTGGTCGCGATACGCCTGCACCCACTCCTCCGCCTCCGTCGGGAACGAGATCGCCATGGTCGGCGCTACTCATCCGGCCAGCTTACCTGTTTTCCCCTCGATTGGTTCGATCTGAAATACGAAGGAGAGGGGTTATGAGGCGGGTGGAGGGTGACGTCTAAAACCCCCTGGAGACGGGGGAACGACGGGCTGAAGAGCGACGTCCCGGCCTGTATAGATGGATCGAAACGATCGCCACGGGGTTTGGACGTCTTCGGTCGTCTGAAGCGTTTTCCGACGGATATGGAACTGCTAACGATGGAACGTCTCGGCTATCTCCAGAGAACACAATAGCCGGAACCGCCATGTGTCGAAAGCCCTCGGCCGGCTGCAAGGAACGCAACATCTGGAACCGCCACGAGTTGAAA
>JBDGRH010000187.1:0-1956 GCA_042218225.1 Halodesulfurarchaeum sp. | reverse complement strand
CCTCCTGGACCGAAGTGAAGTGTTATCTCCGTGGGCGCTCCCGCTTTGGAATACGCGGCAGCCAGGTCGTGGAGCACACCCATCGCTTCCGTCTCGTGCTGTCGTCGGCCTTCTTCTCGGTCGGTATCATCCGGCCGTTCGTAATAGCCGAGCAGGAGGATTTCAAACTTCGATAACGCTTCGACCATCGAATCCGGATGTGGATAGGGTTCCGGATCCGGGAATTCGATGGGTAAAACGAGCTTGGGAGTATCCATTTTTCACAAGAATACCCGTTGGACCAAAAAAGGCCTTCGAAGGGATAGGGGATGCACGATCTCGATTGTCAAAGAACGTTGGGGATCCGTGGCGTGGCAATCGACGTAACGCTCGAACACGATCCATGACGAATGCGAGATCAGACACGTCCTCTGAGGGCGTTTCTTCGTGGATTCAGAGAGTGAAGAACCACGTGTTTCCAGCCGGCCTGCCCGTTTCCTGTCGAATCGCTGATGTCGAGGAGATCGGCGTCGGGATCCGTTTTGTCGAAACGCACGACTCGCTTCACGAACCGGAAGCGCGTCTCGGTCCCATTTCCACGCTCCGGCTTCGCCTCCCTAATTCTATCGGGAAAGCTAGACGAACTCTCGGATTGAATGAAGAGGTGTACAACTGTGAGGACGTTCGGGGATCTGCGTTTCCCCGGACCTGGTACATTACAGCAGCGAACCGTGGGCCGTGGTCGATCCCTGACCACACACCCGGTTGTCAGTAGCTCCCATCGCAAAGATGATGCCAGGTACAATATCCTCGCGCATCGAATACAGGAGACAACACTCATCACTTCCGAAAACGGAAATGTCCAGAAGAGGGGCGAGGCAGGGAAGCGGAGCCGGCGTCGTCATCCTCGTCGGCGTCGACCTCGGATCCGGAGTCGGCGTCTCCGCGGGTCTGCTGCTGGGTGTTCGGGGCAGGGTCCTTGCTGGGGTGGGAGTCTGGCCCCGGACCGCAGGGGCAGGTGGTTCGCCCCAGGCATGCATACAACACGGGCATAAATACTATTTTTCCAACATTCGACCGAACTTCCTCGAAATTGCCGCCCAATTCAGACCCAAATTCGTCACGAATCCGGGGCGGGCGAGGGGAAATGGCGACGGACGACCCCGGCGCCCGCGCGGCGCGGACCCACCCGACCCATCACGGAACCTATTTCAAGAATCCGTGGGCAAGCATGCCATAGATGCGACAGCTGCTGTGGTGGCTCATCGGGGGGTCCCGGGGCGGGGAGAACCGCCTCCGGATCGTCAGGGCCCTCGAGGAGCGCCCGATGAACGCCAACCAGCTGTCGAACGAACTCGACCTCAACTACAAGACCGTCCAGCATCACCTGGAGATCCTGGTCGAGAACGACATCCTCCGGACCGAAGGCGGTGACTACGGGACCATGTACTTCCTCACCGAAGAGATGGAACAGCACCTGGACATCCTCGACGAAGTGGCCGAACAGGCCGACCTCAGCATCGATGTGGCGTGACTGGAGCCCCCTGGGCAAGACGGCGGCGGTGACGGCCGGGAGCCTGCTCGTCGGACTCGTGGTCGGATTCATCGCCCCCGGCCTCCAGCTGCCGGAGAACCTCCCCCTCTACGTCGTGGCCATCATCTTCATCGAGATCGTCGTCTCGACCTTCAACGTGCTGTTCATGCTGGTCCTCGCGGGCGTGTACTACCAGCTCTACCGCGAGCTGCCCAACAAGTACACCGTCAGCCTGCTCGTCCTGGGGATTGCCCTCCTGCTCTACGGGTTCACCGGGCACCCGCTTGTCCATCTCCTCTTCGGGTTCGTCCCCCGGGTCAACGTCGGCGCGTTCACCTTCCTCCCCGACCTCTTCGTGAGTGCCGGGATCATCGTCCTCTTCTATCAGAGCCAGACGTGACCGGACCTGGTAAGACCTGACCTGACTTGACCTGGTAAGACCT
>JBDGRH010000205.1:0-1982 GCA_042218225.1 Halodesulfurarchaeum sp. | reverse complement strand
CAGATGGTCCGGCGCATCCTCGACCTCCCGGAGGGGACCAAAGCCAAGATCGCGGCCCCAGTGGTCCGCGACCAGAAGGGAGCCTTCGAGGACCGCTTCGACGAGCTGGTGAGCGAGGGCTACGCCCGCGTGGAGGTGGACGGGGAGGAGTTCGACCTCGCCTACGACCGCCCGGACCTCGACGAGAACTACGACCACACGATCGACGTGATCGTCGACCGGGTGACCATCTCCCCCGACGCTCGCTCGCGGATCCACGACTCCGTCGAGACGGCCCTCGAGGAGGCTGACGGGGTCTTGAAGGTCATCCTTCCGGACCCCCCGGAGGACCTGGACGAAGGGGCTGTCGCGAGATCCACCGGGGACCTCGCGGGGGAGGACGGCTCCGGAGCGGGCGCGGGGTCCGCGGGCGAGCAGGCCGTCGCGATCGAGTTCTCGGAGGACCTCGCCTGCGTCCATTGCGGCATCGACCTCCCGGAGATCGAGACGCGGTCGTTCTCCTTCAACAGTCCCCACGGGGCCTGTCCCGAGTGCGAGGGCATCGGGGAGACGAAGGAGGTGAGCGAGGATCTGGTGGTCCAGGACCCCTCGAAGCCGCTGCGCTCGGTGTTCGAGCCCTGGAGTTACGGGCGGTCGTACTACCGGACTCGCCTCGACGCGGTGGCGGAGCACTTCGGGGTCGACATCGAGACCCCCTTCGAGGACCTCCCCCCAGACATCCAGGAGGCCTTCCTCTACGGCACCGCCGAGGAGGTCGTCTTCGAGCGACAGACGAAAAACGGCATCCGGCGCAAGGAGAAGCCCTTCGAAGGAGTCATCCCCAACCTGGAGCGCCGATACGTGGAGACGGACTCGGATGGCACCCGCGATCACATCGAGGACTACATGTCCGTGACCACGTGTCCCGCCTGCGATGGAACCCGGCTCAAGCCCGAGAGCAGGGCGGTCCTCGTCGATGGAACGTCCATCACCGAGGTGAGCCGGATGAGCATCGGGGACGCGCTCGCGCACTTCGAGGGCATGGAGTCGAACCTCACCGAGCGCCAGCGGACCATCGCCGAGGAGATCCTGAAGGAGATCCGGGCGAGACTGGGGTTCATGGACGAGGTGGGCCTCGAGTACCTCACGCTGGACCGTGAGGCCTCGACGCTCTCCGGCGGCGAGAGCCAGCGCATCCGCCTCGCCACCCAGATCGGCTCGGGGCTGGTGGGCGTGCTCTACGTCCTCGACGAACCCTCCATCGGGCTCCACCAGCGCGACAACGACCGCCTCCTGAACACGCTCGAGGAGCTCCGGGACCTCGGGAACACGCTGCTGGTCGTCGAGCACGACGAGGAGACGATGCGCCGGGCGGACACCATCATCGACCTGGGGCCGGGTCCCGGTCGCCACGGCGGCGAGGTCGTCGTCAAGGGCGACGTCGACGACGTCATCGACTGCGAGGAGTCTCTCACGGGCGATTACCTCGCCGGGCGGAAGCAGATCCCCGTCCCGGAGGACCGCCGGGAGCCCGACGGCGCGCTCACGATCAAGGGTGCCCGCCAGCACAACCTCAAGGACCTCGACGTGGACGTCCCCCTCGGCGCGTTCACGGCCATCACGGGCGTCTCGGGCTCGGGGAAGTCCACCCTCATGCACGAGGTCCTGTACAAGGGGCTCGCCCGCCGGATGAACGACAACACGTCCGTCGATCCGGGGGAACACGACGCCATCGAGGGGATGGAGGAGATCGAGTCCGTCAGGCTCATCGACCAGTCGCCCATCGGGCGCACCCCCCGCTCGAATCCGGCCACGTACACGGGCGTCTTCGATCACGTCCGGGAGCGTTTCGCCGAGACCAAGCTGTCCAAGCAGCGGGGATACGACAGGGGGCGCTTCTCCTTCAACGTCAAAGGGGGGCGCTGTGAGGCCTGTGGCGGCCAGGGGACCGTCAAGATCGAGATGAACTTCCTCTCGGACGTCCACGTCCCCTGCGAGGAGTG
>JBDGRH010000100.1:0-1983 GCA_042218225.1 Halodesulfurarchaeum sp. | reverse complement strand
GTTGCGTATCATCAGCGCGACCCCGAAGGTGATGAGCAACGACTTCAGGGCCCCCTCGCCGATGACACGTTGGACCAGTGTCCGCTGATAGACGTACCCGAAGACGAAGAGGGCGACCATCGAGAGCGGTATCGTGAAGAACGGGTCGATCCCCACGATGGTGAACGTATAATAGGTCACGTACGCACCCAACAGTAAGATGACCCCATGTGTCAGGTTGATGACGTCCATGACCCCGAAGATCAGCGAGAATCCGACGGCCGCCAGGGCATACATCCCGCCGATCAGGACCCCATTGACCAGTGCCGAGCTCAACGACATGGCGGAACCTCCATGAGTGGCTTCGATGTCATGTGTGCGTGCCCATAACGGTTGTGTGAGAGGATGGCTAGCGCCCGCTACCGCTCATCCCAGGCCGGCATCGGATACTGGAGCTTCGACCCGCCTGGATAGACCAGCGTCGGCGACCCGCCCTGGATCTGGAGGACCCCCGCCGCCTTCGCCAGGTTCGCGCCTCTCGTATTGAGCTGCCCAGTTGAGAAGCCGACCGGGCCATAGAACGTTTCGAACGGATCATCGACGGTGATCGAGTTGAGCGCTTTCTCCACGTCCGAACGGGCGGCAGAATCCTGGGATTCGATGGCATGCTGGAAGACCAAACCGTCAGTGGTTGTCGACGCGGCGTGGTAGTCGGGCTCACGTCCGAACTCGGACTGGAAGAGGTCCGCATACTCCGAGGCCGAGCCGATGTACGGTCCGCTGTAGTTCATGGCGGGGAGCCACATTGTCACCCCCAGGACGTAGTTTGCGGCCTTGCCGAGCGCATTGCGGAAGTCCGGCGTCGGTGGGCCGACGCTGAAGGCCACCAGATCGGGGTTGAACCCCAACGTCTGCATCTGCTTGACGGCGAGGATGGCCGATTGCGTGTGCGTCCCGCCGATGAGGAGGTCGATGTTCTGACTCTTCGCCTGGTTGATGATGCTCGAGAGGTCCTTCGTCCCCGAGGGATATGATTCGCGGAAGACGAACTGGAGGTTGCTCGCATTCTTCACCGCTTGCTCTGCACCCTTGCCCACCCCGGTCGGGAAGAGGGTGTTGACGTGGATGATCCCCACCCGCTTCGGCGGATTGTCCAGCGCGTTGGCCATCTTCACCACGTTGTCCATATACGTGTTGGCCAGCGGAAGAGTGCCGTAGATGTACTCCCACCCCTGGGAGTACACCTTCTTCGAGGCTGCTCCACCGGCAATCATGGGGATCTCGTTGTCCTCTGCGATGGGGCCGACGGCACGCGTCATCCCGCTGGAGTATGGGCCGAGGAGGAGGTCGACGTTGTCTTCCGAGACGAGTTTTTGGTACTGCGACCGGGCCGTGGACTTGGACGATTGATCGTCGTAAAGCTTCAATTCGATCTTCTTCGCCGTATCCCCGACCTTGATGCCACCCTGCTGTTCGTTCATGTACCGCTTCCACAGTTGATACCCCTGCTGGGTCAGCTTCCCGTTGGTCGAGAGGCTCCCGGTCAGCGAAACGGTTGCCCCGAACAGGATGGTGTCGTCCCCGCCACCGCCACCACCGCCGCCGGTACAGCCGGCGATCCCGGTGGCACCTGCAACACTTGCTGCCCCCACGCCTTTCAGCACGTCGCGGCGGGAAACCGCACGGAAACTGTTGTCACGAGCCATGCCGGGTGAGAGTTATGAAACCCATCAAATAATGATTCGCATCATTTCCACGACCTGAGATGAATGCCCAATCTTTATTGTAAAAACGAGGCACATCCATCCAGAAATTCCCGAAGACGGTGAGGTGTGTACAGAAAATCCCATCGATGTCGGTACAATATTGGCCCGAAGATATCGATATCTGTGAACGGGAACCCTGGGTATCGGTTTCACCGCAGAATACGGGTTCGCCCGGCGTGCGGCGGCCCGCACTGTCCCCAGATCGATGAATCCATTCGGCGGCGCCCCGGGAAGCCGC
>JBDGRH010000166.1:0-1990 GCA_042218225.1 Halodesulfurarchaeum sp. | reverse complement strand
CGGATCGAAAGGGCGAGGCCGGCTCGGGGAAGGCGGGCGACGTAAGGACCGCAGGCGGAGGGCGAGCGAAGCGAGCCCGAAGCCGAGGACCGCAGCGAGCCCCCCGACCCGAGCCGGCCGAGGGCTTTCAACTCGAGGCGGTCTGGATTGCTGCGGTAACTGCTCCAGCCAGCCGAGGGCTTTCAACTCGTGGCGGTCGCGGTTACGGTTGTCACTGCTCCAGACGGCGAGAGCGTTCAACACCTGACGGTCGCGGGTGCGTTGTCTTCGTTTCCTACGCCCGACCCCAGACCAAACACCATCCCCCATTCACGAACGAACTCCCCTCCAACGAAACCCACGCATCCCCAGTATATAGTACAGAGAACCCTCGAACAAACCGAATTCACCCACCATCCACCCACTTCGAGGTCGGGAAGATTAAGTACGACGCCCGGGAACCCTTCCCCGTTATGAGTAGCCGGGCTACGATCTCCTCGATGTCTACCTATGCGATTCTCGGGTGTGGCAGCGTGGGCCACGCGGTCGCCGAGGAGCTGGTCGAGCGCGGGAAGGACGTCCTCATCGTCGACAAGGACGAGTCCCGCGTCGAGGCCCTGCGCGATCAGGACCTCAACGCCCAGCACGCGGACATCAAGGAGGACGGCGTGGCCGAACTCGTCGCCGACCGGGACGTCGTGCTCATCATGGCCTCGGACATCGAGGCCAACGAGGCCGCAGTCAAGGCCATCCGGGCTGCCGACACGGACCAATTCATCGTTGCGCGCGCGACGGACCCCGTCACGAGCGACGAGCTGACCGAGCTCGGTGCGGATGTCGTCATCAACCCCTCGGCGGTCATCTCCGACGCGGCGCTCCGGGCGCTCGAGTCCGGCGAGCTCGAGTACAAGGCCCGACAGCTCGCCGCGGTCATCGAGGACACGGAACACAAGCTGGCCATCGTCACGCACGACAACCCCGACCCCGACTCCATCGCGAGCGCGGCGGCCCTCGAGGCCATCTCCGAGCACCTGGAGGTCGACTCGGACATCCTCTACTTCGGGGACATCGGCCACCAGGAGAACCGCGCGTTCGTGAACCTCCTCGAGATCGACCTCACGCACTTCGACAGCGTGGACATCGACGAGTACGACACGGTCGCGCTGGTCGATCCCGCAAAGCGCGGGGACGTCGAGCTCGACCTGGAGGTGGACATCTACATCGACCACTACGACGTGGACGGCGACCACGGCGACCTGGAGGCCGCCTTCGTGGACGTCCGGCCGAACGTCTCGGCGACGTCGACGATCCTCACGAAATACATCCAGGAGTTCGACCTCTCCGTGAGCGAGGCGGTGGCGACGGCGCTGTTGTACGGGATCCGTGCCGAGACGATGGACTTCCGGCGCGATACCACGCCCGCGGACCTGACCGCGGCGGCGTACCTGTACCCCTTCGCGAATCACGACACCCTCGAGCAGGTCGAGTCGCCGAACATGAGCCCGGAGACCCTGGACGTGTTGGCCGAGGCCATCGTGAATCGGGAGGTCCAGGGGAGTCACCTGGTGTCGAATGCGGGGTTCATCAACTCTCGAGATGCGCTGACGCAGGCGGCCCAGCAGCTGTTGAATCTGGAGGGGATCACGACGACGGCGGTGTTCGGGATCATCGACGATTCGATCATCCTGGCGGCCAGATCGAAGGACATCCGGTTGAACATCGGGCACGTGCTCCAGGACGGCTTCGGGGAGATCGGCGAGGCTGCCGGGCACTCGACGCAGGCCAGTGCCGAGATCCCGCTGGGGATCTTTACGGGTATCGAGATTACAGAGGACAATCGGGAGACGTTGCTTTCGTTGACCGAGGAGGCCGTGAAGCGGAAGCTGTTCGATGCGATGGGCGTGGAGCAGGAAAGTTCCGGGAACGGTGGCTAGGTTGGGTTTGGATCGGTTGTTGGTTTTGTTGCTCGGGTTCTGTTACTATCTAGGGGGTTCCTGCAGTATACGATATC
>JBDGRH010000141.1:0-1998 GCA_042218225.1 Halodesulfurarchaeum sp. | reverse complement strand
GGGAACTACGTCCCGAAATCGCTCAAGATGTCGGCCCCCGACGAGAACACCTTCCAGTTCCAGCTCGACGGGGCGTTCCACGCGACACTCTCCGTCCTTGCATACTCCTCCTTCGCCGCGGTCCCCGAGGGGATCGTCGGCGACATCGAGGGGTATAACGGGGAGATGGACTATCAGACCTTCGCGTCGGAGAACCCGATTGGCTGTGGTCCATTCCAGTTCGATATGTGGGAAGCCGGGACCGAAGCCGCGGTAACTTCCTTCCCGGACTACTATCGAGACAAGGCCAACGTCGGACGGATCCACTGGCAGGTCATCGAGAAGGACCCGCCGCACTTCGAGTACGCGATGAACAGGAACGCCGACATCTTCGGCATCCCCACGACCTTCTACGACCCCGGCAAGGTATCCGTCGAAACAACGGATCCGAAGGGGCGGATGAAGGGAACATATGGCCCGGCCAGAAACGGAGCCACGCTGAACTACGTGGGGGTTCCCACCATCGACACGTTCTATATCGGATTTAACATGGCTAACGTGCCGAAGGCGGTCCGCGAGGCCATGGCCTGGGTCGTGAACCAGGCACAGTTCGTCGACCAGGTGTTCAAGGGGCGTGGAAAAGCGGCGTTCCACTTCACCCCGCCGTCCATCTACCCGGGCGGGGCCGATGCGTACACGCAACACGCGAAGAACGCGTACCCCTACGGCTACAATACGACGAATATCGACAGGGCGATTCAGGTGATGGAGGAGGCCGGATACGGACCCGATAACCGGTACACTCTCGGGTGGCTCCAGTACCAGTCCGATACCTGGCTGTCGATGGCCCAGATCATCCGCGATCGCCTCGCGAGCGCCTACATCGACATGGAGATCCAGGAGGCCACGTTCTCCACCCTGCTCAAACGGACGCGGAACGGGAATATGGATGCGTACACCCTGGGGTGGATCGCCGACTGGCCGCGTCCTGACAACTTCCTCAACCTCCTGTATCCGCCAGCGACGGACACACAGCTCTCGGCCCCCCAGAGTTACATCAACTGGGACAATCTGGATACCAAGTGGAAACGTCAGGCCACAAACGCGTGGGAAACCGTCGAGCAGAACTACGCCCCGACCGAAGAGGCGAAGAAGGCGCGACAGGAGGCCTATGTCAAGATCGAGGAAGCCAACTGGCACGACATCGGATTCCTCAACCTCTATCACTCCATCTCCGAGCGGTTCTGGTACGACAATGTGAAGAACTACACCCCGTACGGTGGCATGGGATTCAGTCGGCAGAAGCTCACCTCGCTCAGCGTCGAATAGCCACCGGGCGTTTTTCCACCCCTCCGCTGTCCCACATTTTTTCCCGATTGAACACCGGAAGACATAATGGATTCCTGCGGTAAATCTCCTCTATGTTGTTCGAGGCAAGGCTGAGGAGGTGGAACGTACCATGAGCCGGTGGAGTTACTTCGGCCGACGATTGTTGCTCTCCATCCCCGTGGTCGTGTTCGGCACCACCGTCACCTTTCTCCTCATCTACGCCGGTCCCATCGATCCAGTCGGCGCGATCCTGGGACAACAGTACACCGCGGAAGCAGCGCAACGAATCCGTCAGAACCTGGGGCTTACCCAGCCGTTCTGGGAGCAATATCTGGAGTTCATGTACGAGATGTTCACGTTCCAACTGGGTCAGTCCTGGGTCATCCAACCGGGTGTCCCGGCGAATCAGATCATCGTCACCTATGCCCCCCGAACCATCTGGCTCGGGTTCTGGTCGATCCTGATCGCGCTCTTCGTCGGGATTCCGTTGGGATTCTACGCCGGGCTCAATCCCAATACTCTGAGCGATTACTTCGCCTCGTTCGGGGGCATCGTGTGGCGGGCGATGCCAGCGTTCTGGCTCGCCGTCATCCTGATGAGCGTCCTGTCCCAGTCCCAGGAGATGCTCTTCGGGTTCAACTGGCAGGACTTCATCGTCCATACGAACATCGTCACCCCACCCCCGCTCGG
>JBDGRH010000255.1:0-2055 GCA_042218225.1 Halodesulfurarchaeum sp. | reverse complement strand
CGTCTCAGCCTCCACAAGGCTGAAGGATAGTCCACTACCCTAACCCGGACACGCACCTGCAACTCCGCCGCTAGAATTCAAATACGTTACGACATCGTGGCACGCTGGCCTCGCTTCAGCACCCCAACCGCCGCCCACCCATAGAGCTCGATCCGGGGGTCGTCCGTCGACGCGACGAGGTCGGCAAGGTCCGCGCGGAGGCGGTCCCGGTCCGGGGACACCGGGTCGATCGATCCCGGCTCCGGCTCGAACTCGAACGGGCCGCCATACACATCGACCAGGATGCCGAGCAGCGCGCGGGCATAGAGGCGAACGAATGGATCCGAGGGTCGCTCCGCGAGACCGGCCACCTCCTGGAGGAAGCCCCGCGAGACCAGCGGCGCGTCCGTTTCCACACCGGCCCCCGGGTCAGCCTGTTCGGAAGCGTCCGCTGTCTCTCGAGGGACCTCGGTCGTCACGGCGTCGTCCAGCTCGTGCCATTCCCACCTATCCATCGTGATACCTCGATTGCAGGGAGTTCGGAGTGCAAGGAGGGATGGTTAGGGAGCCGTCAAATAAGCTCCGCTTTCCCCGCGTCTCGCCGGCCCATCGTATATTGGGAATCCGAGCGGTTGCGACGTCGGGACCCACGTGCTGCCTGGTTCCAAATCAGGGGCCGACGATGCCAGTTGGCCAATGACCAGCAGAGGAGGGAGACTCCCCTCGCCCGAGACCGCGGTCACCGGCCCTGGTCGGGCTCGGTGGATGGTCCCATCGTGTTCGCCCGCCCCGCAAGCTCCGGGAACTGGCCCTCGGCCCCGCTTGAGCGGATGATGTCGAAGGCGGTCATCAGGTCGGTCCGGGAGATGAGCCCGGTCATGTCCCCGGCGGCGTCGACCACGAGCAGCCTCCCCACCCCCTGTTGCTGCATGGTCTCCAGTGCGTCCACGGCGTCTGCGTACTCGGGGATGGTGTAGAGGTCGGTCGACATGATGTCCGCGACGAGGAACGCGTCGCGCTCGATGGGCGAGACCTCCTGGGCATCCTCGAGGGTGACCATGCCGACGATCTGGTCGTCGCGCTCGACCGGATACCCGGTGTGTCGCCCCCGGAGCATCTCCTCCAGCAGGTCGGAGACGGTGTCCTCCGCGCCGATCGTCTCCACCTGGTCGCCGGGGGTCATGATATCCCGGACCGTCACCCCCTCGAAGGCCGCCTTCATCGTGGTCCGCTGGGACTCCCCGGCGGCCCCGATGTAGATGAAGAAGGCGATGCCGATGAGGATGAGATTCCAGTTGAAGATGCCGAACAGGCCAAGGAGGAGCGCCATGCCCTTTCCCACCTCCGCCGCGAGTCGGGTCGCGCGGGCGAAGGGCCGATTCCGGGCCAGAAGCGCCCGGAGAACCCGGCCGCCGTCCATGGGGAAGCCCGGGAGCATGTTGAACGCCGCGAGCGAGAGGTTGACCAGGGCCAGGTAGCCCAGGAGGAAGCGCGGGACGTCGAAGCCAGCGGGGGTCAGGGCGAAGCCGATGAAGCACACCACCCCGAGCAGGACGCTCACGACCGGGCCGGCGAGCGCGATGAACAGCTCCTGGCGCCAGTCCTCGGGCTGCTCGGTGAGTTGGGCGATGCCCCCCAGGATCCAGAGCGTGATGGAGTCGATGGGATAGCCGTACCGCATGGCGACCAGCGAGTGGCCCAGCTCGTGCAGGACCACCCCGGCGAAGAGGCCGATAGCCGCGGTGATGCCCAGCAGCCACGGGAGGAGCCCGGTCGTGAGCCCGACGGCATCCATGGAGCTCCCCCAGATGGCGTTGAGCATCCGCACCCACTGGTCCACCTCTGAGCCGATGATCCAGGCGAAAAGCGGCAGGACCAGGAGGAAGGTCAGATCCAGCTTCAGCGGGATGCCGAACGCGCTCCCGATCCGGAAGCTCCGCATGCCCCGAGATACCGGCCGGACGCGCATAAGTCTCCGGCCCGGCTCGCGGTGGAGTCGGGAGAGGGGTGGACTGTGTCATCCGTTGGTTCTGTTGAATAATAGAGAGCGGTCCGAGTTGAACGCCCTCGGCCGTC
>JBDGRH010000060.1:0-2079 GCA_042218225.1 Halodesulfurarchaeum sp. | reverse complement strand
TCATGGGGACTCCGTCAGGACGTTTGCCTTCTCCGAACGGTCGTCGCGAAGCGACCCGAGCGTCGCTTCCCGACGGTTCTTTCGAAACGTCCTGACGTGCCCCCATGCTCCGCTCACGGGGACTCCGTCAGGACGCTCGCTTTCTCCGAGCGATACGGGCGAGCGCCGCTCGTGGCGCTCGCTCCGAGCGAGGAAGAACGACGTCACGGAGATTTGAGCCAGCGAGACGCAGCGCGAACGCAGTGAGCGACCGTCTCAGCGCGTTCAAATCTCCGTCAGGACGCTCGCTTCGCTCGCGACCTGACGTGCCCCCATTCGCTTCGCTCATGGGGACTCCGTCAGGACGTTTGCCTTCTCCGAACGGTCGTCGCGAAGCGACGCGAGCGTCGCTTCCCGACGGTTCATCCGAAACGTCCTGACGCCCCCATGCTCCGCTCACGGGGACTCCGTCAGGACGCTCTCCACATTATATACTGCGCTCTGGAAAGCAGAACCCGAATGCTCACTCCTCCAGATACGCCGCCGAATCGTCCTGCGGCTCGTACCCGAGGACCTTCCTGGCCCGCTCCAGGGAGTAAAAGCGCGTCTCGTTGTCCGAGATGCCGTAGACGATCTCGTAGTCGTACTCGGCTTCCAGGGTCCGCTCGAAGAGGTGGGCACAGTCCCGCGGGGAAAGCCACATGGCCTGGCCGCGGGGATACGCCTCCGGGGGCCCACCCGTCGTGAGATTCCCGATGCGGACGCAGACCACGGAGAGGCCGTATTCGTCGTGGTAGAACCGCCCCAGGATCTCGCCCACAGCCTTCGAGACGCCGTAGAGGTTCCCGGGTCGGGGGAGCTCGGTCCCGTCCAGGGCCCCAGTCGCGTCTCGTCCGTAGAGGTCGGATTCCCGGCCCGTCTCGTAGTGCCCCACGGCGTGGTTCGACGAGGCGAAGGCGAACTTCTCGACGTTCGCGTCGACGGCCGCCTGCAGGACCGTCCGGGTCCCGTCGATGTTGTTCCGGAGGATGCTCTCCCACGGGGCCTCCGGGCGAGGGTCACCGGCCAGGTGGATCACGGCACCCACGCCCGCCATCGCCTCCCGGACGGCCTCGGCGTCGGTCACGTCGGCGACGACGACCTCGTTGTCTACCTCCCGGGCCGGGGGCTGGCGGTCGAGGAGGCGCCACTCGTACGCCTCTCCGATCCCGGAGAGGATCGCCTCCCCGACCTGGCCGAAGGCGCCGGTGAGGAGCACCGGGTCGTCCATCCACCCGGGGAGAGGGCGAGCGGGGATAAGTAGGATGTGGTTCGCCCACCCCAAGCGCTATGCGACGCCCCGGCGAGGGGCCAGGCATGCCCACCGATGCCGAGCGCGCCTGCTTCGAGGCGGGGATCAAGTTCGGCTCGCTCTATCACCAGTTCGCCGGGACCCCGGTGAGCCCCAGCAGTGCGGCGGGGTTGGCTGGAGCGATGGAGGAGGCCATCGAGAATCAACCCCACTGCGAGGAGGTGGCGATTGAGATGGACGAGGACGCCATCGCCGAAGCGGCCGGGGGCATCGGGTACACGGAGCTCACGGGACGGCACTTCACGGCGGTAGTGCGGGTGGCCTTCGAAGGGGTGGAGGTGACAGCCGAGATGATGCTGGACGAGCGGGGGTATCCGCTGATGGAGGTCGTGTCCGTGGAGGGGAAGGACGCAGGGTGACGCCAGGCCGGGATACACAGTTTTTCCTGCACCCCGAGGGCGGGGAGGGCCTTTAACTCGGTCGCCGTCGAATCACGGCCCATGAGCCAGACCACGCTCGATGACGACGACCTCTTCGGCGAGGCCGCAGCGGAGGTCCGCGAGGACGTCGAGACCCACCTCAAGGAGGCCCGGGATGCGCTGCCTTCCGTCTCGGCGATCTGGGACGTGGAGGCGGAGAACACCCTCGGCGTCATGAACGCCCTCCGGAGTGGCCTCGACGTCGAGGAGGCGAATTCCCACCTTCGGGATGCGAAGAAGTGGTACACCATGGGTGAGCGGGCGGACGCGTTCGACGACGGCGCCGACCTGGAGGCGGAGATCGAGGAGGTCGAGTCGGTGCTCTCCCAG
>JBDGRH010000266.1:0-2090 GCA_042218225.1 Halodesulfurarchaeum sp. | reverse complement strand
TCGCGTTTCAATAACCGTTCAGCCTAGAACTGCTCCGGGTCATCTCAGGAGGCGGGTCTTCGGAGACAGTATATACTGTGGAGAGATTCGCTGGTTTGGGGTTCCAGAGGCCGGTCGTCTGTCGTTTTCACCGAACCTGGAGAAGAATCCGCATGCGCAGATCGGGAACCGAGGCTGACTGCTCACCGGTCGTCTGACCACCCCAGGGAACCCCGAAGCCGACCAACTCGCGAGCCTGGCTCGAGCCAAAAACCGAACCCGTCACGCTTAGCCAGAATCTCCCCCGATTGGTTTGTGACCTGACGAATCGGTGGAGAGCTGTCGAATCGACCGGAGTCATACCTCCCGCTCGTTTGCTGTTGCGCTGTCTGTCACCGCGGACGAATCTGCGGGATGGAGAGTGATCAACGATAGGCCAACTCGACTTCCCCACGTGCCGTTGCCGGCAGACTTGTAGGCGTCGGAATCGAAGGGTTGCCCGACATGGTCAGCCGGTCGTTCCTCCCCGGGGTGTTGCTTGCCCTTGCGTTCGGACTCGTCATCGGGGGCGGGGTCGGACTCACCCTCGCCCCGGCCGACGCGGGCGGACAATCATCGATCGGCCCGCCGGTGGCCAACCCACAGCTGGTCTCCGCGACCGAGGGACCCTCCAACTATACCCGGCTCTACCGGGAGACCATCGATTCGGTCGTGAAGATCCGCGTGCGGACGCCACAAGGAGTCGCCCAGGGATCCGGGTTCATCTACGACGGCCGCTACATCGTCACGAACCAGCACGTGGTCGCTGGCGGGACCAGCATCTCGGTCCAGTTCTCCGATGGGGTGTGGCGCGAGGGAGAGGTGGTTGGTGCTGACGTGTACACGGACCTCGCGGTGATCCGCGTCGACTCGATTCCCGACGGCGCGGAAGCTCTCCCCGTGGCACGGACCGACCCGGAGCCGGGCCAGCGAGTGGTCGCCCTGGGGAGCCCGTTCGGGCTCGAGGGGACCATCACCCACGGGATCGTGAGCGGGGTGAACCGGTCGATGCGGGTCGAGGGTGGGTTCAGCATCCCCGATACCGTCCAGACCGACGCCCCGATCAACCCGGGGAACAGTGGCGGACCGCTCGTCTCGATGCAGGGGACGGTCGTCGGTGTCAATCGGGCGAAGGAGGGCGACAACGTCGGGTTCGCCATCTCGGCTGACGTGGTCCGGACCGTCGTGCCGAAGCTGATCCAGACCGGCGAGTTCGAGCATTCCTACATCGGGATCCGGACACTTCCCGTCACGCCGACGATCGCGGACGCGATCGATCTCCAGCGACCACGCGGCATCCTGGTGGTCCAGGTCCTCGAGGGGACGCCTGCAGCCGGGGTCTTCCAGGCCGCCACGGTGGAGACGACGGAGGAGGGGGTGACCGCCTCCGGCGGGGACGTCATCGTGGCCATCGAGGGCAACCCGATCCGGAGCAACCAGGACCTCAGCCGATATCTCCTCTTACATACCAGCCCCGGCGAGACAGTCACGATGACCGTGCTCCGGGACGGCGAGCGCCGGACCCTGCAGTTCACCCTCGGCTCGCGGCCAGAACCCTGACGTCCCGGCAGACAGCCGGTCGTATCAAGTCCCGACCGCGCTCAATCGCCGATCGGCCCCCCGCCCCCGATTTCGGCCGACCGCTCGGCAACGCTGACCAGGCCCAGCCAGGTGTTCTGGCCCGCACGCAGGGCCACGAGGTCCTCCGCATCGAGGACCACCTCGACCGTGGCTCCCGACCGGCTCACTGCCGCCGCGGTCCGGTCGGTCTCGATCTCGCCGGCCTCCTGCGCGATGGCACACTCGACGATCTCGGCCCGGTCGATCGCGTCGTATTCTAGAATGAGGGTGGTCTGGTGCACGGGTCGGGTCGGGCCGGGTCGGACTGGGTCGGTGCGGGTCGGGGCGGGAACGATGGTTCCCTTTGCGGTTTCGTGGGAATGCGCTACAGCGTCACTCGACGTCGACTTCCTTCACGTCGCGGCTGCGCTCCTTGAGGAGCACCCGGTGGCCGCAGTACGGACACCGGACGCCGCCGTACTCGTCGAGGCTGACGTCACGCTTGCATCGAG
>JBDGRH010000196.1:0-2104 GCA_042218225.1 Halodesulfurarchaeum sp. | reverse complement strand
CCATGCTAATGTCTGACATGCGACGGACACGCGCACGCGCGCGCACGTTGCCTTTATACGGCTCCCGCCGCTACAGGGTTGTAACTCATTCATGGCAGAGGATCCCGAGTACGGTGCCGGCCAGATCCAGGTGCTGGAGGGGCTCGAGGCGGTCAGAAAGCGCCCCGCCATGTACGTCGGCTCCACGGACGCCAGGGGCCTCCATCACCTGGTGTACGAGGTCGTCGACAACGCCATCGACGAGGCCCTGGCCGGCTACTGTGACGAGATCGCGGTCGTGTTGCACGAGGACGGGTCGGTCTCCGTCGCGGACGACGGTCGGGGCATCCCGATCGACACCCACGAGGAGTACGACCGACCCGCCGTCGAGGTCATCATGACCCTCCTCCACGCTGGAGGGAAGTTCGACAACAAGTCCTACCAGGTCTCCGGCGGCCTCCACGGGGTCGGCGTCTCCGTCGTCAACGCCCTCTCCGAGGAGCTATCCGTCGAGGTCGAGCGTGACGGGGGACGGTACCGGCAACGGTTCGAGCGAGGTGAACCCGTGACGGAGCTCGATCGAGTCGCGACCATCGACGGCGACCGGACCGGGACGACCATCCAGTTCACCCCGGACCACTCCATCTTCGAGACCACCGAATTCGACTTCTCCACCCTCGAGACGCGGCTCAGGGAGCTCGCCTTCCTGAACTCCGGGGTCGAGATCACCCTCCGGGACGAGCGCGAGAACGAACCCGAGCAGGTGACGTTCCGGTACGAGGGCGGAATCAAGGAGTTCGTCGAGTACCTGAACGAGACGAGGACGCCCCTCCACGAGGACGTCATCTACCTCGAGGACGAGACGGATGACGTCCAGGTCGAGATCGCCATGCAGGCCACCGACGACCTGCAGTCCTCGACGCACGCCTTCGCGAACAATATCAATACGCGCGAGGGGGGCACCCACCTGACGGGATTCAAGACCGCGCTGACCCGCGTCGTCAACGATTACGCGAACGAGCACGGCCTCCTCGGCGAGCTCGACGGCGAGAACCTCAAGGGCGAGGACATCCGCGAGGGATTGACCGCGGTCATCTCCATCAAGCATCCCGACCCCCAGTTCGAGGGCCAGACGAAGACCAAGCTCGGCAACAGCGAGGTCAGAGGAATCGTTGAGTCCGCGCTCCACGACGGGCTGACGACGTACTTCGAGGAGAACCCGGACACCGCCCGCTCGGTCATCGCGAAGGCCGTCGAGGCCGCGAAGGCGCGGAAGGCCGCGAAGAAGGCCGAGGAGCTCACGCGCCGGAAGAGCGCACTCGAGAGCACCTCCCTCCCGGGGAAGCTCGCCGACTGCCAGACCAAGGACCCGGCCGAGGCGGAACTCTTCATCGTGGAGGGCGACAGCGCCGGGGGCTCGGCGAAGCAGGCGCGTGATCCGGGATTCCAGGCCGTCCTTCCCATCAGGGGGAAGATCCTCAACGTGGAGAAGCACCGCCTCGACCGGATCCTGGAGAACGAGGAGATCCGGGCGATGATCCGCGCCATCGGGACAGGGATTGGGGAGGAGTTCGACCTCTCCGAGCTCCGCTACGAGAAGATCATCACGATGACCGACGCGGACGTCGACGGGGCCCACATCCGGACCCTGCTGCTGACGTTCTTCTACCGGCACATGAAGCCCCTGCTGGAGCAGGGCCACATCTACGCGGCCCAACCGCCGCTTTACCGGATCCGGTACCGGGGAAACACCTACGACGCGATGACAGAGGAAGACCGCGACCGCATCATCGCGGAGGAGTGCGACGGGAACCCCACCCAGGTGCAGCGGTTCAAGGGCCTCGGGGAGATGAACCCCGACCAGCTCTGGGACACGACGATGAAGCCCGAGAACCGGATCCTCAAGCGGATCACCGTCGAGGACGCCGCGGAGGCGGACCGGATGTTCTCCGTGCTCATGGGCGACGCCGTCGAGCCCCGGAAGCGGTTCATCCAGGAGCACGCCGGCGAGGCCGAGTGGGTGGATATCTGAGGTGAGTCGATGCGCTATAGAACACATTCTAAAGGCGAACCGAACGGGACCCGTCGTGGAAGCGGACCGAGCGGGATCCGTCGTGGAAGCGGA
>JBDGRH010000030.1:0-2107 GCA_042218225.1 Halodesulfurarchaeum sp. | reverse complement strand
GGGAAGGGGCGGAGACTGACCGCACGCGCGGGTAGTAAGTTCTTTGTGCTGGGGGTTCGGACCTGTAAGACGGTATGAGCGAGTCGTATGACCGAGGCCTCGTCGAGGATTATGGCCGCTGGACGGAGTTCTCGGCGGGCATGTGGGCCTGGGTCCTTCACAAGTTCACCGGGTGGGTGCTCGTCGGGTACCTCTTCGCGCACGTCGCGGTGCTGAGTTCGGCGATACCCGCCGCCGCCGGGCCGGCCGGGGCCATCGCCGCGGGGACGGACGTGTACACCACCACGCTGCAGGGCCTGGAGAGTATCTTCCTCGTCCGGGTGCTCGAGATCGGCCTGCTGGCGGTCGCCGTCTTCCACATGTTGAACGGCATCCGCCTGCTTTTGATCGATCTCGGGATCGGGCTCGAGGCGCAGCAGAGGAGCTTCTATGCATCGCTCGTCGTCACCGCCATCATCGCGGTGGCGAGCGTGAGCACGTTCATCACGCCGGAGGTCATCCCGTGGTGAGACCATGAGCCAGACGTACACCTCATTCCGGTCGGGCACGTGGCTGTGGTTCCTCCAGCGAGTCACGGCGGCCTTCCTCATCTTCACGCTGGGATTTCACTTCTTCTGGCTGCACTTCGTGAACCATGCCGCCGAGATCACCCTGGCGGGGACGGCCATGCGGATGGACCAGTTCGGCTACCTCCTCACCATGATCCTCTTCCTCGTGACCGGGACGTTCCACGGCGTCAACGGTGTGTACAACGCGCTCATCAATCAGGGCCTCTCCGGGACCCCGAAGCGGGTCGTCAAGTGGATTCTCATCGTTGCCGGCGCACTCGTCATCGTGCAGGGGTTCCGCGTCGCCGGGGCCATGGCGGGGGTGAGCGTCTGACATGAGCGCCGACTCGGCGGACGCCGACGCGGCGACCGAGGAGACCGAGACCGAGCAGACCGAGACGGGGGCCGCGGAACCGCCCGCGCCGCAGGCCGAGCGGCTCCGCAAGCAGGCCGAGCGCCGGGAGGCCGCCGATGCGGAGGCGGCAGCGGAAGCCGCTGCGGCGGGCGAGACCGTCCACCTCGAGATCTTCCGGTACGACCCGGAGGTCGAGGGCAAGCGCGAACCCCGCTTCGATCACTTCCACATCCCCTTCCACGAGGGGATGACGGTCCTCGACGCGCTGATGGAGGCCCGCGACGAGTACGATCCGTCGCTGACGTTCCGGCACTCCTGCCGGCAGGCGGTGTGTGGCTCCGACGCCCTCTTCGTGAACGGCCAGCAGCGGCTCGGGTGCCAGACGCAGATCGCGGACCTCGAGGAGCCGATCCGCATCGAGCCGCTCCCCCACCGCCCGGTCGTCAAGGACCTGGTCGTGGACATGGAGCACTTCTACGAGCAGATGGACGCGGTCGAGCCGTACTTCGACCCCGACGAGCTGCCCGACGACGACCTGGAGGAGCAACTCCAGAGCCGGGAGAACCGCGAGACGATCAAGCTGAGCTCGCGGTGCATCTGGTGTGGGGCGTGTATGTCCTCCTGCAACATCGCGGCCGGGGACAACCAGTATCTGGGCCCTGCCGCGATCAACACCGCCTACCGCTTCTACTTCGACGAGCGCGAGGGCGCAGACCGGAAGCAAGAGCGCCTCGAGATCGTCGAGCGGGAGCACGGGGTCTGGCGGTGTCAGACACAGTTCTCCTGCACGGAGGTGTGCCCGAAGGACATCCCCATCACGGAGCACATCCAGGAGCTCAAGCGCGAAGCGGTGAAGCGAAACCTCAAATTCTGGTGAAACCATGTACGAACACGACGTACTCGTCGTCGGCGGCGGGGGTGCCGGGCTCAGGACGGCGATCGCCGCCCACGAGGCCGGTGCCGACGTCGCCATCGTCTCGAAGTTGCATCCGGTCCGGAGTCACACGGGAGCTGCGGAGGGTGGCGTCAATGCGGCCCTCCACGAGGACGACTCCTGGGAGAGCCACGCGTACGACACGATGAAGGGGTCGGACTACCTCGCCGACGCCCCTGCGGTGGACGTCTTCGCGAGGGAGATCCGGAAGGAGGTGGTCCAGCTCGAACACTGGGGGATGCCGTTCTCGCGCGACGACGACGGGACGGT
>JBDGRH010000061.1:0-2145 GCA_042218225.1 Halodesulfurarchaeum sp. | reverse complement strand
GATGGATATCATTCATCTCGTCACCTTCATGTCCGTCGCCGAACACCACTTCGGCATGGAGCGAGCCCTGTTCGTCGCGCAGTACGAGTCGCCGGAGACGAAACGCCTCCTCCGCGAGGCCGGAGAGCTGGCCGCGGGCGTCGACGGCGAGCTGGTCATCCTCCACGTGATGGCCGAGGAGGAGTACGAGGAACTCGCGGAGTCGCGGCGGGAGGCACGAGCCAGGAGCCGGTCCATCCGCCAGCTGGGCGGCTATCCGCTGACCCAGGCGAGCGACGACGCGAAGCGCCTCGCCGAGCGGATGGGCTGGCACGCGCTGGACGACCTCGACCTCGAGTGGCTGGCGGTCGGCTCCGTCGGCGACGAGGTCAAGCAAATCCTCTCCGTCGCGGAGGACTTCGAGTGCGATCACCTCTTCGTCGTCGGGAAGCGACGCTCACCCAGTCGGAAGGCCATCTTCGGCGATCTGGCCCAGCGCCTGGTTCTGCAATTCGACGGGCCCGTCACGGTTCTCGTCTCGGAGGAGGAATCATAGGAGAGGAGGGGAGAGGAGGGGAGAGGAGGGGAGCAGGTCCCCACGATGGCGACCGAGCTCACGGACGGACTCTGGCACATCGATTGCGCAACCCGCGATCGGCCGAACGTCTATCTCGTCGACGACGGTGCGCTCTCGCTCGTCGACGCGGGCTGGCCCGGCGACGTCCACACCGTCCGCCAGGGACTGGATGCGGCTGGAGTGGGGCCGGCGGACATCGACCGGGTACTGCTGACCCACTACGACGCGGATCACGTCGGGACCCTGGCGAGGTTGACCCCCGAGCTCGACGCCCCAGTCTTCATTCACGAGGCCGAGGCCCCGTACGTCGCGGGGGAGCGGTTGCCGCCCCGGACAGCCCGTCACGGGCTCGAGGCGCTTCACCGTCTGTACTATCGTCGCCTCCGGCTCCCTGATCTCGAGATCCGCGCCATCGAGGGTGGGGAGTCCATCGGTGGCTTCCGGGCGCTCCACACGCCGGGTCACACGCCGGGTCACGTGGTCTACGTCCACGAAGGGCGTTCGGCGGCGTTTCTCGGCGACCTCGCCTACGCGCTCGGCGACCGGCTTTGCGCCTCTGGCTGGCTTTCGAGTTACGACACCCGACAGGTGGAAGCGAGCATCCGCTCCCTCCGGGCGCGGACCGCGGACGTCGATCACGTCTGTCCCGGTCACGGGCCACCGCTCGAGGGGCTGCACACACAGCTCTCGAGACTCCTCGATTGAGTTGATTGCCCAGGCTTATCTCGGGGCCCGGTCATGGTGACCACTGACCGGATTCGCCTGTCGCCGGAGCGATGGATAGCCTCACCCGACAGGGGAGGGCCCCGGAGGACATTCCCGCGACGGTGGTCTCAGGCTTCTATCCACGCCGGCTGCTTCTCCAATCTCAGGTACCGTGACCCTGGGGTAGAGGGACACTGGTATTGGGACGCATCCGGAATAGAAGCCCGCGACCCCAAAACATGGATTGGCACGGCGCTCGAATGGTCGCCCATGACCGTGATCGGCTTCCTGTCCGTCTCCCCGATGCGCGAGGGCAGTCTCTCCGACGAGGTGGCGAAAGCGGTGGCCGCGCTCGATGACTACGACGTGGGCTACGAGACCACCCCCATGGGCACGATCATCGAGACCGACGACGTGGAGGAACTGCTCGATGCCGTCGGGGCAGCTCATACCGCCGTCGATGGGGACCGGGTCAGCACGTTCCTGAAGATCGACGACAAGCGGACCGTCGAGCACTCCGCCTCGGAGAAGGTCGATTCCGTGGCCGAATCGCTGGGCCGGCAGCCCGCCAGGTCCCGGGACTGAGCGTTCGGTTGTCTGGGGCTTTCAATTTCAATGGGGAAGAGTTGTTCTCGGGGAGTTGGATCGTCCTTAGCAGTCAGCAACGAACACAAGAATCACGATCGCCAGATGAAAGCCCTCGGCCGTCTGCAATCGTGTGGTCAACCGCGACCACCACGAGTTGAACGCCCTCGGCCGTCTGCAGCAGTGAACGAAGGAACCGCAACCGCCACGAGTTGAAAGCCCTCGGCCGGCTGCAGCAGTAAACGAAGGAACCGCAACCGCCACGAGCTGAAAGCCCTCGGCCGGCTCGGGTCGGGGGG
>JBDGRH010000244.1:0-2150 GCA_042218225.1 Halodesulfurarchaeum sp. | reverse complement strand
TCACCCACCGCAACCCTTTCCCGCCCCGCTCACCCTGGAAGCCATAATGACTCTCGCCGAGGACCGCATCTTCGATTCGGAGCGGCCGGCCGTGGACGTGTACGTGGCCGCGGCGGAGGGAGTCGTGGCGCTCGACGTGGCGGGGGATCGCGTCGGCACCTTCGAACTGGCATACCGGGGTGCGGTCGAGGACGTCGCCGCCACGGATGAGTCCATCGCGGTCGCCACCCCGGAGGACGTCCTGCTCGGGGACAGAAACGGCTTCGAGCGGACGGGGTTCGGGCCGGCGGTGGCGGTCGGTGGAGACCCCCTCCTTGCGGTCGACACTGATGGGCGCGTCCACACCAGGGCGGAGGGCTGGACGAGGATCGGGTCTATCGACGGTCGGATCGCGGCGGTCGACGGGGACCTGCTGGCCTCCTCCGAGGGGGTCTATCGCCGGCGCGAGGACGCCATTGAATACGTGGGCCTGGATCGCGTCAGGGACGTCTCGACCGAGGCCGTGCCCCTCGCCGCGACCGCGGAGGGCGTGTTCCGGCTCGGCGCGGGCTGGATGGCGGAGCTCGAGGGAGATGCCCGGGTGGTCGCCGCGACCGAGGGAATGGCTGGAGAGGGACCGGTTCGGGCCCATGCCGTGACGGAAGCGGGCCTGTTCGAGTTCGCATCCGCGGGGGACGGATTCTCCGAGGGCAACTGGGTCGAACGACAGGTGGACGCGGCACGTTCGATCGTGGATATCGACTATTTCGAGTCCGCCGACAGCGTGGATCGTTCCCAATCTAGCGCGGGAAACGATCGTTCCGAGTCCACCGACGGCGGGACATCCGTCGTCGCGGTCACGAGCGATGGCGTGTTCCTGGTGGACGCCGGGAACGGGTTCAGGCGGCGGTCGCTCGGGGTCTCGGACGTGGTGGGGCTGGCCGTCGGCGGCGAGGAAA
The DNA here is from genome assembly GCA_042218225.1 of Halodesulfurarchaeum sp. Lineage (GTDB taxonomy): Archaea > Halobacteriota > Halobacteria > Halobacteriales > Halobacteriaceae > Halodesulfurarchaeum. The sequence goes on along the minus strand of JBDGRH010000244.1, from coordinate 1,212 downwards.
ACGCGTAAGCCACACCCCCTGTATCCTCCAGACATGATCGTTCCCGCCGCCCCGTCCCAGGCGCTGGCTGGCGCGCTCGCCCGGGAGCTCGACGAGCCGCTGGGGACGGTGCACTACGAGACGTTCCCCGACGGCGAGCAGCTCCTCGAAGTCCCCCCGCAGGAGGGGCGGGCGGTCGTGGTCGGCTCGACCGTCTCGAGCGACGCACACGTGCAGCTCCTCCTGCTCCAGGACGCGGTCCGGGAGGCGGGCGCCGAGGAGGTGGTGACCGTCATTCCCTACCTCGGATACGCCAGACAGGACCGCGCGTTCAAGGCGGGACAGCCGGTCTCGGCGCGGGCCGTCGCCCGGGCGATCAGCACCGGGACGGACCGGGTCCTGACCGTCAATCCCCACGAGGCGGCCGTCTGTGAGTTCTTCGACGTCCCGGCGGAGAGCGTCGACGCCGCCGGCCGGTTGTCCGAACCCCTCCCGGACGATCTCACCGAGCCGGTCTTCCTGGCACCGGACGAGGGAGCCCTGGATCTCGCCGCCCGGGTCAGGGACGCACACGGCACCGGAGAGACGGACGCCTTCGAGAAGGAGCGGGACTACGACACCGGCGAGATCGAGATGCGGCCGGGAGCGGTCGACGTGGCGGGCCGGGACGTCGTGGTCGTCGACGACATCATCGCCACGGGCTCCACCATGAGCCGGGCCATCGATCTCCTGCAGGAGGTCGGTCCCGAGCAGGTATTCGTTGGCACGGTGCATCCGCTCCTCGTCGAGAATGCCCGGACCAAGCTCGAGGCCGCCGGGGTGGCCGGAATCTACGGGACGGACACCATCGAGCGGTCGGTCTCCGCGGTCAGCGTGGCGCCGGTCCTGGCGGACGCGCTGGAGTGACCGCGGGGTTGTGGGTGGGTTTTTCACCGGGGTATCAACGGTGCAAGAGAGTGGTGACGGACGGAAGAGCACTTTAGCACGGCGAACTCCTTACTTCCTATATTATAAACGCGAATAACGGACCCCGACGAGCGGTAATTCCTCGGCCGGTTGCAGCAATGAGAAGCGTACCCCGGACCGCCACGAGGTGAAAGCCCTCGGCCGGCTGCAGGAGTCAACGCAGTAACCGTTACCGCCACGAGTTGAAAGCCCTCGGCCGGCTCGGGTCGGGGGGCTCGTTGCGGTCCTCAGCTCGGGGTTCGCTTCGCTCACCCCTCGCTTGCGGTC
>JBDGRH010000114.1:0-2156 GCA_042218225.1 Halodesulfurarchaeum sp. | reverse complement strand
AGCGAGCCGAAGCGCGCAACGAGCCGCGCGACCGGAGCGCCCGGGGGCTTTCGGGCGTCTGCGTTCCGGCTACGTCTCTGTCTAGGAGCGCCCGGGGGCTTTCGCCCGTCTTGTTTTCGACGCCCTTGGATAATACTGCCGAGCGGTTTTCGGCCATCCACGCTCCATAAGCCGGCCTAAAGGAACCGGACCCCCACGAACAACTCGGTTGACGTGGCCCAATTCAACATCACGAAGGGGCCCCCGACCACCACACCAGTGCCGAAAAATTTTACACCCGTTAGAATAAATATTTTCACGGCCGGGGAGGACTTCGAGAGACAACATTCCCGACCCGAACCGCCGACCTGGCCACGGTGCTCACCCACCGTTTTCCATCACCACCCACCAGGAGTTGTTTCTCCGCCACCGCCACCCCTCTAGAAATAGCCTCAGAGACTGTCCATCCCATCGAATTCCGCCATGGCGCGGACCATCCGCAGGATCTGATCGGCACCGCCGCGGGGGAAGACCAGGTCGTCTCGCTCGCGGACGTGCTCGAGAACCTGGGAAGACGCGTGCTCCGGTGCGGCAGCGATCCCGAGGTCGTCCTCCTCGAACCATCGCATGACCCGAAGGTCGCTCTTGCTGTCCCCCAGGACCAGCCCGAACGGGTCCTCGATCCCGAGGACGTCGAACGCGGCCCGGACGCCTACCACCTTGTTCAGCTCCCGGGAGGTCATCTCGACGGCGTCGGCCTCGTAGTAGGCCACGTCGATCCGCTCGAGGACGTCAGTGACTGCTTCCGGAATCTCGTCCGGTTGGTTCGGGTCTGTTTCAGCATCGCTGTTTTCTCCCGCCTCCGCACGCTCACCGCTCGCCTCCGCACGCTCCCCGGCCGCCTCGAGCGCAGCTGCGATCTCGGGGTCCGCCCTGGCATAGTATTCACAGGCGTGCTCGTACCCGTCATCGGCCGGGAGCGTCCGGCCGAGTTGCCGGAGCAGGTGGGGCAGGGCCCGCCGGATCGTCTCCGCCGCGCGGTCACTTCCCGTCTCCTCGTTGGGCTTCACGGTCACGTTGAACTCGTTGCCCTGGAGGTGGATGCGGGACCGGAGCCCGTCCGGGACGCGCTGCATCACGCTCGAGCGGACCGTCTGGAACCGATCGACGATGGGCGCGTCCAGATCCTCGTAGAGGAGCTGTTTGGTCTCGGTCCCGTGACCCGGGGTGAAGACGCCAGAGCCGCCTTCATAGACAATGCTCAGCCGGCCGGAGTGGACGAGCTCGTTCCCCAGTCCCTGGATGGTGAAGCCCTTCACGTTCTCCAGCGTCTGCCCGGTGCAGACCACGATGGGCAACCCCGCCTCGTGGAGCTCCGTGAGCTGGTGGAGGGTCTCTCTGGGGATCTCGTTGTCCGTGCCCCCGGCTGACCGGAGCGTTTCGTCCACGTCCGCCACCAAGACGTCCACCATCCGGTCGTACTTGGTGTAGAGATCGAGGGCTGTGAACGCCTGCTCGCGCGTGGCGATCGCCGCGAGTTCCCCGAAGGCCTCACCCGCCTCGAAGGCCTCCTCGATCTCCGACTGGCGCGACTCCATCTCCGTCTCGACCTCCTGCCACCGCTCGAGGGCCAGCGGGGAGTCGACCGGCGGGAAGAGATCGACGAAATCCCGATACTGCCGGAGGGTGTCCACATCGAAGTCCGAGTAGAGGCGATAGAGTTCCTGGTAGCGGTCGTACATCGGCACGCCCTTCTATCGAATTACCGCCGGGAGCGTTATGAAGACACGGTCCGGGACGTGCCAGTTGTGTCTGTTGGGGGCTCCCGCCCCGGACGAGTTGAAAGCCCTTGGCCGCTAGCACAGAATGTGACAGCGTGGTCCGCCACGAGTTGAAAGCCCTCGGCCGGCTGCAGCAGTGACCGTAACCCCGACCGCCACGAGTTGAAAGCCCTCGGCAGGCTCGGGTCGGGGGGCTCGCTGCGGTCCTCCCTCGTGGCTCGCTCCGCTCCCCACTCGGTCCGGTCCTTACGTCGCCCGCCTTCCCCGACCCGGCCTCGCCCTTTCGATCCGCCAGGGAGTCGGTTTCTCGTCCGGCCGATAGTACTAGGGGTGAGGAGTTAATTCGGGTGGGAATTCGAAAGGGGCCGGGGGCGTGGGGCCGACCGGAGGGAGGTC
>JBDGRH010000214.1:0-2185 GCA_042218225.1 Halodesulfurarchaeum sp. | reverse complement strand
GAGCGCCCGGGGGCTTTCGGGCGTCTGATTTCCAGGGGGTATTGTATACTACTGCAGTGGGGCTTTCGACAGCCTCGTTTGGACCAACAGTATACAATACAGCAGCGAAACCCCAACACTCCATTCAAAACCCCCAGCAAAATCCAACCCCGCTCCACCAAGCGCCCACCACCGACCCGCTTCACTTCGTGAATGCCGGATACCCCGTCAGATCCTCCCCGAGGATGAGCGAGTGGATGTCGTGGGTTCCCTCGTACGTATAGACGGTCTCCATGTTCGCCAGGTGGCGCATCGGGGAGTAATCCACGGTGATCCCGTTCCCGCCGAGCATCTCGCGGGCGACCCGCGTCTGCTCCCGGGCCATGCGGACGTTGTTCCGCTTGGCCATCGAGACCTGCTGTGGTCGGAGGTCGCCCCGGTCTTTGAGCTCGGCGAGGCGGTGGGCGAGCAGCTCCGCGAGGGTGATCTGCGTGGCCATCTCCGCGAACTTCTCCTGCTGGAGCTGAAAGCCGGCGATGGGCGAGCCGAACTGCTCGCGCTCGCTCGTGTATTCGAGGGCCGTCTCGAAGGCGTCCTTCGCGGCCCCGATGGCACCCCAGGCGATCCCGTAGCGGGCCTGGGTGAGACACGAGAGCGGCCCTTTCATCCCCTCGACGCCCGGGAGGACGTTCTCCGCGGGGACGTGGACGTCATCGAGGGCGATCTCCCCCGTGATGGAGGCGCGCAGGGAGATCTTCTCCTTCAGCTCGTTCGTGGTGACCCCCTCTCTGTCGGTCTCCACCAGGAACCCCCGGACGGGCTCGTCTGGGTCCGAACGGTCTCGCGCCCACACGATGGCGACGTCCGAGATCGGGGAGTTGGTGATCCAGGTCTTCGAGCCGTTGAGGATCCACCCGTCGCCGTCGCCGTTGCCGTCGCGCTCGGCCCGGGTCTCCATGGCCGAGGGGTTCGAGCCGTGCGCGGGTTCAGTGAGCCCGAAGCAGCCCACGGCCTCGCCGTCGGCCAGCTTCGGCAGCCACTCCTCCTTCTGGGCCTCGCTGCCGTACGCGTGGATGGGGTACATGACGAGGGCGCCCTGGACGCTGGCCATCGAGCGCAGCCCGGAGTCACAGGCCTCGAGCTCCTGCATGAGGAGGCCGTAGGCCCGGGCGCCGATGTCCGGGAGGCCGTAGCCGTCGAGGTTCGGCCCGAAGAAGCCCAGCTCGCCCATCTCGGGGATGCGCTCGGTCGGGAAGGTGCCCTCGAGGAAGTGCTCGCCGATGTCCGGGCAGATCTCCTCGCGGACCCACTCCCGCGCCGTGTCGCGGATCATCCGCTCCTCGGCGGTGAGTTCGTCCTCGAGGTCGACGTAATCGAGCATGGCGGACGTCCGACCGGACGGGGGAAAAAGACTCCTATAAGGTGTGGGACGGGAGAAAAGACCCCTATGAGGGGTCGGACGGGGAAAAACTCCTATGAGGGGTCGGACGGGGCCGACCGCCCGCTCAATCGCCGGCGGCCCGGGCCTCGATCCCCGCGACGAAGTTCTCGAAGACGATGGCCGCCTGGCGGGCACGCCGGTAGTTGGCCTCGGTGATGCTGGCCTCGACCCGCTCGCGCTGTGCGTCCGGGACGTCCTTCTCCGCCGCGATCCGTCTGGCGGTCTCGAGGTCGTATTCGGGATGGAACTGGACGCCCACGGACTCGCCGTGCCGGAAGCCCTGGATCCCGGCGTCGTTCTCTGCCAGGAGCTCGGCTCCGGGCGGGAGTTCCGTCACCCGGTCGGAGTGGGTCGTGAACGCGAGGAAGGTGGGATCGATGCCCGCGAAGAGCGGGTCCGTCTCGTGGCTGATCTCGCGGTAGCCCAGCTCGTACTCGCCCATGTCCTCGACGCGCCCGCCGAGCGCACTGGCGAGGAGCTGGTGGCCGAAGCAGACGCCCATGCCCGGGAGCCCCGAATCGAGGGCGTCCCGGATCCAGGACTCCGTCTCCCGGATCCATGCTTCGTCCCAGTAGACCGAGGACTTCGATCCCGTGACCATGAACGCGTCCACGTCGAGCTCCGCGGGGATCTCGTCCTCGACGACGTGGAACTCCACCAGCTCGGCCGGCACCTCGCGGCGGAAGTTCCGGCGGGTGTCCTCCGCCTCGTGGGCGGCGTTGAGCAGCGCGATGCGTGGCCGGCGCGTCATCGGCCGATTGTAAG
>JBDGRH010000113.1:0-2210 GCA_042218225.1 Halodesulfurarchaeum sp. | reverse complement strand
GTGGAGAACATCGTGGGGTACTTCCGGCGGAAATATCCCGGCGAGATGGGCGAGCGGGATATCGGAGCCATCGCGGAGGCGGTGGCGACAGACTCGTTCACGACGGTGGAGGCATTCTGACGGGTCGGGCGGGCGGTGAACGGCCGAGTGCTGGGATCGGTTGGCCCCGGTGTTGCGAATCCACCACTTTATTTCGGCTTGAAACTTCCCTCAATTTGTTTTGCTAGCGGGTATATAAACTATATGTCGCTATATCAAAAGGGGAGGGACCCGGATCGAACAACATACCATGGAGTCACGGGGCGAAGCACAGAGAACTCCGGCGACACGTATTATCAAAATATTGATAGCTCCTCGAGGACGGCTACTCGTCAGTGGGTTTGAGGCCGGAAATCACCTCGACCGATCAGGTACAGACGACGAGTTCGTGCCCGGGTAGATGTGGCGGATATTGCCCGATCACATCGTCCACCCGCAAGGGTATCAGGTTCGACGGCAGGGCATCAGAATCAGAGGCGGTCGAGCAGGGCCGTCGCATTCGAATGCATCTCGTAATTATTGAAGAGACAGTAGACATCCGCGTGGTCGGAATCGAGCGCCCGAAGCCGGCCGGCGAGCTCGTCGATCTCGGCCTCGTCGTAGTCGTAGTCATAATCGTATCGGTCCTCGTTGCGGCCGTGGAGACGGACGTACGCGATCTCGTGGTCAGAGACCGGCTCGTCCCGAAAGATATCGACGACGTGGATCAGGTCCAGGTCGTCACAGAGTTCCCCGACCCAATCGTGGTTGTCGTGCCACGTTCCGCGGGGTTCCCAGGCGAGTTCGAGGTCGCCACGATCGATCGTCCCGAGCAGTTCTCGCATGTCCGCTGCGTGCGCTTCGGTCGCATCGAATCCAGGAGGTGTCTGGAGGACCACGATGGAGGCCGCAAGCGCCTCGGCCCGCTTTCGCGTCTCCTCCCAGCCATGTCGAACCGCTTCCGTCGGCTGGAGATATCCGACGTCGTCGGTCCACTCGTCTGGGATCTCGTCCCGGTTGTCATTCCACGTGGGGCTTCCCCAGGAATGGGTCATCGCCTGCCAGGCCTTGACGGTGAACTCGAATCCCTCGACGGCCTCCCGCCGCCAACGCTCGGCCGTCTTCACCATCGGAAGCGAGTAGAAGGTCCGGTTGAGCTCGCCCACCTGGTATGCGTCCGAGTACGCCTGGAGCGTACTTTCGTAGGTGTCCTGCCACCCCTCACCCGGGTCGAAGAACTGGTATCCGCACGTCCCGACGCGGATTGCCATGCGAACATTTCGTTACGCCAATGGAAAGGCCCGTCGCCAGGACGAGTCCTTCTCCGCTGTCAAAGGGGGCGGTCCAGTTTCACTTTCACCACGCTTCGCTCGCATTCATGTGGTCCGGGTCGGTATGGAGGGTCGAGGGCGAATCCCCTGTTCCGGTGCGCCCTCTGTCACACGCTCCCCCCATGTCACAGCACCAGGCACTCGGCGTCTGTCCGCACTGCGAGACCAGGCTCTCACCAGGCGACGTGTTGATCGAGTACGAGCGGCAGGGACAGGCGGCGCGGTACGTCGATTGTCCTGGCTGTGGGCGGGTCGTCCACCCCGAGTGAGGTCGGGTGACCCGATTCCCGTTCTCCCGCCCCGCAGTGACAGCCTCAGAAAAGTCACCCGTAAACTACAGCTCGAGCATGTCGTACCGCTGCTCCATGCACCGGTGGCACTCCCGCAGGCCATTCTCCTTCGCGAGCGACCGGTCCATCACCGAGTACGCGCCCGGGAGGACGGGGCAGTCCTTCGAGGTGTGATACACGGTGAGATCCGTGCCCTCCGCCTGCGAGACGTACACCTCGGCCGCTGTGACCTCTCCGGACACGGTTTGTGCGAGAACCGAACGGGCCTGCGGGAATAAACCTATCCCAGGCAGGCGGCCGGGGACGGGGATGCGGATGGTGCTCACGAGCGGTGGCTTGCGATCCGGAATGACGTCACCGGTTCGGTACCTACCCCCCCCATTACTAGTGTGGTCAATAGGGGGTCAGGTGGGACACTGAGGCATTCAGTAGAACCAGAGGCGAGAGCGGGGCTGATGAGAGACGAGTGGAGCTGAGGAGCGGCGAGTGGAGCTGAGGAGCGACGAGTGGAGCTGAGGAGCGACGAGTGGAGCTGGGGGCCACAAGCGGAGCTGGAGGGCTGCGGAAGTCC
>JBDGRH010000161.1:0-2210 GCA_042218225.1 Halodesulfurarchaeum sp. | reverse complement strand
CCCTGCTGGGATTGGAGAACGTTCAGGCTCGAATAGGATTGGTGAGGGAGTGCAGTGGTCCCTGGCGGATCGAAAGGGCGAGGCCGATCTGCGGTCCCTGGCGGATCGAAAGGGCGAGGCCGGCTCGGGGAACCCCGGCGACGTAAGGACCGCAAGGAGCGCTGAGCGAAGCGAAGCGCGACTGAGGACCGCAGCGAGCCGCGGGACCCGAGCCGGCCGAGGGCTTTCAATTCGTGGCGGTATCGGTGGGGGAGCTCACAGGCGCAGCCGGCCGAGGGCTTTCAACTCGTTGCGGTCGGGGTCGTCCTTACTGCTGTAAACCGGAGAGACCGTTCAATCGGTAACGGTTTTCCCACCACTCCGTTGTCATCCACGCATCTCCCACCGCCACCAGCCGGGACCAAGGTATATATCTCGCGCCCCGGTACCGGAAGCCATGAGCGACTCGGAGCGCTGTGACGACTGCGGGGAGCCGGTCTCCGACGCCCTGGCCCGGACGGTCCGACTCTCGGTCGACCGCTCCCAGATCGACGCCCAGCGCCTCTGTCCGGAGTGCTTCGCCGACTGGATCAACCGGTACGAGGAGGAGATGCAACACCAGTCGATGAACGAGGTCGTGGAGAGCGACGACGAGGAGGACATCATCGTCGATTGAGCGACAGGGAGGAACTCCATTCAGGGGTCACCTGGCCGGCGTCGGCAGTCTTCTCGAACCCGCCCCGACATCTCAATCCGCCTGGATTCACGCCTGTTTCGGGACAGCATTGCGGGCCTCTCACCCGTTCTGGGGGATTCAGGCAGTACAAAAACCGGTCACGACCCCTTCCGATCGATGTGCGCCCGGCCGCTGGTCGCGCTTCGGATCCGGTCGCGGAGGTCGGCGCCGTCCGCCGCGGCGACGGTCACCGCGAAGGTCACCGACTCGGCGTACTCCGCCTCGAAGGTCGCCTCCGCCGATTCGAGGATCCCGCGGACGGTCCCGGAGTCGTCGTATGCCACCCGCACCGCGAATCGCTCCTGGGGCCGCTCCTCGACCGTCCCGGCGTCATCGATCGCCCCCTTCACCGCCTTGCTATATGCCCGGGCGAGCCCACCGACTCCGAGCTCGGTGCCGCCGAAGTACCGGCTCACCACGACGACCACGTTCTCGAGATCCTCCTGCACCAGGACGTTGAGGGCCGGTTTGCCCGACGACCCGCTCGGCTCCCCGTCGTCGGACTGGTACTCCCGGAGCAGGTGCCCCGACCCCGACGGCTCCCGGACGCGATATGCCGGGACGTTGTGCGTGGCGTCGGCGTGCTCGGCGCGGATCTCCTCGATGAAGGCCTCCGCCTCGGCCACCCGAGCGGCGGGACGGGCGTAGCCGAGGAACGTCGAGCCCCTGATCTCGAACCCGGACTCGCCCCGGCCGGCGAGGGTGCGGTAGGCCGCCGCGTCTGCCATCGACGGTGCTCGGGGCGGAGCCAACATGCCTTTTGCGGGTCGTCCCGGGCCCCGCAATCACGACCAGCAATCGGCCAATCAGTGACACACCCACACACACCCCGACTCGGCCCCGTTTCGAGGAGGACGGGCAGTTGTCCGGGGTGCTCCCGGTCGGACAGAATCGGCCACCCCCGACCGCGAGGGACAAGCATTATCGGGGATGGCTACCGACGTACGGGCGATGGTCGCCGAGGGATTCCTGGAGACGCTCTATGCCCTCTTCAGCGCGGTCGTCTCGCTGACAGGGCTGATGCTGGTCGCCCTCGCGACCCAGGCGTACGCTCGGGAAAAGCGAGCTGAACTCTTCTACCTCGCCATCGGGTTCACCTTCGTCGTCGCGGCCGTGATCGCCACGACCGTCACCGCGTTCCTCGCCGACTTCAGGGGCGTCCGCGTCATCCTGACGGTCAATTACGGCCTGACGACCGTGGGGTACCTCCTGGTCGTCTATGGCGTGTGGGACCGGTGACGCTTCTTGTCGGGGCGATTGCGGATTGAGGGGCTGTGGCGGCTTCACCAACGGTTTGTTACTCGGAGCCACTGGTGGTGACCGCTTCGTTGCAATTACCACTCTCGATCGAGAGAAGACGCCCCGGAGCTTCTCTGCAGTAGTACATTGCACGTGGTGAGCAGACGCCCGAAAGCCCCACTGCAACATTATACGATATCGTTGGAACGCAGACGCCCGAAAGCCCCCGGGCGCTCGACTCGGGCGACTCGCTGCG
>JBDGRH010000159.1:0-2244 GCA_042218225.1 Halodesulfurarchaeum sp. | reverse complement strand
GTCGCCCGCCTTCCCCGAGCCGGCCTCGCCCTTTCGATCCGCCAGGGAGTCGGCTTCTTCACCAGCCGATATTTCTGTGGTGTCGAACCGATTCGGGTGGGAATCCGAAAGGGGCCGGGCGCTCGACGAAGGACGGCGACGTAAGGACCGCAGCGGAGCGACCGAAGGGAGCGGAGTGAGGACCGCAGCGAGCCGCCCGAGTCGAGCGCCCGGGGGCTTTCGAACGTCTGCGTTCAAGGCATGTCTCAATCGAGAAGCGCCCGGGGGCTTTCGAACGTCTGCGTTCAAATCCCGTCTCCATCAATACGTTCCGGGGCTTTCGGGCGTCTGCGTTCCAATATCGTCTCAGTTTCGGAGCCCACAAGGCTTTGGGGGAATATTGGTGCCGGCGGTATCATTTCCGAATACCCAACGAAAATCTTCAGTAGTCTTCCAGCGGTCCGCTACACGAGCTCATCGAGCACTTGCGGGCAAGTGCGCCAACAACAGCTCTCTCCGTGGAAAACCCAATCAATTCCTCCACAACCCGGTCACCGCCGCTCCACGGACGTGACCGACAGATCCTCTCCGATGACGGCATCCAGGATCTCGCCGTCCATGGAGATGCGGACCCGGACCTCGAGGGGGTCGGTTCCGACCTGCGTGGCATTGTCCTCCCTGAGCCACTCCAGGTCCCAGAAGCGAACCGACGTGATGTCGACACCGTGCTCGTGACAGAACGAGATGGTGCTCGGATCGAACAGGAGGAGGGCGGCGACCGACGAGGAGATCGAACTCCCACACCGCTCGCAGGGCATCAGCGCGATGAAGTGCCCGTCGTCATCCCGGTCGAGATGGCCGTCCACCCGTCCGGAGCAGTTCGGGCAGAATCCGGCGACGGCCTGGGCGAACTGCGCGCGGAGCCACCGGGCGAAGGCATCCGGCAGCTCCGCCGCCGAGTACTGATCGAGGGCGCCCGGGGGGAAGGTCATGACGCCGTGGGTCTTTCCACAATCGGCACAGTGGATCTCGACGACCTCGTCTTCGTAGGAGATGGAGAGGTTCCCGCCGCACTCGATACAGTCGCTGTCCGTGACCGGGATGTCCGGGAGCTCGGCGGTGGCGGTGTACGTGCCCGCCAGGAGTGCACCTACCACCTGCTCGCCGGCGAGCGTGAGCTCGTATCCCTCCTCGGTGTGCCGGATGAAGTGATCGGAGAGCTTCTTCAGGTGGTAGTTGAACTGGCCGGAGTCCCGCATCCCAACCTCCTCCCGGAGCGCGGAGAAGGAGACCGGCGTCTCGTCGAATTCGACCAGGGCCTCGAGGATCGCGATGCGGTTCGAGTCGCCCAGGATGGCGAAGATATCTTCCGCGGAGAGCCGCTCCACGCGGAGGGCCTGGTCCGGGTCGGTCATGTCGGACCCATCGAGCGACGGCGTAAAGGACCTATCGACGGGGGTGTATCCACGGTCCCTCCAGATGTCTTCTCCGTCCCCATTGAAGGCGTACCCGCGTGCCATTGAGGGTTCACGAGGCGGGCCGCGTGCCGAGAACGGTCACGGGGCGGGCCGCGTGCCGAGAACGCCCACGCGCGCAATTACAAATCCGATTGACTCCAGGTAAATCAGGCCGCAGATGCTCCGTCCGGCATCTCCTCCCCGGTCACGTACTCGAAGAGGGAATCCGGATCGGTATCGACCCCCTGCCGGGAGAAGAAGTTGGCCACGTTGCGACAGTCGCGCCGGAGGAAGTCCGTCGAGTTCGGGTGATGGACCGTCACGGCCTGGCCCACGTCGATGACGTGGATCCGGTCCTCGTGGACCACGAGGTTGTACTCGCTCAGATCGCCGTGGATGAGCCCGGCGCGGTAGAGCCGGCGCATGTACTCCCGGACCACCTCGAAGGCCGTCTCCGGATTCTCCAGATGGACCTCCTCGAGGCGGGGGGCTGACTTCGTCTCCGTGCCCAGGTACTCCATCACCAGGACGTTGCGCTGGGTCGCGATCGGATCCGGGACCGCCACCCCCGCGGCCTTCGCCCGCTTGAGATTGGCGTACTCCTTTTTCACCCACGCGACGACGACCTGCTTTTTGTCCCCCCGGATGCCCTCGAAGCGTGGATCGCCCTCCAGATAGTCCCGCATCTGCCGGAAGTTGCTGGTGTTGATCCGGTAGACTTTCACGGCCACGTCGTCCTCGTCGGGCCCGAGTGCCTCGTAGACGTTGGCCTCCTTGCCCGTGGAGATGGGGCCACCGAACGCGTCGA
>JBDGRH010000065.1:0-2256 GCA_042218225.1 Halodesulfurarchaeum sp. | reverse complement strand
CTCGCAGGATGTCGAGCACCTGGTTCGTCTCCGTGACGTTCAGTCCCGCCGCGGGCTCGTCGACCAGGATGAGGTCAGGCTGCGTGGCGACGGCTTTGGCTATCTCGAGCAGTTTCGTTCCGGCGATGGGAAGCCCCTGGGACGTCTCCTCCCGGCGGTCCCAGAGGTCCGTCAGTTCTAGGGCCCGTCGGGTGGCCTCGTCCGGGTCATCAGTGCCGGATCCGAACAGGGCGCCCACCTTCACGTTGTCGTAGACCGTCATCCCCTCGAAGGGCTGGACTAACTGGAAGGTCCGGGCGATGCCGAGGCGATTGACCTCCATCGGATCGAGGTCGGTGATGTCCGTTCCCTGGAAGGTGATCTGCCCCTCGGTCACGTCGTGATATCCGGTGATGAGATTGAACAGCGTGGTCTTCCCCGCACCATTGGGCCCGATGAGACTGTAGATGTGGCCCTCCTCGATCTCGAAGTCGACGTGGTCCACGGCGACGAGCCCATCGAACTCCTTGGTGACGTCCGATCCGGTGAGCATCGTCATTGTTCACCCTCCTGTTCAGTCGTCCCGGTCGTTGCCTCGGAGCCCCGACCGAGGAGCTCGCGGACATCCACACCGGCGACGTGGCCGGTTTCACGGTACTCCTGTGCGAGCCCGACCAACCCCCGCGGGGCACCCAGGATGACCACGACGATGAGTGCCCCCGTGACGAACAAGTGCCATGCGAGGAGGTCCGAAAGGACGATCTCCTGGAGGCCGACGAACACAATCGAGCCGATGATGGGTCCGGTCACCGTGCCGAGTCCCCCGATGAGGGTCACGACGATCATGTCGATGGTCTTGGTGACGATGAACGCCTCCTGCGCGTTCACGAGGAAGATGTGGTAGGCGTAGATCGCCCCGATGACCCCCGGCGGGAAGGCGCTCAGGACGAACCCGTATATCTTGTATCGTGTTACCGGGACCCCGAGCATCCTGGCGGCCTCCTCGCCCTCGCGGATGGCGATGAGCCCGTAGCCGATCTTGCTCCGCTTGACTACGTACGCGAGGAAGACGGTAAGCACCGCCACCACGAACATCACGTAATAGAGGAAGGAGTCCCCCAGGATGAACGGACTGAGGAGGTCGATCTGCCAGCCCTGCGCCCCCTGCAACTGTGGGGTATTGAGGAAGATGGCGTGGGACGCCTCGGCGATGCCGAGCATCGCGATGGCGAAGTAATGGCCCCGGAGACGGAGGACCGGGTACGCGATGGCCGCAGCGATCAGGCCCGAGACCAGCCCACCCGTGAGCAGGACGAGGATGAAGCCGCCCAGCTCGGGGACGGTCCCGACGTTCCGCCCGATCCCGTATTGGACGGTCATGATCCCCGTGGTGAACATCCCGTACCCGAAGAAGGCCACGTGCCCGAAGGACACGTACCCGGTGAATCCACCGATGATGTTCCACGCGGAGGCCAGCCCCATCCACATGAGGACGAGGAAGCCCGCGTCGAGGATGAAGTCGTTCGGGGAGATGAACGGGAACACGAGCCCGAACAGCAGACCGCCAGCGACGAGGGCCCACTTCAACTGCTCGCGAGCCACCATCACTCACCACCTCCCTCGAAGACGTCGCCGAGCAGCCCGTGCGGCCGGACCAGGAGCATAATCACGAGGAGGGAGAACATCACGACCTGCTGATACCCGGAGCTGATGAAGGTGGCCGTGAGCTGCGTTGCAAATCCGAGGAGGAGGCCCCCGACGAGCGCCCCGGCCGGGGTTCCCACGCCCCCGAGGACCACAACCACGAAGGCCTGGAGCGTATAGGTCCCCTCCTGGACCGGGCTGAACGGCGTCACGACGCCCAGGATGGAGCCCGCCGACGCGGAGAAGGCCGCGGCGATGCCGAATGTCATCGCGAATACGTGATTGACGTTTACCCCCATGAGGGCGGCACCCTTCCGGTCCAGGGCCGTCGCACGGATCGCCCGTCCGAGCTCCGTCCGCCGGAGCAGGATGGAGAGTGCGGCGACCAGGACCAACGCGAGCACGAGACCGAACGCCCGGGCCGTGGGAACCGTCACCCCGAGGAACGAAAAGTTGATTCCGACCAGGTCCACGATGAACGTCTCGGAGGAGGAGATGGAGCGCTGGTTCGGTGTGAAGACGATGTTCATCAGGTTGCGTATCATCAGCGCGACCCCGAAGGTGATGAGCAACGACTTCAGGGCTCCCTCACCGATGATACGTTGGACCAGGGTCCGCTGATAGACGTACCCG
>JBDGRH010000291.1:0-2266 GCA_042218225.1 Halodesulfurarchaeum sp. | reverse complement strand
TGCAGGAGCGCGGGGTGGGCAATTCGACGTTACCGGAGCACTGGGTGGGCAACGCGACGTTACCGGAGCGCTGGGTGGGCAATGCGACGTTACTGGAGCACTGGGTGGCCAACGCAAAACGGGCGCGGAATGCCGTGCGGTCAGAATACAAAAAATGTGTCTATTTGTTAGCGGTTTCAGAAGATAGTTAGATACCTTAAGGAGAGAAAGGCTTTAGGATGTCAGAAAAGGCAATATTTTTCAGTACGAGTGGATGAACGTTGGATCCAACACCATGTAAAGAGTTCGTGCGGTCAATCGTATCGTGAATGCAGTATCAGCCGGTGAGACCAACGTGTACCGCTGCTCCCTTTGCTCGAAGACCTTCGACCACGAGCGCTCGAACTGTCCAGCCTGTGGCAGCCTCGACATTAGGTCGGAGTGACTGCTCTCTATCCCGACTGGCGATCGGCCACCTGTCAACCCGGCTCGTCGAAACGGGCCCCAGCGGTCCGTCACCCCCCCATTCCAATCCGGGATTTCACCCGCTCGATATCGATGAAATCGGGAGAACCGACTACTCGACCCGCTCGACGACCGTCTGGCTCTGCTCGCGCATGAACTGCGGGAGGTACCAGTATCCCCCGGCGAACTTGCCGGTCGTCCCGGAGAACTTCCACCCGCCGAAGGGCTGGGCCTGAACGAGCGCGCCCGTCGTCGCGCTCTTCTCCCGGTTGACGTAGGTCATCCCGGATTCGATCCGGTCGAACCACTCGTCAATCTCGGCCTCGTCCTCGGTGAACAGTCCCGCACAGAGGCCGTAATCGCTGTCGTTGGACTTCCGGATCCCCTCGTCGAGATCCGAGATCGGATGGATGGTCACGAAGGGGAGGAAGTGCTCGTCTCTGGCCAGGTCGTGCTCGTGGGGAACGTCCGTGACCACGGTCGGGGCCACGTACCGCCCCTCGGGGAGATCCCCGTCGTCGACGAGGTGCCCGCCCGTGTGGACGGTGCCGACCTCCCGGGCGGTCTCGCAGATATCCTGGTAGCGCTCCACGGAGGCCTGGTCGATGATGGGCGAGACGACCGTCTCCTCGTCCTCCGGGAGGCCCACGTGCAGGTTCTCGGTCGCGGCCACCAGCCGGTCGGTGAACTCCTCCGCCAGGGACTCGTGAACGTACACCCTGGAGGTCGCGGAGCACTTCTGCCCGCTGAAGGAGAACGCGCCCATCAACACGCCGTTCACGGCCTTCTCGAGGTCGGCCCGCTCGCTCACGATGACGGGGTTCTTCCCGCCGAGCTCGGCGATGACCGGGCCGCGCTTGCCCTCCTCGAGGAACGTCCGCTGGATGGACAGGCCCACCTCGCGGGAGCCGGTGAAGGCCACGCCGGCCACGTCCTCGTGCTCGGTCAGGGGTTCGCCCACGGCCCGACCGCCGCCCGTGACGAGGTTGATGACCCCATCCGGGATGCCCGCCTCGGTGAGGATGTCCAGGAAGGCGTGGGCGATCAGGGGTGTCGTGCTTGCCGGCTTGACGACGACCGTATTGCCGGTCACGAGCGCCCCCGTCGTCATCCCCGTGAGGATGGCCAGCGGGAAGTTGAACGGTGAGACGATGGCGAAGACCCCGTAGGGCTTGAGCAGGTTGCGGGTGTGTTCGCCCGGCGTGGGCTCGCCGGTGTCGTACTCGTAGCCCTCGTGGCGCTCGAGTTCCCGGCTGTAGAAGCGGAGGAAGTCGATGGCCTCGTCCACGTCCGCCATCGCCTCGGCCCGGTTCTTCCCGTTCTCGAGGGTCATGATCGCGCCGAGCTCGAACTTGCGCTCGCGCATGATCTCGGCGGCGTCGCGCATGATCTCGACCCGGCGCTTCCGGTCCGCCCGCCAGTCGTCGAAGGCGTCAGCGGCCGCGGCGACGGCCGCCTCGACCTCCGCCTCGCCCCCGCTCGCGAACGTGCCGATCTCCCGGTTGAGGTTCCCCGGGCTGACGACCCGGAACTGCGAGTCGGTCTCGACCCACTCCCCGTCGATCCAGAGCGGATGGTGGTCGCCCAGGTCCGCCTTGACCGACTCGACCGCGTCCTCGTACTTCCGGTGGAAGGCCGCCTCATCCCCGCGTTGCTGGTGTGAGAGCTGCGTGAGCTCGTTCTCGAAATCGGCTTGCTGCATCGGCTGTTTTTGGGTATCAGGACGGATATATTTCGCTGAGGGTGTTGCCGGTTCTCGGAGGTGTTCGGGGGAAGGTTGACCGCCGGAAGGGCTTTGCTGTGTTAATCAACATCTCGGAAC
>JBDGRH010000229.1:0-2286 GCA_042218225.1 Halodesulfurarchaeum sp. | reverse complement strand
AACTGTCGCTTTCGCCGCGAGGGAGCCCGGAATCATATATATTTGCTGTCATCATCCTCTCTTTAAAAATGGGTATCGTGGCCGAACGGGCTCGCGAGGCCAGGCGTTTCACCATGTGAAATCAATGGACTATCCAAGGTGTTCGCGGAACCCTCTACCGGCCGGATGGCCAGTTCTCCAGTTCAAGTCCCTGAAACGCTGAAATTCGGCACTCCACGACCCGGATAACGCTCGAGGACCGAAATTCAGCTATCGTATATAATGGGCGACTGTGGCTCTCGACACGCCGGCCGGGCCCCGATTCTCAGGAGCCAACATGGGGAGCGTGTCTTTAAATACTCTCCCCCGGAAGGTCGAGAACATGGCAGTTCATTTACTCGATTTGCGAGACCATCCCCGGACCCCCCGGGATTACCGTTCAGTCACAGCCGTGACCGTGGAGGCCACCCAGGAGGGGACGGTGGGAGCACCCGTCTAACGATGTCTTCGTCGCGGCCCGCGCTCTCCACCGAGGAGATCCCCCTCCAGCAGTGGGAGCGCTTCATGGAACAGCTCCCCGAGATCACGCCCATCGTCGATATCTCCTGTCTGTTGACGCCAGAGCACGAGTTCCGCTGCATCAACGAGTCGGCGACGGCGGCCTACGAGATGAGCCAGGAGGGCTTTATCGGTGAGCGGTGTTACGAGCTCGTCCACGGCAGAGACGAGCCCATCGAGGCGTGTCCGTGCCAGGAGGTGCTGGAGACCGGGGAGGCGAAGGAGGGGACGGTGTTCGAGGAGGACGGTCGGTACTACCTCGCCGCCGCGGCACCCATCTACGGGGCGGACGGCGAGATCCGGGCCCTCGCGCACACCGTCCGGGACGTCACCGAGCGGACGGCGCGGGAGCGCGAGCTCGAGGCGCGCTCTGCGGCCATGGAGGCGTCCATCGACGGCATCGGCATCCTCGACGAGGACCAGACCTACGTGTTCGTGAACCAGGCCCACGCCGACATCTACGGGTATCGCCGGCCCGCGGACTTCGAGGGCGAGTCCTGGCGCATGTGCTACGAGGAGGCGGAGCTCGAGCGGTTCGAGGCGAAGGTCCTGCCCCAGCTCTTCGCAAATGGTCACTGGCGCGGGGAGGCAACCGGGCTCCGCCGGGACGGGAGCACGTTCCCCCAGGAGCTGTCCCTGTCGGTGACCGATTCCGGCCGGATCGTCTGTGTGGTGCGGGACATCACCGAGCGGAAGCGCCAGGAGCGCGAGCTCGAGCGGAAGAACGAGCGCCTCGAGGAGTTCGCGAGCGCCGTCTCCCACGACCTCCGCAACCCGCTGAACGTGGCCCAGGGGCGGACGGAGCTGGCGCGGGAGGTGTGTGACTGTCGGCATCTCGAGCAGGTCGCCGCCTCGATCGACCGGAGCCTCGAGATCGTGGAGGACCTCCTCTCGCTCGCCCGGAACGGGGAGGGGGTGCACGACCGCGAGTGGTTCGACCTCGCCGAGGTCGTCGGGGAGTGCTGGGCCCAGGTGGCTGCCCCGGCCGCGACGCTCGAGATCGACGCGTCGCTATCCATCCACGCCGATCGGAGCCGGGTCCAGCAGCTTCTGGAGAACCTCCTCCGGAACGCGGTCGAGCACGGCGGCCAGGCGGTCTCGATCGTGGTCGGGGAATTGGACGACGGGACCGGGTTCTACCTGGCAGACGATGGGCCGGGCATCCCCGAGGGGGAGCGGGAGGCGGTGTTCGAGATGGGGTACTCGACCGCGGACCGGGGCACTGGCCTCGGGTTGAGCATCGCCCGGGAGATCGCCGAATCACACGACTGGGGCCTGACGGTGACCGAGAGCGGGGCGGGCGGGGCCCGCTTCGAGGTCTCGAACGTGCGGATCTCGGATCCCTGATCGGGTGGTCGGGGGACGGTCGGTCGTCACGTTCGGATTTTCTTTGCGTCTGGATTGAAGGAATTCGTTGGGATCGGACGCATGTTGTCGGCCGCAATGGAACGGACAATCCGTCGGCCACAATTTGAACGCCCTCGGCCGGCTGCAGCAGGTTACGACAAATACAGAATCGCCACGAGTTGAAAGCCCTCGGCCGGCTGCAGCAGGTTACGACCAACACAGAATCGCCACGAGTTGAAAGCCCTCGGCCGGCTCGGGTCGGGGGGCTCGTTGCGGTCCTCGGCTCCGGGCTCACTCCGTTCGCCCTCCGCCTGCGGTCCTTACGTCGCCCGCCTTCCCCGAGCCGACCTCGCCCTTTCGATCCGCCAGGGATTCGGAATCCTCACCGGCCGACATTACTAG
>JBDGRH010000233.1:0-2292 GCA_042218225.1 Halodesulfurarchaeum sp. | reverse complement strand
CCGAAAGGGGCCGGGCGCTCCGGGAAGCACGGCGACGTAAGGACCGCAGGGAGCGCTGAGCGGAGCGAAGCGCGACTGAGGACCGCAGCGAGCCGCGCGACCGGAGCGCCCGGGGGCTTTCGGCGGTGGTGTTCCCTACGAACTTGGATACTGCAGGGGGGCCTTCGGCGGTCTGGGCTCCGAGGATAGTATACAATACCCCAGTCGCGTTTTCAGACCGTGCTACGCACGGGTGAAACCAGTCATCTCCACAAACACTCCACCCCAACCGCTTCACTGACCAACCGACTCACTCGCCCGACTTCTCCTGCCAGGCGTAGTCGCGGCGCTTCGCGGACTTCCCGAAGCCACAGCTCGAGCAGACACCCTTCTTGACGTGGTAGGATTTCTCGCCACACCGGCGACACTTCACGTGGGTCTTGGTGTTCTTCTTGCCCTGGCTGGGCGTCCCGGCTCCCGTCATAGGTCAATGGAGACGACGTTATCGCCGCGTATAACGGTTGTGTTGTCCTCCGGCACCTCCAGAACTAGGTTCATGTGCTGGTCGTAACCCGCGAGCACCCCGGTGTAGGTGTCCCCGCCTTTGAGGGTCACCGTGACCGATTCCTCGAGCGCCGCCTCCAACACGTCGAGTGGTCGACCGCTCATACACCTCGGGAACCCCGTCAGGCGCTTAAACGCACCGACTCGTCACAGCTCGACGCTGAAGCCGCCGCGGTCGGCTTCCCGGTCGATGGTCTCCGCGAGCACCCTCGCCGCCCCGTCCAGGTCGTCGAGGTCGATCACCTCCGCCGGCGTGTGCATGTACCGGTTCGGGATCCCCACGTTGAGGGAGGGGATCCCGCCCCGCTGGGTGTAGAAGGCGTCCGCGTCGGTTCCCGTCCGAAGACCGGTCGCCTGGAGCTGGATGGGATGCCCGCCCGCCGCCGCAGCCTCCCGGACGGCCGTCACGAGGGCCGGATGATTCGCCGTGCCACGGGCGACCACCGGCCCCTCACCGAGGGCGATGTCGTTCGCCCGATCGTCGGGGAACGCCGGGTTGTCCGAGGCGTGGGTGACGTCCACCGCAACCAGCGCGTCGGGGTCGAGGTCGTAGCTCACCATCGCTGCACCCTTGAGACCCACCTCCTCCTGGATGGTGCTGATGGCGTAGACCGTCGCGTCCACGTCCCGCTCCACAGCCCGCCGGAGGGTCTCCGCTGCCACCCAGGTCCCGACACGGTTGTCGAGCCCCCGCGCGGCCAGTCGAGATCCGGCGAGATCGTGCACGCCGAAGGCCGCGGTCGCCGGGTCGCCGATCTCGACCAGTTCGCGAGCCGCCTCCTCGTCTTCCGCGCCGATGTCCACGTGCTGGGCGGCGATGTCGGGGGTCTCACCCTCTGTCCCGGACGGATCCCGGAGGTGGATCGCTGTCTGGCCGATGACGCCGTTGACGGGCCCGTCGTCGGTGTGGATCTGGATCTGCGTCCCTCTGGACACCTGGGGATCCGAACCGCCGATCGGCAGGATGCGGACGAACCCTTCCTCGGTGATGCTGGAGACCGTATAGCCGATCTCGTCGGCGTGACCCCCGACGCCGAATTCGAGGCCGTCGCCCCCGTCGAAGACGGCCACGGCGTTTCCGTACTCGTCGGTCGATACCTCGTCCGCGAACCCGGAGACGTAGGACACCCAGACGCGCTGACCCGGGGTCTCGTACCCCGACGGGCTGGGCGTCTCGAGCAACCGATCCAGGAACTCGCGTCGATCACCGTCCATGTGTCGGGCCAATCGGCCCCGGCCCATCAACTCCCCGGTGACGCTCTGGGGTGGCACCGGTGTAGGATCGGACTCCGTTCGCAGATGCCTCTCCTCCCTCCCGAATCGCTTTATCCGTCCTCACCGTAGGAACGTCCATGTCCATCGTCGAACTCCGGGTGGATTCGGTCGAGTTCACGTGCCAACCGAAGCTCAGTGTATTCGGCAGCATCGAGGGGGAAACCGCGGAGGACGCGGGCGAGGAAACCGGGGAGGGAGGATCGTCGTCCGGGACAGGTCGGCACCGGTTCCGCCCATCGACGGAACGGCGGACACCCCCGCTCAAGCGCCTCCTTCTCCTGGCGCTGCTGGCGGCCGGCTCGGCGACCGCGCTCGCGATCTGGGTGTCCCGGAAACTGTAGCCTGGCCGCTCGATCGGCCTGGATCCCCCTCCCCGCCCAATTGAGCCGTTCCTCGGTCGGACACCCCAGACGGGCGTCCCTCGGTCGGACACCCCAGACGGGCGTCCCTCGGTCGGACACCCCAGACGGGCGT
>JBDGRH010000001.1:0-2302 GCA_042218225.1 Halodesulfurarchaeum sp. | reverse complement strand
TGTTACGGAGCCCACTTATGAACCCATGGATCGCCGTCGGCATGCTGGCAATTGTCGGGATCCTGATACCCGCACTGATGATCGGGATCTCCTGGCTCCTGCGACCCAGCGTGCCGGAACAAGGCAAACGAAGGACGTACGAGAGTGGTGAGGAACCGACGGGCAACACCCGCATCCGGTTCAACATCCAGTACTACATGGTTGCGCTGTTGTTCGTCGTGTTCGACATCGAGACGGTGCTCATCTTCCCCTGGACCACCATCTACCGGAGCGCCGTCGAGACGGAGGGCCTGTACTGGGCGCTCGTCCCGATGCTCGTGTTCATCGGGGTGCTGGTGATCGGGCTGGTGTGGGCCTGGCGGAACGGCGCCGTCCGGTGGGTGCGGAACCCACGCTACGAACGGAGGATGTCCAGACATGAGCAGTGATCTGCCACGGGACGATATCATCGAATCGGCGGACCCGGCCACGGCCACCCGGGAGGGCAGGATGGGCGAGGGCCTCGACGACCGCTTCAATTCGCGGCTCCGAGAGGCCCTCGGCTCGATGCCGTTCATCCTGACGAAGCTGGATAAGTTCATGAACTGGGCCCGTGGGTCCTCGATGTTCATGCTCCAGTTCGGGATCGCCTGCTGCAGCATCGAGATGATGCACACGTACTCGGTGAAACACGACCTTGACCGCTTCCACGCGGGCGTTCCCCGTGCCTCGCCGCGGCAGGCGGACGTGATGATCGTCCCGGGGACCATCGTCTCGAAGTTCGCCCCGCGGATGAAGCGCGTCTACGACCAGATGCCCGAGCCGAAGTTCGTCGTGAACATGGGGAACTGCTCGGCCTCCGGTGGCCCGTTCCAGGAGGGCTATAATGTCGTGAAGGGGGCGGAGGAGGTCATCCCGGTGGACATCCACGTCCCCGGCTGCCCACCCCGACCCGAGGCTCTCGTCTATGGCGTGGCGAAGCTACAAGAGCGCATCGCGAACGGCGAGTCCTCCCCGGTCACGGTCAAACCCTACGAGCTGGAGCAGTTCGGCGATCTCGAACGGGACGAGCTCGTCGACCACCTGGCCGACCAGATAGACGAGGAGACCCTCGTCATGCGGTACAACTGGGCTGATTCACCATGAGCACGCAGGAGGAGTCGACGGACCGACCGGACGTCACGGCCGAGGAGGGCGTCGATCACGATGCCATCGAGGACCTCATCGGTGAGCACGTGATCGACCGGGAGACCCACCACAACGCCGAGGCGTTCGTCATCCGGGGTGACGCGGTCCAGGACGTGCTCTCGACGCTGAAGGAGGAGGCGGGGTTCGACCACCTCTCCTGTGTCACCGCACAGGAGTACGAGGACCGGTACGAATCCATCTACCACCTCCGGAAGTACGACGCCGCACAGGAGGAGCTGAGTGTCGTCGTCCCGACCCCCCGCGACGACCCGGTCCACGAGTCCGCGGCCCCGGTCTATTCGACCGCGAACTGGCACGAGCGGGAGGCGTACGATCTGGTGGGGATGGAGTACGAGGGGCATCCGGACCTCCGACGGATCCTGTTGCCGGAGACCTGGCAGGGCCATCCCCTGAGCCTGGATTACGATCAGGACAAACCCCAGATCGTCACCCTCGAGAAGCACAAAAACCCCATCGAGGAGAGTCTGAAAGTGGAGGAAACCGAGGAGGACCTCGATACGATGTTCCTCAACGTGGGTCCCCACCATCCGGCGACCCACGGGGTCCTCCACCTCAAGACCGTCCTCGATGGCGAACAGGTGGCGGACGTCGAGCCGGACATCGGGTACCTCCACCGGTGTGAGGAGCAGATGTGCCAGCAGAGCACCTACCGCCACCAGATCATGCCCTATCCCGACCGCTGGGACTACACGCCAGCCGGGCTCCTGAACGAGTGGTCCTACGCGCGGGCGGCCGAGGACCTGGCCGACATCGAGGTCCCAGAGTACGCACAGGTCATCCGCACGATGAGTGCGGAGCTCACCCGCATCTCCGCGCACATGCTGGCGGTCGCTACCTTCGGGCTCGACATCATGGGCGACTTCGCCGCCGTCTTCATGTACGCGATGCGGGACCGGGAGGTCGTGATGGACATCTTAGAGGACCTCACCGGGCAGCGGATGATGTACAACTACTTCCGGCTCGGCGGGGTCGTCTGGGACCTGCCGGAGCCGCGGGAGGAGTTCTTCGAGAAGATCCGGGATTTCCTCGAGGAGCTTCCCGAGCGCCTCGACGAGTATCACAACATCCTCTCCCAGAACGAGCTCTTCCAGATGCGGACGGTCGACACCGGGTA
>JBDGRH010000197.1:0-2310 GCA_042218225.1 Halodesulfurarchaeum sp. | reverse complement strand
GGCGCGGAGCACGGGGCCAGGAACGAGTCCGACGAGCGGGCCGTGCTGACCGCGACGTTCGCGCCACCGCCGTGAAAAGCGGCTTTTGGGTGGGCGACCGGCTCAGGAGAACTCCTCGGAGGCCGACCGACTCAGGAGAACTCCTCGGAGAGCGGGACTGCCACCGGTCGCTCGCTCTCCGCCACGGGCACGTCGATGGCCGCGGAGAGCGGGCTGACGTGCTCCCAGCAGACGAAGGTGGCGACGCGGTCCGGTTCGAAGAGGAAGAAATCGGCCTCCCCGCCGCAGTGGGTGCAGGTGGGGTCCCCGTCGACCTCGGCGAGCCGCCGCTCCATCGCCCGCGTGGCCGCCGTCTCGGGCCGGTCCGGATCCTCGCCCATCGCGAGTGGATTCTTCGGCATCCGGGATAAACTGTCGTGCGGCGTGGGACGGAGAGAAGCGTCACGGAGCGAAGCGTCGAGCCCACGGGAGGCACAAATCCACCCTTCTAGTGGGGACTGCGACGCGACCCCATATCCACCCTATCTTCCCCCACCCGACCTTGCCCACTCTACCTTGCCCACTCTACCTTGCCCACCTCACCTTGCCCACTCTACCTTGCCCACCTCACCTTGCCCACTCTACCCCGACCCCACCACTCATCACCGACCGTCCGAATCAGTCAAGCCCCCGGCCCCGGAGGAGGAGCTGCCCCGTGAGGGTGATCGAGGCGTGCTTGGTCTTGCCCCGTCGCTCCGTGGCCACCGCGCCGGCGCGCTCGAGTTCCTCCACGTGCCTGGTGATGGTGCTCTTCGAGACGTCCTTCACGTCCGTGAGGACCGGGATCGAAACCGCATCGCCCTCCCGCTGGATCGCGGCGAGCGTGTCGAGCGCCCCGTCGGAGGGGGCGGCCAGGAGGTTCGGCAGGGTCCACTCGCGGACGGACCCGTCGATGTCGCTGAAGAACATCGCGGTCTCGACCAGGTCGGCGTGGGTGAGCGCGGCGATGGTGAACGGGAGGAGGACGTCTCGCGCCCCGCCGCCGAGGTTCACGATCCGGTCCGGGCGCGCGCCGCGGAGGACCTCGCTGCACTCGAGGACCGCCGTCTCGAGGTCGTCGTGGGTCACGTGCTCGATGGCCGTGTCCACCTCCGGCTCGATCTCCGTCAGCATCCGCTCCACGTCGGCGATGGCCTCGGCCGCGCGGTTCTCGTCGGTCTCGGTGCCCGGGCGCAGGAGCACCACCGTGTCCCCGGTGTCGATCCCCCGGCTCAGGACGGGCCGCGTCACGGTCGTGCTGTTGTACCCGATGGGCGAGATGTACGTTCGCACACGCCCACCTGTCACCCTCGAGGATGAAAGCAGTATCGTTGTGCGAGGATGCAATCGTCCCTGCAGATTCCGCCGGGGCGCAATCGTTTCAATTTTCCAATAGCTTTATGGGCGGGCATCCCGAACGTTCCGGAGCCCGATGGCCCGAGGGACCCAGCCCGACCACCGCCTCCGACGGATCGAGATCGAGCTCCGGCCCGTGGAGCGCTTTCCCGTCCCGCAGTCGGACGGGTACCCGGTCTACAGCGCGCTCCTCTCCGTGCTCGGGTCCGTCGACGAGGCGGTGGGCGACCGGGTCCACGACTCGGCCATCGGGAGCATCCACACGAGCGGCCTGCAGGGGGTCTTCGGGGAGAGCGACGTCCCCCACCACAAATCGGTGGAGCCGGCCAGGACCTACGACCTCGAGTTGGGGATCGTCGACCCCGACGACCACCCCATCTTCCAGGCGCTCGTCAACGCCCTGGTCCTCGACGGGGAGGGGCTCGAGCTGACGAAGGGGCAGCTCGCGGTCGAATCCTTCGAGAGCCAGCACACGACCCACCAGGCCCTCCTGGAGCGGGCGGCCGCGGTCCACGACCCGACCGTCGCGGTCGACTTCCGGACCGCGACCTGCATCGAGGAGGCCGGGGACGTGACCACGATGTTCCCCCATCGGGTGCCGGTCTTCCGGTCGCTCTTGGGGAAGTGGAACCGGACGGCCCCCGAGGAGATCACCTTCGACGTCGGGAGGGACACCATCGCCGCCTCGGTCATCGAGAAGCCGGACCCGCGGAGTTACGACACGCACTCGGTGCTCGTCAACCGGGTCGAGAACGAGGAGGGGGAGACCCGCAACATCTTCCGGCAGGGGTTCACGGGGGAGTGCTCGTACGCCTTCAAGGACGCGACCGAGGCCGTCGAGAACGCCCTGACGGCGGCGGCGCTGTTCGGCGAGTACTCGGGCGTCGGGAGTGCGGTGAGTCGGGGGTGTGGGAGCGTGGAGGTGGGGGTTGTGGG
>JBDGRH010000033.1:0-2318 GCA_042218225.1 Halodesulfurarchaeum sp. | reverse complement strand
GGTAGCTGACCTCCTGGCCACTCTTCGGATCGGGGGTGTCGAACCCGGAACAGCTGGGTCGGCCCCGGAGGTGGTCCTATGACCGACCACGATGAAGAGGCACGGGACGAGGAGCACGAGGCGTCGACCACTGACGAAGAGGCACGGGACGAGGAGCAGCCGCCGTCAACCACCGACGAGGCGCCGTCCGAGCCGGAACCAGCCGGCCCCTCCCAGCCCGACGACGGTGGATTGTCCAGCCGGCAGAAGCTCATCGCCGGGTTCTGGGCCATCGCGGTCGTGGCCATCATGGTGGTGACGGTCACGACCCTCGGCGGTGCCGGTTCCATGGGCGGCGAGCCCGCACCGACCACCACGACGCAGGCGGAGGCGGGAGACGCGCCCTCCGGCCCCGCGATGGGAGCCACGGCCCCGCCCGCGACCTTCACGCTCTCGAACGGGACGGAGCGCGACCTCTCCAGGTATCTCGGCGACCGCATCCTCCTGTGGTTCCCCGCCGCGACCTGCGAGACGTGCCAGATCCAGGCCGCCCGGATGGCGCGGAACGCCTCCCGCCTCCGGAACCTCACCGTCATCGCACTGACACCGCGGTCGATGGCCGGAGCGGGGGCGCCCACGGGACGGGCGTTCGCCGAGGCCTACGCCCCGGCGACGCTGAACGAGTCGAACTGGGTCTGGGGCGTGCCGTCGCGGTCGATGGTCCGGACCTACAATCCCGAGGGCAGTCACGGGCTGGGCTATCTCATCAACGAGAGCGGGCACGTGGTCGCCAGAGGCTCACGGCCGGCGAACAGCCTCGACGTGATCGCCCAGTTCGCGAACGGGTCGGTCTAGGGCCGCTCCCGGCGGAGATCACGCAGATCACTACCTCGCGACGATCTCCGCGGACGGACTTTTCGCCACTCGTAATGGGGGATACCCGGCACGGCGGTCCGTGAGCCGGCAACGGGGTTGGGTCCGACTGGATGCGCTTGCTCGCCGGTCCTCACGGGATCGCTTCCACGACCGCGTACGTCTGGACGTCCCCCGCGACGGGCATCACGTCGTAGGGGTTCTCCCCCATCTCCACCCGCTCGACGACCTCGATGTCCACCGACCGAAACCCCTCCTGGAGCGCCACCTCGAACGCCTCCCTGAGGTAGGCGGTCTCGACACCGAGTTCCCGGGCACGGGCCGCGCTTTCGGTCTCGGGTTCGACGAACAGGTTCAGTGCGAGGAGGCGCCCCCCGTCGCCGAGCACACGAGCGGCCTCGGCGATCGCCGTCTCCGCCCGCTGGATGTTGTTGAAGCCGCCTGCCGTGAGGACCGTGTCCGCGGCGCCGTCGAGGAAGGGGAGCTCCCGCGCGTCGCAGGCGACGAATGGCGGGAGCGCTTGCGCCCCCTCCTCGGCCTCCTCGCCCGGCAGTTGGGCCCGGAGCTGGCGGAGTGCCTCGGGGGAGATGTCGGTCGCGACCGGGGAGATACCCTCCCGCTCGAGCAACTGCCCGACCAGTCCGCCCATCCCGGTGGCGAGCTCGACGGTGAGGCCCGCACAGCGCTCGAGCCGCTCCACCATCGCGTTCCCGGCGGCCGCTCTCGCCCCCCGCTCCGCGTCGGAGACGTACTCCTCGTATGACGCCTCGAGGTCCGCCCGGTCGTCCGCCGCCGCTCGGTCCGCGGCCCGCGTCCCGAGGGCATCCAGGCCGTCGGGATCGGCGGGGGCGAAGTCGTAGATTCCCTCCTCGCGCGGATAGGTGCTGCCACAGCGCTGGCAGGTGAGTGTGGTTCCGAGTGACTCGCCACAATCTAGGCATCGAAGGCGGTTCTCGAGGGCCGTGTGCATCGTTACGGGGTCCACCTGTTCGGGTGGGGCTTCTATTCCCGGTATCTTCAACACGATGGGATGGCGAACTGGACGGTGTTGCCGCATGGTGGAACTGCCCCGGGCGCACCGACAGGCGCTCCGGACGCTCGTCTCTCGCCTCTCCGGGGAGCCACTCACCTGGGCGCTCACCGGGAGTACGAGCTTCGCACTGCAGGGTGTGCCAGTCGAGGAGCCGGCGGACATCGACGTCCAGACGACGGACTCGGGGGCGTATGCCATCGAGGAGCTGTTTCCGGATGCGGTGGTCGAGCCGGTCTCGAGATCGGCGAGCGACCGGATACGCTCCCACTTCGGGGAGCTTCGGATCGAGGGCGTGTCGGTCGAGGTGATGGGCGACGTGCAGAAGCGGCGGGCGGACGGGAGCTGGGAGTCCCCGGTGGACGTCGAGTCCCACCGGGAGATGATCGAGTGGGAGGGGTTCGAGGTGCCGGTCCTCTCGCTTTCCTACGAGGCG
>JBDGRH010000168.1:0-2324 GCA_042218225.1 Halodesulfurarchaeum sp. | reverse complement strand
GGGGTTATTCTCCTTCCTGCAACCGGCGGAGGGCTTTCAACTCGTGGCGGTTGGGGTTATTCTCCTTCCTGCAACCGGCGGAGGGCTTTCAACTCGTCGCGGTCGTGGTTACAGTCACTGCTGCAGACGGCCGAAGGCTTTCATCCCGTCACGATACCGGTTATCGCCTTCTCTGCAGACGGCCGAAAACCTTCGGCACCGAGTGCCCCAGTGACCCCCTGTTCTGCAACCGGACGGTGAATTCCGATCCGCTAGCGAGATCACCTGACCACCATAATAGGAAATGTAACTGCACACACGATAGGGACCTATTGGCCCATACATCGCACCAAAGGAGGCCTCCACCCTCCTCGATAGTACCCCCGAGCCAAGCCTGTGGACCGCTATCTCACCAATATCGAGGGCCCCTTCGCCGTCCCCGAATTATTGAACGGAACATTTAAATAGGGAACCCGATTACGTCGGGTTAGGAAAATGGATATCGATTCCAAGCAGGCGTCGCCGATTCCGGTTCGGCGCTACGAGTACGACGAGGAGACGCTCATCGTGGCCGACCTCGGTGCAGCGGGGTCCGCCTCGAGCGTCGATGTCCTCGACGAGGTGGCCATCGTGACCCTCGAGGGGCCCGATGGGCCCCGCGATTTCGAGATCGAGATCCCCGACGATGTCGTCTCGAACACGTTTATCACGAACGGCGTCCTCACAATCGAGGTGACCGAGGAATGAGCGAGCGGATGAAACTCACCGTCAAACCACTGAAGCAGAAAGACGCCGGCCGTGGACTGGCCGCGATCGATCGACGGGCCATGCAGGAGCTGAACCTCGAGAACGGCGATTACATCGTCATCGAGGGGAAAAGCGGGAACCGGGCCGTCGCCCGGGTGTGGCCGGGGTATCCGGAGGACGAGGGACAGAACGTCATCCGGATCGACGGGCGCCTCCGACAGGAGGCGAACGTCGGGATCGAGGACCGCGTCGAGGTCCATAAAGCCGATATCAAGCCCGCCACCGCCGTCACCATCGCCCTCCCGCAGAACCTCCGCATCCGGGGCAACGTCGAGCCGATGATCCGGGATAAGCTGTCGGGGCGGCCCGTGACGACCGGCCAGACCGTGCCGGTGTCCCTCGGGTTCGGGGGCATCACCGCCGTCTCCGGCCAGCAGATCCCCCTGAAGATCGCCGCGACCGAGCCATCCGGGACGGTCGTGGTGACGGACTCCACGGAGATCCGCATCAGCGAGCGCCCAGCCGAGGAGATCGCCGAGACCGAGGCGGCCGACGCGAAGACGCCCAACGTCACCTACGAGGACATCGGCGGCCTCGACGAGGAGCTCGAGCAGGTCCGGGAGATGGTCGAGCTGCCGATGCGCCACCCCGAGCTCTTCCAGCAGCTCGGCATCGAGCCGCCGAAGGGCGTCCTCCTCCACGGGCCGCCGGGGACCGGGAAGACGTTGATCGCGAAGGCCGTCGCCAACGAGATCGACGCCCACTTCCAGACCATCAGCGGCCCGGAGATCATGTCGAAGTACTACGGGGAGTCCGAGGAGCAGCTCCGGGAGGTCTTCGAGGAGGCCGAGGAGAAGTCACCGGCCGTGATCTTCATCGACGAGATCGACTCCATCGCCCCCAAGCGCGGCGAGACCACGGGCGACGTCGAGCGCCGCGTCGTCGCCCAGCTCCTCTCCCTGATGGACGGCCTGGAGGAGCGCGGCGACGTGGTCGTCATCGCCGCCACGAACCGCGTCGACGCCATCGATCCCGCGCTCCGGCGCGGTGGGCGCTTCGACCGCGAGATCGAGATCGGCGTCCCCGACAAGGACGGCCGGAAGGAGATCCTCCAGGTGCACACCCGGGGGATGCCCCTCGCCGAAGGTGTCGACATCGACGAATTCGCCGAGAACACGCACGGATACGTCGGCGCAGACATCGAGCAGCTCGCGAAAGAGGCCGCGATGAACGCGCTCCGCCGGATCCGTCCGCAGATCGACCTGGATGCCGACGAGATCGACGCGGAGATCTTAGAGGAGATCCAGGTCACCGACTCCGACTTCAAGGAGGCGATGAAGGGCATCCAGCCCTCCGGGATGCGGGAGGTCTTCATCGAGGTCCCGGACGTCACCTGGGAGGACGTCGGCGGACTCGCCGACACGAAAGAGCGCCTGCGTGAGACGGTCCAGTGGCCGCTCGAGTACCCCGAGGTCTTCGAGGAGATGGATCTCGAGTCGGCGAAGGGAGTTCTCCTCTTCGGGCCGCCCGGCACCGGGAAGACCCTCCTGGCGAAGGCCGTCGCCAACGAGTCCCAGAGCAACTTCATCTCGGTGAAG
>JBDGRH010000249.1:0-2325 GCA_042218225.1 Halodesulfurarchaeum sp. | reverse complement strand
CCGTCAAGATCGAGATGAACTTCCTCTCGGACGTCCACGTCCCCTGCGAGGAGTGTGGCGGGGACCGCTACAACGACGAGACCCTGGAGGTCACCTACAAGGGGAAGACCATCGCGGACGTCCTCGAGATGACGGTCTCGGAGGCGCTCTCGTTCTTCGAGGCCGACTCGCAGATACAGCGCCGCCTCCAGCTCCTCGAGGACGTCGGCCTGGGATACATGAAGCTGGGCCAACCCTCCACCACGCTCTCCGGAGGCGAGGCCCAGCGCGTCAAGCTCGCGGAGGAGCTCGGAAAGAAGGACACGGGCGACACGCTCTACCTGCTGGACGAGCCCACGACGGGACTGCACAAGGACGACGAGCGCAAGCTCATCGACGTCCTCCACCGGCTCGCCGACCGCGGCAACTCGGTCGTGGTCATCGAGCACGAGCTCGACCTGGTCAAGAACGCGGATCGGATCATCGACCTGGGGCCCGAGGGGGGCGAACGCGGGGGCGAGGTGGTCGCCACCGGCACACCCGAAGCGGTCGCCCGACAGGACGACTCCCACACGGGCCGCTACCTCCGGGATAAGCTCCCTGCGGTCGACATCGAGGGGCCACGTGCCGGGGAGCGGTCTGTCAAGCGGGCGAGCGGGGATTGAAGGTCGTGTGACCAGGACCCGACCATCGTGACACATGCCCACCCTCCTCGCCGGGTTCGACGACCGTCTCCTCCGGGTGTCGAGGGACGGCGATGGCTGGACGGCCACCACGGTCCGCGAGGGAGATGACCTCCAGGCGGTGGGTGCCCATCGAGGGGCGCCCGAACGCTGGTTCGTGGGGACCTTCGATCGGGGACTCCAGCGGACCCTGGATGGTGGAGCGTCGTGGGAGGCGGTGGGCACGGATACCATCGAACCGGACGCCGTGACCAGCGTCGCGGTCGACCCGTCCGACCCCGGGGTCGTCTACGCAGGCACCGAGCCGAGCAGGGTGTATCGATCGACGGACGGGGGCGCCTCCTGGCGCCATCTCGAGGGGCTCACCGACCTGCCATCCGCCGACAGGTGGTCATTCCCCCCGCGACCGAGCACGCATCACGTCCGGTGGATCGAGGTGAATCCCGCCAACCCGGAGCACCTCTACGTCAGCATCGAGGCCGGGGCACTCGTCCAGTCACCCGACGGGGGCAAGACCTGGACGGACCGCGTAGCGGATTCCAGGCGCGACAATCACGAGCTGACCACCCACCCCGCGGCTCCGGGTCACGCCTGGGCCGCGGCCGGGGATGGTTTCGCGGAGACGGCCGACGGCGGGGAGACCTGGCAGCACCCGCAGCGAGGGCTCGAGCATCGCTACTGCTGGAGCGTCGCGGCGGATCCCGCGGACCCGGACCGCTTGCTCCTCTCCGCCGCGAGGGGACCGGGTCGCGCACACACTCCTGGCCGGGCCGAGTCATACGTCTACCGCCGGGAGATCCACGACCTCGATGGGGAAGCGGTCTGGGCGCGATCGGGTGAGGGGCTCCCCGACGGCCACGGGATGCTCCGGCCGGTCCTGGAACGTGGCGAAAACCCGGGGGCGGTCTTCGCGGCCACGAACCTGGGTCTCTTCCGGACGGACTCGATGGGGCAGGAATGGCATGCGCTCGCCCTCGAGTGGCCATCGGCGCTCGAATCGCAACCCCCGAGCGGCTTGGTCGTCCTTTTCTAGGGGGATCATTCGAACTGACAGCAGACATCGGCGACGGTTTCGGATCGGTCCGGCCGGCTGCTGTAACCTCCAGAAAGAGGGTTATTGAGAGTTGAAAGCTCTCGGCCGTCTGCAGGAGGAAAAACAAAGACACCAGCGACCGTCACGAGATGTAAGCCCTCGGCCGCCTGCCGCAGTGAACGGAGTGAGCCGCGAGACAGAAGCGATCCGTACGCTACGCCCGAGTCGAGCACCCGGGGGCTTTCGGCGGTCTCCGTCTCCAGGGTTCTGTTAACTGCAGAGGAACGTTCGACGGACCGATGGCCAGGAATCGTGAAATGCAGAAACTGCTTTCAAGCCCCTGCTCCACCGGATAGCATCAATACGACAGAAATGACCGCCACTGACCACGTTCGTCTACCCGACAGTACCGACCACCCCCCTCACTCCCCACCGTCCGGCTCCTGTGACCGGAGACCCTCACGGCGCTCGGCGGCGTCGAGGTACTCCTCGAGGAGGTCGGGGAACTCTCGACCGCGCATGTACCGGAGCCCGAAGTCCTCCGCCCAGTTGATGATCCCCTGGTCCTCGGTGACGACCCCCGCCTCGAGCTCCCGGGCGAGGATGAGGAGGTCGAAGTCCTCCCGCGAG
>JBDGRH010000116.1:0-2340 GCA_042218225.1 Halodesulfurarchaeum sp. | reverse complement strand
CCGAACCCGAAGGCCAGGACCGGGTGGCTGAGGAGGGTGAGTCCGAAGAGGACCGTCGAGGCGAGGAGCCACTCCCAGCCCCCGCCGTCGAACAGATTGACCCCCGTGTACAGGCCGGTCAGGGCGAGCAGGAGGGCGGGGGCCCGGATGACTCCACCGCCGGTGATGATCCACTCGAACGCGGCGGGCGTCACCGCGTAGATGAAACTGGCCACCCCGGCCCGCCGTCGGGAGCCGAGACAGCGGGTGGCGAGGCGGAAATAGGGGACGATGGAAAGGACGAAGAAGGCGGGCGGGAGGAACCTGGCCAACTCGAGGCCGGAGAGTGGCAACAGGCGGGTGAGAAGCGCGTCGAGGTAGAACACCAGCGGCGGATAGGCCCAGGGAATCCCCTGGTTGGTGAACCCTGGGATGTGGGTCGGATAGGCGAAGCCATCCCGTCGGACGCGCTCGATGACCTCCAGGAATAGGCCTCCGTAGGAGGCCGGGTACGAGTGGGTGAGTACATAGCTCGTCCCGACCACCGCGGCGCTACCCACGGCGATCAGGAACCAGGCTTGCCCCCACCCGTGGCGGCGGAACCAGTCTGGGACTGCTCGGAGCCCAAGGCGGAGGCTCCCGTCGCCCATACCGTATGCTGATTCGAAGCCCGGGTTTGGGACTTTCGAAAGTCCCTGGCGGACCCGGATCGATTCGGGACGCCGTCAATCGGTGAACGTCCGAAGCGTTCGCAGGCGACCGTCCCGGACCGCGAAGACGTCCACGAACTCGAACCACTCGCTGCCGTCCGGGAGCAGCAATCGGCCACGAACAGCCACGCCCCCGGGGCCAGTATATATCGTCTCGATCGCGTGCTCGGTGTCCGTCCGCGGCCGCTCGTCGCGCATGAAGGAGACGAACCGGTCCCGCCCCTCGAGGCGCCGGTCGCTCCGGTGATGCACGAATTCGGGTGCGAGGACCTCCTCGAGGGCCTCATACCGCCCCTCGTCGAGGCACGCGTAGTATCGTCTGGCGAGCTCCCCCGGCTCCATAAACGGGCAATGTGGCGACGACCGTTGAAGCTTGGCCTTGGGGACGCGGCGACGTAGAGGAAGCTCGGCCATCGGGTCATCGACTCAGTGGCGGACCGCGCCCTTTTGCCGCACCCGCGCCAACGGGTCCACGTGGAGCTCCACGTCAGGTACGAGGGGGATGACGACCCGGAGAAGTGCACGGCCCGGAAGCTCGCGCGGTTCGACCTCGCCACCCTCCACGGGTCGAACGCCGACACCCCGTACGGGCTCGTGCTCGACCCCTTCGCGGAGCGCGCCCTCTCGCCCGCGGATCGTGACACAAGCGACCGGCTCGTGGCGATGGATCTCTCCTGGGAGACGGCGGAGTCGGCGCACTTCGAGCTGTCCGGCGAGCACCGGGCGCTCCCCTTCCTGCTGGCGGGCAACCCGGTCAACTTCGGGCGGCCGTTCCGGCTGACCACCGTCGAAGCATTCGCGGGAGGGCTCTATATCCTCGGGGAGCGCGAGCAGGCCGAGCGCCTCCTTTCGAAGTTCCGCTGGGGGCAGACCTTCCTCGATCTGAACGAGGAGCCGCTTCGTCGGTACGCGGCCTGTGCGGACTCGAGCGAGGTCGTGGCCGTGCAGGACGAGTACCTCGCGCGGGAGGACGACGGGGAGTAGTGAGCGTGCTTGCGATTTCGCCCCGGCCCCGGCACCGGCCCTGGCCCCGGCACCGGCCCTGGCCCCGGCACCGGCCCTGGCCCCGGCACCGACCCGGGCCCCGAGCCGAACCCCTTAAGCGCCGGCACACCGAAACCGGCCGTATGACCCGTCACCTCTCCATCGAGGACCGCCTCCTCGGCAAGCAGATCTGCATGCGCTGTAACGCCCGCAATCCGCCGCGGGCCTCCCGCTGTCGGAAGTGTGGGTACTCGAAGCTCCGCCCGAAGGCCCGCGAGCGGCGGGCGACCTGAGCGGGTGGGCAGTCTGGAGCGGGCGGTTCCTTTAGCAAACGGAGTCAGGCTCGGACCGTTTCTCCGGGAACGCAGTCCGACCCCTCATCGTGCATGGGAGTCGACAGTTCAATTCTTCCCGTGGAAGCGGGGGTACCCGCGACGCCTTGAACGCTCCTGTCGGTCTGGAACGCTTCTGCCGTTCTGGAACGAACCGGGGGGGAATCGTCAGGGGTTCCACGCGCTCGGCCGGCTGCAGTGACAGCCGTAACCGCGACCGCCACGAGCTGAACGCCCTCTGCCGACTGCAAGAGCGAAAACAACCCCGACCGCCACGAGGTGAACGCCCTCGGCCGTCAGCAACGAACACAGGAATCGCTACCGCCACGAGTTGA
>JBDGRH010000130.1:0-2350 GCA_042218225.1 Halodesulfurarchaeum sp. | reverse complement strand
CCTCACCCATTCCCCCTGAAGCCAACATCCCATCCCTCCTCCGCCAGGTCGCGATTCACACCATTTTTAGCCCTCCCCGTCTCCCTACGGGTATGGCAACCTCGAGCGCCCCCGGGAAGGTCTATCTCTTCGGGGAGCACGCCGTGGTCTACGGCGAGCCGGCGGTCCCCTGCGCCATCGAGCAGCGGGCCTCCGTCACGGTCCGGGAGCGGGAGGACGACCGCCTCCGGGTCGACGCCGAGGACCTGAGCCTGGACGGCTTCACGGTCGAGTACAGCGGCTCGACCGACGAGCAACCCGAGGTGAACGTCTCCGAGAACCTCATCGACGCGGCGATGGGCTACGTGGACGTGGCCATCGCGCAGGTCCGCGACGCCACGGACGAACCTGCGGCGGGTTTCGACGTCACCATCGAGAGCGACATCCCGCTCGGTGCCGGCCTGGGCTCCTCGGCCGCCGTGGTCGTGGCCGCCATCGACGCGGGCACCCGAGAGCTCGGGGTGACCCTCCCCCGCGAGGAACTCGCGGACCGGGCCTACCAGGTCGAGTACCAGGTCCAGGAGGGACAGGCCTCCCGGGCGGACACCTTCTGCTCGACCATGGGCGGCGCCGTCCGGGTCGAGGGGGACGACTGCGAGACCATCGAGGCCCCGCCACTCCCATTCGTCATCGGCTACGACGGGGGTGCCGGCGACACCGGCGCCCTCGTCTCCGGCGTCCGGTCCCTCAAGCAGGAGTACGACTTCGCCGACGACACGGTCGAGACCATCGGCGATCTGGTCCGGCAGGGCGAGACGGTCCTGGCCGCGGGCGACGTAAACGAGCTGGGCCGGCTCATGGACTTCAATCACGGGCTCCTCGGGGCGCTCGGCGTGTCCGCCCGCTCGCTCGATGCGATGGTGTGGGCGGCCCGGGAGGCGGGGGCAGCCGGCGCGAAGCTCACCGGGGCCGGCGGTGGCGGGTGCATCGTCGCGCTCGACGAGTCCGACGCCACGGAGACCGCCCTTGCCTACACGCCGGAGTGCGAGGAGGTCTTCCGCGCCGAGCTCGACACCGACGGGGTGCGCCGGGAGGAATGACGATGCGAGCAAGGAGGGGCGGACGGAATCCGGCGGGGGGACGCCGATGACGGTCGTCCTGAAGCTCGGGGGCAGTCTCATCACGCAGAAGGACGAGCGCGAGACGGTCGACACGGACGCGCTGACTGAGGCCGGGCGCATCATCTCCGAGGCCGAGGTGCCCGAGCTGGTCGTGGTCCACGGGGCCGGTTCGTTCGGCCACTATCACGCGGACTCCTTCGGTGTCTCGAAGGGGTCCGGGACGCGGAATACCGAGGCCATCCGCCAGATCCACGACGCCATGGGTCGTCTGAACAAGGCCGTCCTCGATTACCTCAACGACCACGGGCTCCCAGCCATCCCCGTCCGGCCCCTCTCGACAGGGTACCGTCCCGAGGCGGACGCGGTCTGGCTCGCCACGGACCAGGTCGAGGCCATGCTCGAGGAGGGGTTCCTGCCAGTGCTCCACGGCGACGTCTTCACCACGCGGGGCGCCGGGGCGACGATCGTCTCCGGCGACGAGCTGGTCGTGTCCCTGGCCGAGTCCCTCGACGCGGACCGGATCGGCCTGTGCTCCGGCGTCCCGGGGGTGCTGGATGCGGACGGAGCGGTCATCGACCGGATCGAGACGTTCGACGACGCAGCGGCCGTGCTCGGGGAGAGCGAGGAAACGGACGTGACTGGGGGGATGGCCGAGAAGGTCCGCACCCTTCTTGGAACTGATGTTCCCGCGTCCATCTTCGACCTCGAGGGGTTGCCCGCGTTCCTCGCGGCGGAGTCGCCCGGAACGCGTATTGAATAGGGAACGCTCGCAACGCGGCGGTAGACGCATTATATAATGTGTTCAGGAAGGGGGAAAGCTATTCACTCGCGAGAAATCGAATCTTGGGAAACACGGGGGCAGTCCCCGCCTGCTTCATCGTTGAGTGCAACGTGACCCGCCACCGTCGGAACGTTCTCGGCCTTCTACGGAAGTGACCGCTGGTAGCGAAATCCTCACGAGTTGAAAGCCCTCGGCCGCCTGCAGAAAACACAGTAATCGCTACCCCAACGAGTTGAAAGCCCTCGGCCGCCTCGGGTCGGGGGCTCGTTGCGGTCCTCGGCTCCGGGCTCGCTTCGCTCGCCCTCCGCCTGCGGTCCTTACGTCGCCCGCCTTCCCCGAGCCGGCCTCGCCCTTTCAATCCGCCAGGGTGTCGGCATCTTCATCGGCCGACATTTCTAGTGGGTTTGGATCTACTCGGGTGGGAATCCGAAAGGGGCCGGGCGCTCGACCCGTCCCGGACGACGTAAGG
>JBDGRH010000203.1:0-2369 GCA_042218225.1 Halodesulfurarchaeum sp. | reverse complement strand
ACCACAGTCAAAGAACCACTCGAACCAGCACAGAAAGTCCCAGCTAACACTACGACTCCGCAGTCACTCGTTCCCGGAGGGTTGCAACCGGGCTTTCCGCCGTTCGAACTCCTCATCCGAGAGCTCGCCACGGGCATACGCCACCCGGAGTTCCTCCAGGGCCGTATCGTCGGGCTCGAACAGGCCACCGTCCCCGCCGGTGACGAACGTCCGGTAGAGGAGATATGCCCCGCCGAGGAGCAACACGATGAAACCCAACTGCGAGACGATGCCGACGAGGTACCCGCCGGTTCCCATACCCCCGTACCCACCCATCATACCACCGTACCCACCCATCATGCCGCCGTGGCCGCCCATCATGCTGCCGTAGCCACCCATCATGCCGCCATGGCCGCCCATCATTCCGCCAGGGCCGCCCATCATCCCGCCGTATCCCCAGCCCGATCTACCGACTATCGAGGGGCCAGACAGGAACGAGGGGACGATCCAGGCGATGGCACCGAGGACGACGGCGACGAGTCCCCATCGGCCGATGTCGACACTCATAGAAGATCCCCCATAGCTGATTGGCGAGTGTCGGATGGGAGGACGGCTCCACATTCGGAAGGGCCAGTGACGGCGAGTGCTGCGTTGATTGTATCGGACATTATGATCGCCTCGCCTCCCTATTGGAGCGATACCCGGTTATCGACAAGGGTGTAAATCCAACTCGGAGAGCGTCCGAGAGCGGTTATCCCCTCTGCTAATCGTTTTTGAGTGCTGAGACCGTTCACACCCCGCCATCTCGACGGATCCAGGCGGACTGTCCGAGCGACCGACCCGTTTGGATCCCCGAACGGTGTGCGACCCGGCCGACAGGAGCGGGCCGCGAGGCGCGCGAGCGGAGCGCCCGAGCGTTGGGGCATCGACGCGATACCAGAGCAGCCTGGTGCGACCGGGGTCGTTCCGCGGACGAGCCTTGACGGAGGCATCTACGTATCCGTCAGCGTCGATCCACGGACACTCAAAATACAGCTATTGCCGACCGGACAAAAACCGAATCCCCAGCGTCGAGATATCGGGGAGACGATCAACGGGCAAACCACCCGACCAACGCTACCATCCGACCAACGCTACCACCCGACCAACGCTACCACCTGACCAACGCAACCACGGACCGACAACCCACCGACATGGCCGAACAGCCAGCCCGCGGCGCGCCCCGACACAGCCCATCGCCGGTGAGACGCCGAAACCTCGATGGCACTCCTCCCTGTAAATGGGGTATGTCCAACCAGTACGAGCCCATCGACTCGCCGGACCAGACGACCGTCTTCCCCTACCACGACCTGACGCCGCCGGACCGGTCGGACATCTTCGCGGCCCGCAAGCGCATCGAGCCCTACCTGCCCCGCACGCCACTGGTCCGGGCCGAGGCGCTCTCGGCGGAGCTGGACGCCGACGTCTACTTCAAGCGGGAGGACACGCTCCCGATCGGCGCGTTCAAGGTCCGGGGCGGGATGAACCTCGTCGCCGACCTCCCCCAGGCGTTCCACGACCCGGGGCTCATCGCCGCGAGCACCGGGAACCACGGCCAATCCATCGCGTATGCCGGCCGGAGCGCCGAGGTCCCGGTGACCATCGTCGTCCCGGAGGACGCCAACCCCGGGAAGGTGACCTCGATGGAGCGACTCGGGGCGACGGTTCGCCACCACGGCGAGACGTTCGACGATGCCCGCGAACGTGCCGAGGAGCTCGCCGCCGCCGAGGGGTATCGCTACGTGCACTCGGCGAACGAACCCAAGCTCATCGCCGGGATCGCGACGGCCGGCCTCGAGATCCTCGAGGAGCGCCCCGCGGTCGACGTGGTCCTGAACCCGGTCGGCGGGGGGTCCGGGACGGCCGCATACTGCCTGAGCGTGGGCGAGCTGGCCGATGCGAGCGTCTACGGGGTGCAATCCGAGGCGGCACCCGCGATGTACGAGGCGTGGGCCGAGGGGCACCTCGAGCCCAGCGACACGATGGACACGTTCGCCGAGGGACTGGCGACGAGCGTCCCCTTCGCCCTCACCCAGGACATCCTCCGCGAGCACCTCGAGGATTTCCTGCTGGTCTCCGATGCGGACCTGCGCGAGGCGATCGCCGACCTCCTCGCCCAGGAGCACATCCTGGCCGAGGGTGCCGCGGTGGCCGGTATCGCGGGGGCGCGGGTGTTGGGTGAGGCGCTCGCGGGGAAGACGGTCGTTATTCCGATAACGGGTCGGAACCTCTCCCTGGAGAACCTGCAGTCGATCCTGCAGGAGCGGTCGGCGGGGTCGTTTTCTCGTTGAGGAAGGTGGGTAGTCTACTCCAAACATAGTCCACAGAACCGCCACGGGATGAACGCCCTC
>JBDGRH010000085.1:0-2375 GCA_042218225.1 Halodesulfurarchaeum sp. | reverse complement strand
CGGCCTCGCCCTTTCGATCCGCCAGGGAGTCGGAATCCTCACCGGCCGACATTACTAGTGGGTGGAGAAGCCGATTCGGGTGTCTCCCTTTCATTGAATTCTCGGTCTAGAATCGCGGTAGCATCCGGACGTCTCCATTCCAAGACAGCTCTCGCGAAGTCCGGAACCATGGCCTCGCAATCGCGAAATCCATTGCTCACGTTTCAGGTATTATACCAGGTTCGCACCAGCCATCCACTCGAGCCGGTCGAAGCACGGAGTTCCCCCTTGGCCGGGATTTATCATCCCAGGCAATGCCGTACGCGCTATCGGATGCCGCTATCCAACACGTGGAATCGGATCCGCTATACGCTCTACGCGCCGATATACGACCAGGTCGCCCGACCGCTCGAGCGGGGCCGTCGGCGCGCCATCGAGCGCCTCGACCCGGACACGGACGAGCACCTGCTGCTGCTCGGGTGCGGGACCGGGATGGACCTGGCCCATCTCCCCGCCGACGTCCGGGTGACCGCGATCGACCTGCTCCCGACCATGGTGGAGCGGACCCGGATGGCGGCCGGGCGGTACGACCGACCGGCCGAGGTGGCAATCGGCGACGCACACCAGGTCCCGTTCGAGGACGACGCCTTCGAGGCGGTCCTCCTCCATCTCATCCTCTCCGTCGTTCCTGACCCGGGCGCTGTGGTCTCGGAAGCCGCCCGTGTCCTCGCACCCGAGGGGCGGATCTCCCTCTATGACAAGTTCAGCCCGGCGGACGGGAAACCGTCGCTCCTCCGCCGGGCTGCCAACCCCCTGGCACGGCTCCTGTTCGCCGATCTCAACCGCCCGCTGGAGCCGATGGTGAAAGGGACCGGGCTGGCCGTGGAGGACCGAGAACCGTTCCTCGGCGGCCTTTATACGGTGACGATCGCCCGGCCGACGGGGGAGGCGGACCGATGAAACCCCGGACGTTCCTCCGCGTCGAAGGCCTCGCCGTCGTGGCCCTGGCGATTGCGGGCTACTTCACCCTCGGTGGGTCCATCTGGCTGCTGGTGATCCTGGCCCTGGCACCGGATCTCTCGATGCTGGGATATCTTGCCGGCCCGCGGGTGGGCAGTCTGAGCTACAACGTGGTGCACACGTACACACTGCCACTCGCCCTGGGATCGGTCGGGTTCGTTGCTGATGTTCCCCTGGCCGTGTTGCTCGCCCTCATTTGGGCCGGGCACATCGGGGCCGACCGCCTGTTGGGCTATGGCCTCAAATTCGAGAGCGGGTTCACCGAGACCCATCTTTCGAACCAACCGGCACCAGTCAGTGCGCTCACGGGGGACGACGAGTGAGAGCGGGTAGCAGGCTACCCATCCGTTCATTCCGCTGTTCTGCCTAACGCCGATCACCCGAGCACGCCCGGGATCGCCCGGAGGATGACGAAGACGAGGAGAAGCGTCCCCAGCGCGACGAGGACCACCCCATTAATCCTGCGTACGGACGCGGACCCCTCCCTGAATATCGCGGCGACGCGTTTCGGTCGGGCGTGGAACACGGCACCAAGGGCGGCCACGGGGAGGACGCGACCCACCACGTAGGTTCCGAGGAGGGCCGCCCCGAAGAGAGCGTCCGCCGCCACCACGACCCAGACCAGCAGGAGGTGATAGGTGGGCATGGGGCACCCACCGCTGCTCCCCCCGTAGACCGCGCCGAGGAGGAGATACTCCCGCGCCCCCGTCTGCCGGTCCACCGTCGTTCGGAGGGCGTCCATGAACGGGAGCGACGGCGTTGGCAGGGTGATGGTTCCGATCTCGCGCAGGCCCCAGAGGATGGACAAGAGTCCGACCAGCCCGATGGCCGCGCCGGCCACGTAGATACCGACCGCGGGATACGAGCGGACGAGCGGCCTGATGGCGCCACCGGCGGCACCGAGGAGGAAGCCGAGCGTTCCTAGCGCCGTCATCGCGCCGAGGCCGTACAGGGCGGTCCGGAGGGAGAACCGTCCCCAGGAGGTCGCGTCGCTCGTCGCGGGGAGCAGGGACATCACGATCGGGAGATTGCAGGGGAGGAAGTTCATCGACAGGCCCACGAGGAAGGCGATCCCCAGCGAGAGGAGCAGGCCCGGGGCGTAGGGGTCGAGGGGGGTCAGGCCTCCGATGACCTGCATGGTCCCGGAGACGTATCCCCGAAAGAGGGGTGTCGCACCGTACGTGCCGATGCCGGCCAGCGCTCCGGCGAGGACGGCCAGGACGACAAGCCGGTGTTCCCGGATGGTCTCGTTCATCGGTTGGATCGAGACGGCGGGTCGGATGCGTGCTCTATTCACTACGGGCTGAAATGAAAAAATGTTGGGGAGGGGGACCTGCCTGCCAGATGGACTCCTCGGCCATCGGGATACCCGGCGC
>JBDGRH010000088.1:0-2376 GCA_042218225.1 Halodesulfurarchaeum sp. | reverse complement strand
TCCCGAGTGAGGACCGCAGCGAGTCCCGGACGGTCGAGCGCCCGGGGGCTTTCGGACGTCTGCATATCAACGAGATGGTCTTCTATCGCAGGGGGGCTTTCGGACGTCTGCATATCAACGAGATGGTCTTCTATCGCAAGGGGGCTTTCGGGCGTCTTTGTTCAAAACCCGTCACGACATTGGAGCCGGGGCCTTCTGTGGCCTGCTCTCTGAGCGTATTGAAGACGACTGCAGACGTGCGTTCGAGCGGCTGCATTCCACGATACCATCCTCAACAGTCACTGCCCCCCCTACTTCACCATCTCACCTACCTGTCGAATACCCCTCGCCCAACAGACTTCGACCGGCCGGAGCCGCATTTATTACCGAACCGGCCCTAGGCGGTCCCGTGAGTACCCGCACGCGAGCGCTCTCCGAGCCGGTCTTCGGGGTGGACGTCCAGAGCGGCTCCATCCGCGGGGACGCACCCTCGTTCGCCCTTTGTGTCCTTCACGAAGAGGAGGTGGAGCGGGACGTCGTCACCCACCGGAAACTCCTCCGGCGGATCGACGACGAGGAGCCGGACCTGATCGCCACCGACAACATGTACGAGCTGGCGGCCGATAAGGACGAGCTGATCCACCTTCTCCGCCGGCTTCCCCCGGAGACGAGCCTGGTGCAGGTGACGGGGGACGAGCGCCCGGAGCCCCTCTCCCGGGTGGCCTCCAGACACGGGGTTCCCTACGGGAGCGACCCGATGGAGGAGGCCGAGGCCGCCGCGAGGCTGGCGGCGAGGAACGTGGGGTACGAAGTGCGGGCGTTCGCCGACGAGACCGAAGTAAAGGTCTCTCGGGGCCGGTCGACCGGGAAGGGCGGCTGGAGCGAGGACCGCTACACTCGACGCATCCACGGGGCCGTGAAGAAGGAGGCGCGGCGGGTCGAGCGGGAGCTCGAGGAGGCGGGCCTGTCCTACGAGCGCGACGTCACGGAGAAGTACGGCGGCTTCTCGAATGCGGTCTTCACCGTCCAGGCCCCGGTGGCCGACATCCCCGTCTCCGCCGGGCG
The DNA here is from genome assembly GCA_042218225.1 of Halodesulfurarchaeum sp. GTDB lineage: Archaea > Halobacteriota > Halobacteria > Halobacteriales > Halobacteriaceae > Halodesulfurarchaeum. The sequence goes on along the minus strand of JBDGRH010000088.1, from coordinate 1,332 downwards.
GTCGGGGGACACCCGCATCGAGATCGAGCCGGTCCGACGCGACGGGATCGAGTTCCAGCCCCTGGCGAAGCGCCGGGACCACGTCTTCGTCGGGATCGACCCGGGAACGACCACGGCGGTGGGCCTGGTGGACCTGGACGGCCGCCCGCTCGACACGTGGAGCAGCCGGACGGCCGACACGGCCGACGTCATCGAGTGGATCATCGAGCGCGGGCAGCCGGTGCTCGTCGCCGCCGACGTGACCCCCATGCCCGAGACCGTCGAGAAGCTCCGGCGGAGCTTCGAGGCGGCCGGCTGGGTTCCCGACGAGGACCTTCCGGTGGACGAGAAGCTCCACCGGACGCGGGAGGCCGCCACGGACAACGACCACGAGCGCGACGCCCTGGCGGCCGCGCTGTTCGCCCACGACGCCCACGCGGACCAGATCGACCGCATCACCGAGAAGGTGCCCCGCCCCCTCGACCGCGACGAGGTGGTGGGGCGGGTCATCGCGGAGGAGACGACCGTCGAGGCGGTCGTCGACGACCTCACCGAGGACGAACCCACCCCGGAGCCGGCCTCGGGCCCCGAGCCGCGGGAGCTCACGGAGGAGGAGCGCCGCATCCGGGACCTCGAGGAGCAGGTCGAGCGCCTCCAGTCGCACGTCGAGGACCTGAAAGGGCGCCTCGACGAGAAGGACGAGCAGCTCCAGGCGTACGAGGAGGAGCTGAGTGAGGCCAGGCGGGAGGAGCGCCGCGAGGCCAGAGAGCGCCGGGAGGTGTCGAAGCTCCGGTGGGAGAACGACCGCCTCGAGGCCGAGCTGGAGGAGGAGCGCCGCCGGGCCGACGAGCTCGCGGACAAGCTCGAGCGCCTGAAGGAGCTGTGGAAGCTCGATCACTCGAACTTCGCGGACGTCGACCGGGGTGGGGACCTCGTCCCCGTGAAGCCCATCGAGAAGTTCACCCTCGACGCCATCGAGGCGGCGCATGCGTCCTTCGGGCTCGCCGAGGACGACGTGGTGTACCTCCGGGACGCAAGCGGCGCCGGTCGCCAGACCGCCGAGCGCCTCCTGGAGTTCGAGCCCCGGCTGGTGCTCCGGGAGGGTGGCCTCTCGGACGTGGCCGACCGGCTGCTGTTCGAGCACGAGGTTCCCGTGGCCCCCGCCGAGATGGTGACCATCCGCGAGGTCGACGAGCTGGCCGTGGCCCGCGAATCCGACGTGGAGGCGGCCATCGAGGACTGGGAGGAGCGAGCGGCGAAGCGCAAGCGCGCCCGCAACGCCGAGATGGTGGACCGGTTGATCTCGGAGCACCGGGCGGATCGCCGTGACGTGGATCCGGGCGAGCTGCTCGA
>JBDGRH010000054.1:0-2411 GCA_042218225.1 Halodesulfurarchaeum sp. | reverse complement strand
ACGTCGAAGGAGTGCTCCTTGTTGGCCCGCTCGAGATAGATGACCCCGGGCTCGCCGTTCTCGTGGGCACCCTCGACGATCCGTTCCCAGATGATCTCGGCGGGGATCGAAAGCTCCTCGCCGACCTCGACGTACTCGCCCAGGTCGTATCGCGAGTACATCTCCTTCGTCTCCTCGGTGGCGACGTGTGGCTCCTCCGTCCGCGGGTTGATGAGGGTGTAGTCCTCGCCTTCGTACAGGGCCTCCATGAACCGGTCCGTGATCCCGACCGAGATATTGAAGTTCGAGAGGTGTCCCTCGACGGCATTGCGGAGGTGCTTCGGGACCCGTCCCTCGTCGTCGATGAGCTCGCGCGCCTCCTCGAGTGCCTCGGAGAAGTCCGTATAGGTCGGGTCGTCCGGGTCGTTCAGCCGGAGGGAGTGGGCAAGGGAGACGTCCTTGTTCTTGGAATGGATGAACTCGATGACGTCCGGATGGGAGACCCGCATCACCGCCATCTGGGCGCCACGTCTCGTCCCGCCCTGGGCGATGGTCTCGGTCATCTGGTCGAACGTCCGCATGAACGTGATGGGCCCGGACGCGATCCCCCCGGTGGAGCCGACGGGATCGCCATAGGGCCTGAGCTTCCAGAAGGCATACCCCATTCCGCCACCGCTGTTGTGCGACACGAAGGAGTTGGCGACGTAGTGGGGGTCTTCGGCAACGGTCACGTCGTAGACCGTCTGCTCGCCACCATCGCGGACGTCGGTGACCGATTGTTTCCACGTTCGACCGTCGACGACCCGTCCATACTTCGTCTTTCCCACGGCCGCTTCTGCGACATTGTTCAATAGTGTTTCGCGGCGCGAATCCAGGAACCCCACCGACTCGGCGAACGCGTGGATGCCGGTCCGACCGACCGGTGAGACGGAGTGATACTCGCGCTCGTCGGAATCGAGTTCCCATCGGGTGGCCGGAATCCCGAGCCCCAGGAGGAGCTGTTGGACGTCAGATATGAGGTCGAGAGAGGCGCTGTACAGCCTGGGATACCGGCCGTCCGTCACGGTTCCATCGGCGGTGAAAAGCCCCCGGAGGAACGCGGCGATGGTCTCCTGGTCCGCGCTCCACATCACCTCGGGGACGCTCGCCGTCGCTGACGACGGCTTCGCCGCTCCGAAGTGTGACAGCCACCACCGTTTGATCTCGTGACTGTGGATGACCGCCTCGAAACACCCCTCCGATCTGGTGCTGTCGAGTGACGTCTCGAAGAGCCGCTGGGTGAGCGCCTCGAGTCGGTGCAGGACCTCCTCCCGGCTCGGATGGAAGCGGATCCCGTCCTCGTGGACCGAGCCGTCCCCGATCCAGTATCCGAGGAGTTCGGCGAGCGGTGGCGTGAGGGTGGTCGGCTGGGTGACCTCCTTGACCGGCCGTCCATTCGGCTCGAGGGAACGAGCGGTCCGATATTGCTGGACGGTCGCCGAAGAGACCCCCAGCCCCGCTGCGATCTCTGCATCCGTCTGTCCCGAGTCGTACCGGTCCTCGAAGCGCGCCTGGTCGAACGTCCGGCCCGGTGGACGACCGCCGCTTCCGTTCGGCTCGAGACCGAGCTCGTTCGCTCGGCGGCGCTGGACCGTCGATGGGGACACGTCGAGGCGCTCGGCGATCTCGTAATCGGTCTTCCCCGCGCGATGAAGTGTGGCGATCTCCTCGTTCGAGACGGACCGCCGGTCGCGCCACCGCGGTCCGGCCTCGACCGGCTCGAGCGCGGGTGCATCTGTGTCCTCCGGGAGCCAATCCAGGGCCACCGGAATCGTATCACCCTCCGTGATGTTCTCTAGGGCAGTCCACTCCCCATCGACACGGATCCGGTGATTGGGGGTCCCGGTGATGGAGAGTCCGCTCTCCAGGGTGACGGTTCGAGTCGGGGCATCGTCGTAGGCGTGCGTCTCCTCGACGACCCGCGTCCGGTATCCACCACCAGCGCGCTGGCGGATCGAATCACCCGGTTCGACGTCGGCGATGGAGACGGTCCCTTTCCCGTCGACCGGGACCCGTGTATCCGCCGTCAGACACTGAAACGTCAACGCGGCCTCTTTGGCCGTTTCGTGGATGTCTGCGAGGTCGTCCTCCGGGGAGTTGACGAAGCAGGCCGAGAGCTGCTGGAGCTCGTCGCCGGCGTTCATCAGCGTGGGGGAGTTCGGGATGAACGAGAGCGATTCCATGAGCTCCCGGTACTCGGACGCCACCGACTCGACGTGCTCCCGGACGCCCTCTGGAAGCTCCGGGACGACGGTATCGTAGGCGAATTTCGAGACGTTCTCGGGCGTGAGCGGCGTGGAGACGTCGTCACCGATGGCGGTTCCCTCCCCGAAAACCTCCTCGGCGAGCTCCGCCCGACGGGGGTGGTCGGGTTTTATCTGCTCGGGCGTGAC
>JBDGRH010000092.1:0-2422 GCA_042218225.1 Halodesulfurarchaeum sp. | reverse complement strand
CGCTCCCGGACAGCCTCGAGAAGCCGCCCGGGGAGCCCGGTCACGTTGAGGGTGGCCCCGAACAGCACCATCAGGACGTATAGCCCCAGCGTCGACAGCCACACCACGATCATCGCGAGGATGGCCCACCCGCCTTCGAGCCAGTAAAACGCACCGAGGGTCATCGCCGTTCCGTAGAGCAACACGAGATACGGCCCCCATCCCCTGGCCTTCCCCCGTCGCAGCCGCCAGCGCACGTACCGCCTGAGGTCGGCCTCGAGGTCGCTTCGACTGACCGTCTTCGCGTCGAGCTCCTCCCGGAGTGCGCGGACCTCCCGTCCGAGCTCGGAGACGTCGGGAGCGGGCTCGCGCTCGGCCTGGTCCTCGCCGTCATCGGTCGGTTCCTCCCCGAGAGTGCGTCCCGAGAGCACGGCGTTGGCTACTGCGCCCACCATGATAATAATCCCCCCGAGATACATCCAGGTCACGAGGAGCAGGCCCGCACCGAGGACGCCGTAGAGCTGGAAGCCGCCGACGAAATCGGTGTACATCCCGAATCCCGTCGCCAAAAGCGACCACCCCGTCGCCGCGAAGACCACCCCGGGGAGGACCTCCCGAACGGTGACGGGGACATCCGGAAAGGTGTAGTAGATCGGGAGGAAGACCAGAGCCAGCGTGAACAGAAGCGAGCCCCAGCCCACCACCTCCCAGACGGCGCCCGACCGGGCGACCGGAAGGCCAACGCCGAGGAGCGCGGAGACACCGAGGGCCAGCGGGATTAGAACCACCACGAGCACCGCATCGATGAGCTGCTGTTGGAGGGGTTCCTCCCCGAAGTGGCCGTATACCTGCGAGAACGCCACGTCCAGCCCACGGAAGACCCTGAGCGCGGACCACCCGAGAAAGCCGATCCCGACGACTGTCGCCGTGCGGATCCCGGCCCCGCCGCGTACCGCCTCCACCAGGGCCCGCTGACCGGTGGGTGTGAGCACTTCGCCGGTGCTGTCGCGCACCATCGACTCGACCGGAAGCCCCGCGATGTTCCCCAGGGCGAGTGCCAGCAGGAAGAGCGGGATGATGGAGACGAACCCGTAGAAGGCGACCGCCGCCGCGAGGAACGGAACCCGATTCCGCCTGGTCTCGCGGAGGATGCGTCCGAGCAAGACCACGGGGGGACGCGCTCGCGACATGCACTCGGGTTGGAGGGGGGTCCCTTTATACCTGAATCACCGGGGAAACCCGGACGCTACGCTTCCCCGACCGCCGCCTCGATCTCGGCCACACTGGCGTCCGTTTTGAATGTGGTTCCCCCGAAGTGCGTCCGGGAGGCCGCAAAGCCAGCATCGCGGAGGGAACCCAGGAACTGATCCATGCCGATCGCGGGCTCGCCCCACCGCTTCGAGAGGGCGTGCTGGTCGAAGTGCATCGGGCGATGGAGCTCCTCGCCCAAGGTCTCAAGCAGCGAATCCGCCCGATCTACCGTCCCCATCTCCGCGTCGAGGGACGCCCGGACCTCCTCGACGAACGCCCGATCGTGAGTCGGTCCGAGCCAGACCGGCCCGGCGGTCAGGATGCCGTCGTGTCCGCAATGGGGACAGACGGCGGGCGGATCCGCGAGAAGGCCGTCCTCGAACTCGCGGTGGAGACACGAGGGGCAGTGGTGCACGAAGCCGAGCTCCTCGAGGGCCGCGTCGGCGTCCGTGGCCCGGTGGGCGAGCTCGAGATACGTCCGGACGTAGTGATCCGTGACGTGACTGAGGATCGGCGTCACGCCCACGTCGTACCGCGCGGCCGTCCGAGCCATCGCCGAGAGCAGGATCCGGAGGCCCATCTCCGCGTGATACTCCGTGTTCCGTGGGACCGCGCTGTATCGCCTGACTCCGCTTTCGAAGTGCGCACCGCAGAGCGGAGCCGTGTCGGTTGCCGTGACAGCCACCACCGCGCGCGTGTTGGCGAAGGCCGCATCTGCGAACGGGATGGGGGAGCCGAACGGGTCGACGTCCACGACGTCGAAGACCCGCTCGCGGTCGTGCAGGAGGGCGTTTGCATCCCGCCGGACGACCGTTCCCGCCAGGCCGTTCCGGTCGAGATTGGCCCGACACAGCTCGACCGCCTCCCGGTCGACGTCCGCCATCGTGACGTCCCATCCTTCCGACGCAGCCCGGACGCCCCGGATCCCTGTCGCCGCGGTGGCGTCGAGGTAGGAGTCCGGCTGTGGGAAATCCCGCTCGGGCCGCCAGTCCCGGAGGGTCCGGAGCGCCGCGACCGTCACGTCCCGGTTGAGCTCCTGGTCGGGATTGAAGAACACCGCGTCGGATCGCTCGTCCCCCGGCTGCTCGGGGACCTCGATCGTGAGTCCGCCCTCCGTGACCTCCATACGCGCCCTGCGGGGCCTGCGGGGAAAAACCGGTCGAAGTAGCGACGGGGCCGGGTGGCGGTGTGC
>JBDGRH010000300.1:0-2446 GCA_042218225.1 Halodesulfurarchaeum sp. | reverse complement strand
GACCCGAGCCGGCCGAGGGCTTCCAACTCGTGGCGGTCGGGCATGTCTTCGCTCCTGCAGCCGGCCGAGGGCGTTCCACTCGTGGCGGTTCTAGCGATCCACATTGCTGCAGGCAATCTGGTAGTTTCCCACCGACGAGGATTCCAACGGTTCGGCAATCTAGAAATACGAACGAACCCACTCCAATCACCGGCGTGAAGACGCCCTAATCAACGATGACATCAGCCTCGTGCAACCCACCAACGCCAGCCGGAATCCTCCTCAAACCACGCTACACCCTGGTAGCCGTCACCGGATACAGCGCGCCGAGGACGACCCCGTAGACCAGGTGGCCGATCAGCGGCTTGACCGCGAAGTACGGGACGGGAAGTGCCGCCGGTCCGGGCGGGAAACCGACCGCCCCGAGCCAGATCGGCCAGACGAATCCGATGTTGACGAACCAGAGCACCGCCCCATAGACGAGGCCCAGCCCGGCCGCCGAAAGCCACGAGTCCCGATACGGCTCGAACACGTCGAAGGACACCAGGAAGGCAAACACCAACCCGAAGATGACGCTGTTGAGCAGGTGGATCACCCACCCGGCGGCGATGTTCATCGGGAACCCCCAGAGTGCCCCCACTGCACCCATCGCCCCGACGACGAACTGGATAAGGATGCCGAATGGAAGGCCGGCGATGAACCCGGCGATCGCCCCCGTCTGCCAGTTTCGGTCAGCATTCAATACGGTCGTGGAGCTGGCCGTCTCACTCATGTCTCAGCCTACCCCTGCATGACAATAAATGACAAAGTAACCAGGCCGTTATGAGGTTACGGCGAACGTACCACTCTGATTGGGAGCCCGTCTGGATGCACGTGGCTCGCTGGCCAGGGGCTCGAGAAAGATCCGGATGGTCCAGGGGGCTTCGAATTGGTCCGGAAGGAGGCTCTCGGAGTCCGTGTGTACCCCCCTCCCTTGGCCCTCAGTAATCCGCCACCAGATCCCGGAGCACGGCCGCGGGGTCGTCGGCCTTCGCCACCCCACTCGCGAGGAGGACCCCATCCGCACCGAGCTCGGCAGCGGCGGTCACGTCCTCGCCGGTGCTGATCCCCGCCCCGCAGAGCACGTCCACGCTCGGATCGACGGCCTCGACAGCCGCAACGGCATCCTCGACGATGGCCGGATCCGCCTGGCTCACCGGCGTCCCGGTCCCGATGAGTTCCGGGGGCTCGACGGCCACGGCGTCCGGGCCCAGTGCCGCTGCCCCGGCGACCTGCTCCGGGGTGTTACCACAGACGATGGTCTCCAGATCTGTCCGGTCGGCGGCATCGAGGCCCCCCTCGATCTGTGCGAGGGTGAGTCGACGCTCGGAGTGATTGAGGAGCGTCCCGACCGCCCCGGACGCGGCGGCCCGCTCGGCGAGTGTGCTTCCCGTGTGACTCCCCGGTTCGACCGGACTCACGTGCTGAGCCCAGGTTTCGACACCCGTCTCAGCCACTGCGGAGAGGTCCGCAGCCTGTGGCGCGACGGCGATCCGCGCGTCGGTTTCCTCGTCCACCTCATCTGCCGCCTCCGCGATGGTCACCGGGTCCACCGGGTAGGCCTTCAGATTGACCAGGACGAACATACCCGACCTGGCCGCCCGGACCGCGAAAAAGGTTGGTTTTTCCCCGCGAGCGGTGAGATTACCGGTCGCCCCCCGTCAGTCCTTCCGCTTGACCATGTCCCCGAGGGTGAGGCCCTGCTCGCCCCCCTCGGACTCCCACTCCTCGTCGCCGACCTCCCCGCCGCCGGACAGCGAGATGTCGAGGCGCCGCTCGAGCTTGCGCTGGACCTCGTCGTTCGGGACCATATCGCCCCGCTCGAGCTTCCGGATGAGGCTGACCTTCTCGTTGATCGAATCCGAGAGCTCCTCCTGGGTGAGGTCGGCCGCCTCCCGGGCGTCCCGGATCCGTTCGTCATAATCGGGGGCGATCTCCTCCATCTCGTCGAACATGTCCCGTCGGGAGCTGGAGGAGCCACCACCCCCGCCGCTGGAGGAACCGCTGGATGTGGCCGTCCCCGAACTCCCCCCGGAACCGGAGCTGGAGGTCGAATATTTGGTGGAGGTGCTCCCTCCCGTGTCCTGGGTGACTTCAGTGCCGAAGTCCACGCAGTCATCGCAGACCTGGAGCTCGGCGCCTTCGATCTTGATCGTCGTCGGACTCGGAGTCTCGGCGCCACACATCTCGCACTGAACCATACTCCTCTGTTGCCCGCGACGAATAATAAATGGTGTGACGGGGCCTCGCAGGTGGGTGTTCGGGTATCCCATATCCGGTCAGATTTTTTCCCACCGGCGGGAGGGCTCTCGGCCGGCTGCATTGATGAAAGGAGTAATCGCGACCGCCACGTGTTGTAAGCCCTCGGCCGTCTGCAGTAAAGAACGCAACACCTGGAACCCCCACGAGTTGAAAGCCCTCGGCCGGC
>JBDGRH010000095.1:0-2453 GCA_042218225.1 Halodesulfurarchaeum sp. | reverse complement strand
TCGTCCACCCGGAATCGTCTTGAGGCGTCCACCCCTCAGGCCCGGACATGCGCGTCGGGGTCATCTCCGACATCCACAGCAACCTGCCCGCCCTGGAGGCGGTTCTCGAGGACATGCCAGCGGTCGACGCCATGGTCTGCGCGGGGGACGTCGTGGGCTACAATCCGTGGCCCGCGGCGTGTGTCGAGGCCGTCCGGGAGCGGGCGGTCCCCACGATCATGGGCAATCACGACCGGAAAGTCGCCCGGGGGACCAACTTCGGGGCCAACGCCATGGCCCGGGCGGGGGTCGAGCACGCCCGACGACAGCTCGACGACGAGCAGCTCGCGTGGCTCAGGGGGCTCCCGACCGAGCGCAACGAGTTCGACGGCCGGATGAAGATCGTCCACGGCCATCCGCAGGACCCGGATCGGTACACCTACCCGGAGGAGTTCTCGCAGTACCTCCTCGGCGACGAGCAGGTCCTCGTGATGGGCCACACCCACGTCCAGCACGCCGAGCACCTGGGCGAGGGCCTCATCTTGAACCCGGGAAGCGTCGGGCAGCCACGCGATCGTGATCCCCGGGCGGCGTATGCGGTCGTCGACCTCGACGGCCTCACGGCCGATACCTATCGGGTGGAATACGACATTGACCGTGTGATCGAGGCCGTCGAGGACGCTGGCCTCCCCCGACGAACGGGCGAGCGCCTGCGGAAAGGGCGCTGAGCGCGCGTTACAAAAACGAGCACGGATGACCGGGCGTTTCGTGGACGAACGGGGCGAAGCGGATATTTCAATGTCCAGCGTGGCTCCGAGCCAGGGAGCAATCACACCGGCTCGAGCGTGGCGGAGAAGTGCCGGAGCTCGCGCATCGGTGGTTCGTCGATCACCCGGTAGCCCGAGAGGTCGCCGGCGACATCCATGACCCTCCCACCGGTCTCGGCCACGTGCTCCAGGTGCTCTTTCCCGTAGGTACGCCTGGGGATGGCCAGCCGGACGAACTCCGGGCGGTCGGTATCGGGGAAGGCAAAGCTCCCGAGCTCGACCCCCCGGACACCGCCCTGGCGGTACAGCTCGACGGTGAACGTCTGCCCCGGGAACTGTTCCTCCGGAATGTGTCCCAGGGCCTCGGCGGCGTCGATGTACACCGCGTGCCCACCGATCGGCCGGTAGATCGGGACGCCCGCGTCCTCGAGGAGGTCGCCCAGCAGCCGGGTCTGGGCGATCCGCCCGGACACGTAGGAGGGGTCGACGGCCTCGCGGAGACCGACCGCCATGGCCTCCATGTCGCGACCAGCCATCCCGCCGTAGGTGGTGAACCCCTCGAAGAGGATGGCCCGCTGCTTGGCCCGCTCGAAGAGTTCCCGGTCGCGGATGCCGACGAACCCGCCGACGTTCGTGAGCCCGTCCTTCTTCCCGCTCATGACGATCGCGTCGGCGAAGGAGAGCTGCTGACGGGCGATGGCGGCGATCGAGTCCCCGGCGAACTCCGCCTCGCGCTCCTTCACGAAGTGGGCATTTTCCGCAAAGCGGCAGGCGTCGATCACGAACAGGGCGTCGATCTCGTCGGCGAAGGCGCGCACCTCCCGGAGGTTCGCGATGCTCACGGGCTGTCCGGCGGCGGAGTTGTTCGTGAGCGTGACGATGACCAGGGGGATGGCGTCCGCGCCGACGGCGTCTGCCACCTCCCGACCCGCCTCCACGTCGAAGTTGCCCTTGAAATCCCCCGGCTGGTCGGGATTCATCGCCCCCGGGACTGGACAGTCCACCGGCTCGCCGCCGTTGTTCACGATGTGTGCCCGGGTCGTGTCGAAGTGAGTGTTGTTGAGGACCACGTCACCCTGCTCGACGACGGACCCGTAGAGGACGTTCTCCGCGCCCCGGCCCTGGTGGGCGGGGACGATCTGCTCGAAGCCCATCACCTCCTCGACGGCCTCCTGGAGCGCGTGGAAGCTCCGGCTCCCGGCGTAGGCCTCGTCGCCCCGGATGAGGGCTGCCCACTGCGCACCGCTCATGGTGCCCGTCCCGCTATCGGTGAGGAGATCCACGTAGACGTCGGCGGCGTCGAGATTGAAGACGTTGTAACCGGCCGCCTGGAGGGTGGCCTCGCGCTCCTCGCGGGGCGGCAGCCGGATCGGCTCGACCATCGTCGAGATGTAGGAGCGCATGTCCGGATGTGAGCGCGTCCGAGGGCATACACGTTCCTACTGAGGGGTGTTCCCCGACGGTGATTCCTGGCCCTTCCACCCCAGAGGTGTACACCGATGGTCAAGAGTCGGACCGTGGGGGGTGGCGTGTGCAGATGCCCCGACGTCGACGGCCGCTCAGAGAGATGGAGTCCGCTGGAACGGAAACATAGGAACGGCCAACTGCACAACGATGCACTCTCCTTGGAGCGGTGACGTGCGATTTCCCCCGAGCGCTCGACTCGGGTGGCTCCCGGGTCGCTTCTGTCTCACGGGTCGCTCCGCT
>JBDGRH010000062.1:0-2456 GCA_042218225.1 Halodesulfurarchaeum sp. | reverse complement strand
AATGCGTCTATAATCGCGGGATCGTCCGGGCATTGTAAAGCCGGGGGAGCGTCAACAGGTCCGGACGACAGAGGAGCGTCGGCCGGAGGCGGTATCTCCCGTTCGGTCGGGGGAGGGTACTCCAGACCGTCACGGCAGCGAGGAGTCCGCCCGTTGGGGATACCTTCCGGACGTCTTCGGTACCGGAAAGAAACCCGAAGGGCGGGACCGACGTAGCTTCGGAGAAGGGGTACACCTATTCGCCAGGATCCGACTCGAAGGCCTCCTTACACCCCTCCCCGCAGAAATAGTACGTATCTCCGCGATACTCCGCGGTCGCCGCGGCGTTGTCGATGCCGACGTCCATTCCACAGACTGGATCGGTTGGCACGGGTGTGTTCCCACCCGTCTGCTAGAGTGGGGGATGTATTCGGAGTATCCTTCGGAATCGTAACCTGTTGTGGAGGAACGCGTTGCTATTTGCATAATAGGGGGAGGATTGTATCAAAGGGTCCGACGAGCGGCTCGTCACGTGGTCGTAATAAGAAGGGCTGCCGGCGACAATCGATTCCCCCGCCTGATCGGTTCCGAGTTCCGGGTGGCTCCACCGTCTGGTCGGTTCCGAGTTCCGGCAGGTTCCCGAGGGCGGGGTGCGGTGGTTCCGTTGGGTCGCGGGGCCGAGACCGAGCCCGTTTGGTTTCGAAGGAACGCCCCCCACCTCGGCCGGGGGTTCCGAAGGAAAACCGCATTGAATCCCGTCCCGCTATGAACGCCCGGAGCATGTCGCCCACCCATTCGATCGACGCCCCCGGGGGATCCCCGGCCGGGTTCGCCCTCCCGTCCGCGATCGACCGCTATCGTCGGGTGGCCCTCCTCGGGTTGGTCCTCGGGACGGTCCTCTCGCTCGCCGCGTTCCTCACGAACCCCGTCCCCGACCCATCGTTCCCCTGGGCCACGCTCCCCGCGTCGCTTCGGCTCCCGGTGACACAGCCCCGGGTCGAGCACTGGCCGGTCTCGTACACGCTCGGGATCTGGCTGTGGATCGTCGGCTTCCCCGCGCTCTTCCTCGAGGGCTACCGCCGGTGGGGAGCTCCCACGTCGTCGTCGGCGGTCGCGTGGCTCGTCGGCCTCCCCGCCGCCGCGATGGTCGGCTGGACGACCTACTGCCGGTTCTTCTGGCCCAAGCTCGTCCCGCCCACCTGGAATGCCCCCTCGTACACGTTCGTCTGCTGGCTTTACTGCTCCTCCTACCAGCCCGTCTATAGCAACCTCGCCTTCGGGATCGCCGCCGTCGGACTCGTCGTGGCCGCCCTCGGCTGGCGGCGGCCGCGGTGGGCGGGGGCCGGCTACGGCATGGCGCTCTTCGGACTGCTCTCGTTGCCGCTGGGGCTCCCCGCCCTGGTCGAGGGAGCCAGGCGGATCCGGTCGGAAGCGGTGGGTGATCGGAGGGTGGATGGTGCATGACCGGGCGCTGGGCCTGGAGCGGCGTGGCAGTCGAGGAGGTCCGGGCCGTCCTCACGCGCCGGGACGGGCTGGTCGCGGGCTGGATGCTCGCCACGGTCCTCGCCTTCTACGGGAACTTCCTGTTCGTGCACTCGACCGGGCTCTCATTCGTGTTCGCGGTCGGCTCGTTCGGCGTCGGGCTGGCGCTCGCCCGCGTCGATCCCCTCCTGCGGGAGCTTCTGGCCCTGGGGACGATCGGCGGATTCGTCGAGCTCCTGGGCGATTACTTCCTCGTGGAGATCGCGGGGACGCTCTCCTATCCCGCGGGGTACCCCCAGCTGCTTCGCTCGCCCGCCTACATGCCCGTCGCCTGGGCGGTCCTCATCGCGTTCCTGGGGTACGTGTCGGTGCGGGTCGGCGAGGAGTTCGGAGCCAGGGCGGCTGTTCTCGCCCCCGCCGTCGTCGCGCTGGTCTCCGAGAGCGGGTTCGAGTCCCTCGCCAGTCGGGGCGGTGGCTGGGTGTACACCGTGGCCCCCCTGGGCTGGATCGGTCACGCGCCGCTCTTCATCGTCGTCGCGGAGGGCCTGATGTTCGCGACGGTGGCGTATTGGGTCCGGCGGGGGCCGCTGGTGGGTGGTCTCGGGATGGGGACGACCATCGTGGCGAGTTACGTCGGCGTGTTCTATCTGTTCGGTTTGCTGGGGTCTGTTGTTTGAGTGGGTTTGGTGGTGGGTTGGGTTTGGTGTGTGGTGTGTGGGGTTTGGTGTGTGATTGGTAGGATGAAGTTGTTCTGTGCCGGGTCCGGTAGTGAGGGCTGCAGGGAGCGTGCCGGGTTGAATGGTCCGTCCCGTTCGCAGTGAATACGGTATCCTCAAACTCTACGGGTTGAAAGCTCTCTGTCGTTTGCAGGAGTGAAACCTGAAACCGCGACCGCCACGAGTTGAAAGCCCTCGGCCGGCTGCAGGGAAGACAGTAATCACGACCGCCACGAGTTGAAAGCCCTCGGCCGGCTCGGGTCGGGGGGCTCGCTGCGC
>JBDGRH010000258.1:0-2484 GCA_042218225.1 Halodesulfurarchaeum sp. | reverse complement strand
CACCGGGGTCCCGCACGCATTGGCCTCGAGAGCCACGATCCCCTGCGTCTCGACCGGACTCGGGAAGGCGAAGACGTCAAGCGCGGTGTAGAAGGCGGGCAGGTCGGCCCGGTCGAGGAATCCCAGGAATCGTGCGTCCACGGCCCGCTCGGTGGCCAACTCCTCCAGATCGGTGCGGGCCGGGCCGTCGCCCCCGAAGACGAGGGTGACATCGAGGCCCTCGGCCGCCTCGATCACCGCCGAGAGGTCCTTTTCGTACCCGTGCCGGCCGGTATAGCCGACGAGGGGGCGATCTGTGGGGAGGTCGTAGTGGTCGATGAAGTCGTCTGGATCGGTCGGGGCGAAATGGGAGATGTCGACCCCGTTTGGGTGGGGCTCGACCGGAACCGATCCCGAGAGCCGGTCCGAGAGGGTGGCCGCGGTCGATTCGCTGGGCGCGAGGACCAGGTCGGCTCGACCGAGGAACCAGCGCTCGTATCCGTTACTGAGTGTTCCCACCGCGCCCGAGAGCCCCCTCGGAGCGAGGTATTCCGCGTATTCTCCGGTCGGGGTGTGATAGGAGACGACGAATGGGAGATCCCGTCGGCGGGCGAAACGATAGCCGGCCAAACCCACTGAGAATGGTGTGTGGGCGTGGACGAGGGCCGGATCCGAGAGGCCCTCGGGGATGGTCGGTGCCCCGAGCCGATAGCCCTCGTAGAACGGGAAGCGGACGCTCGGCACAGGGTGCTCGCCGTCGGTCGGCTGGTACGAGGAGTCCGGATAGACCACGTCCATCCGGCCGCCGCGCTCCACGTACCGCTCCCGCCAGGCGGAGATGGTGTATGTCACCCCGTTGACGGTCGGGAGGTAGGTGTCGGTGAACGCGGCGACGGACGGCGGCATCGCCCCACCCTTGGTCGGGGTCGATTAAGAGGTTGCCCTCTCGCCGACGAGGTCCTCGTACAGGGCGATCAGGTCGTCTCCCACCGCGTCGAGGGTGAATTTCTCAACCCGCTCACCGGCGCGCTCCCCGATCGCCTCCCGCCTTTCAGCGTCTCTGAGCGATTCGATCAGGGGGACGAAATCGGAATCGGCCTTCAGTGCCTCCTCGCCGTCCTCGAGCCACTCGAACGTCGGGATGTCGCGGACGACGGGGGGTCGTTTGCAGGCCATCGCCTCCAGGAGGGCCATCCCCTCGTTCTCGTTTCGCGTCGGGAAGAAGAAGATGTCCCCGGCGGCGTACGCCCCCCGGATATCATCGACGTATCCAGTGAATGTGACGTTCTCCGGCGCCCGGTCGAGCAACCGCTGGGTCTTCCGACTCCGGAGCAGCCGGTCGAGGGTTCCGCCGGTCGGATTCAGGTAGCCGAACCAGGCGAAGTCGAGATCCGGAAGCTCCCTCGCGGTCTCGATGAATGCCCGGAGGCCCTTCCGGGGGATGACGTGGCCGACGTTGAAGACGACGGGGGGCTCCAGGTCGTAGCGGTCGAGGTAGGTCGCACGGAGGGAGTCGAACCCCGCGAGCTTCTCCGGGTCGAACCCGTTGCTGATGACGGTGGTCGGCGTGTCCGTGTACCCCGAGACGACCGATTCGTTGTACACGGACGGGCAGACCAGCCGGTCCCCGAGCGAGTAGGCATATTCGAGATAGGGCCTGAGTGGTCGCGCCAGCACGTCGGAGAGCGCGAAGCTGTCGGCGAAGTCCTCGGCAGTCTGGTGGGCGTGGATGAGGACGGGCGTCCCCCGCCGTCTGGCCCGTCGGGCATAGTAGACAGAGCGGGGTCCCATATTGTTCAGATGGAGGAGGTCGGCGTCCAGATCCGGAGCCGTGGTGACGTCCACGCCCCGCCGCTCCAGGATCTTGCGCTGGTTGCGGACCGACTGGGCGTGCCCGCCGGTGATGTGCGACTCCCACTCGAAGTAGTGACTTACCTTCATCGTTCCAGTCGCGCCAGAGCCCGCGTCCAGGGAGCGCGCTCCGTGGGTGTGCTCGGTCAAGGCGGCCCAGCGATAAATATCCACCAGAATCGAGGGCCCGAAAGGAGAGGCAGCGAGGGTCAACCCGAGGAGGGAAGGGCCGATCCACCGTTCCCGGGCGGTGGGACGAAGGGCGACGAAGGGCCTTTATCCGAGCCCGGCGTCCCCTCGGACATGTCCATCGCGGCCGAGCGGATCGAGCGGCTCACCCAGCTCGCCCGCGAGGCCGCGAAGGCAGGGGAGACCGAGCGGGCACGAACCTACGTCCGGCTCGCCAGGCGGATCGCCGAGCGACACCGCCTCTCCCTCCCTCGCCAACTCACCAGGTTCACCTGCGATCGCTGTGACGCGTATCTGGTCCCCGGGCGAAACGCCCGCTACCGGCTCCAGGACGGGCACGTCGTCGTAACCTGTGACTGTGGCGGACAATCGCGATATCCCTACGGCGGTTGAAGGGGCGATCGCCTCGTCTGGGTCGACCGAGCCCGTTAGGTACGACGGCGTGACGGTTAGACCTATTTCGAA
>JBDGRH010000296.1:0-2491 GCA_042218225.1 Halodesulfurarchaeum sp. | reverse complement strand
GATCAACATGTCCACAGTGCACCTACGCCCACGTCACCCACCAGCTCCCCTCGCGAGGGATTCATCCCCCTTGGGATCCTGGCTCCGGATATGGGCGCGACGTTGCACCTGATCGAGCCGATCGACGGGGACCGACAGGCGGTCGAGTGCGAGGAGATCACCGTCTCGGAGGGGATGGTCCGGGCCACCCCCCTGGACCGGGACCGGACGCTCGGGGTTCCGGTCGGGAACGTGGCCGGCATCGAGGGCGACTCGGTGGACCGGGACGTGGACCAGCAGCCGATCCAGGGCGGACAGTACACGGAGATCCGGACGACGTTCGGCTGAAGACCGGCGGAGCCTTGCCGGGAGGGGGCCCAAGCCGGCGGCCGCACAGTCGATTCGCGTCGTTTTCGTCCGCATGCCGTCCTATCGAGTCGTTGAATCCATACGTGCTGCACGGTCCGCCAGGCGCCCTTGATGGTCCATCAACCGGGAAGTTACGGGGCCGAAATCACCGGTCTCTCGAGGGATAATCGGTATCTCTCCTGGGACCTGCCCGATCGAGCGGACGAATACAGCAAGAAGGTTCGTCTCCTGCACACGGCTAGAGCGCTCGAGGAACGCGGTTCGATCTCAAGAACGGGGCTGGGAAAGCGCCATCAACGATGTTCGTCGATCCACTCGCAGAATGCCTCGAAATCGGCTGCGCCGGCGTCATCGGCGATGTCGTGAAGCGTTCCGATACTGATCGAATCATGGGTCGGGACGGTCACAATACGGACGTCTGTGTTCTCGTGGCTGTCCGGTGGCTCCCACCGTAGAATCAGATGGTCACCGGTGGTGCGGACGTGTCGAAACCCTCCAACGTTGACCAGGACCTTGTACACGTCTTCGCCGGCGAAGTCCGTCGTCACCATCTACTGCAATACATCGGGGAGTTCGTCGCCCCGCGATCGGGCGACCTCGGGATCGACACCCAGTTCACGAATCTCGTCGTCGGTTGGGGGATGGCCCCCCTCACCTTCGACGGCTTCGACGAGAGCGTCAAGATTGTCGAGCGCGGCAGCACGACTCTCTCCCTGTGCGGTTACCTCCACGCGAAGATCACGAGCCGTCCACTTCCCGTCTGGATTCTTCAGCAACCGGATTTCCCGGTCAGGATCGTCTGCGCTACTCGGGTCGGCTCGTGCCATATAATCGTGTACACCGCCAAGAGCCAAAACCCTTCGGGGGAACCACTCTCCAAAGGCCGGTTCTGTGGTGGCCACCCGCCGGAACTGCAAACCTCATGAAGGGGCCGATTCCGCTCGAACCCATTCCATGCTCCGTGCTGACTGGAGGTGCCGAAGAACGCAGCCCGCCGTTCCGGGGGCTCCATCGACACCGGCTGGTCGCCTGCTCGAAGCGTGAAGGCTCTGCAGCCGTCGAGGCTGTCGGCACACTACCTGAGGGCGAAGTCGGGTACCGACGCGAGTGCCAGGCATCCGAGCGCAGCGAGGTCGCTTCGAAGTCCTCGGACCGAAAGCCGGAGACGACCAAAGGGACTCCAAAGCGTCGAACGAGAGGGGAGGGGGACGCGGCCGAGCGAAGCGAGGGCGCCTCCAGGGGTGACCGGCGTACAAAGTGAGCCGCGAAGCGTGAGCGACCCGCGGGAGAGAAGCGACCCGCGAAGGGTGAGCGACCCGCGGGACAGAAGCAACCCGCGAAGGGTGAGCGACCCATGAGACGGAAGCGACACGGAAGAGCTTCGGCCCGAGCCGACCGAGGACGTTCACCCCGTGGCGGTGTCGGCTGACCGTTATACTCCACGTAGAGAGAAGCGCTCGCTGGCTTACGTGTGCGACCGTCCGATGTTCTTGCCGGTCGACGCAGGGCCTGAACCCAAACCCCCGATCGATTCCGGTCGTGTTTGCCGGATAATCGCCTTTCAACACCTACAAATCAATTCCCGGCATCGGGTCGCTCGTGACCGAGACGCGGGTCGAATCCTCCATCACCGAGGGCGGGCTGATCCGCCCGATGTTCGAGCTCGCGTGGCCGATGATCGTCATCCAGCTGCTCCAGGTCGCCTACAACCTGGCCGATACCTTCTGGCTGGGGCAGCTCTCGGCGGACGCCGTCGGCGCGCTGAGCATCGCGTTTCCGCTCATCTTCTTGCTCATCTCGGTCGGCGGGGGGTTCACCACGGCCGGGAGCATCCTCGTCGCCCAGTACACCGGGGCGGAGAGCGAGGGGTCCGCCGGGGCGGTCGCGGGCCAGACGCTCTCCTTCGTGACCCTGCTCGCCATCGCCCTCGGGGCGGTCGGCTTCCTGGTCACCGACCAGATGCTCGGGCTGCTCCCGGCGGACCCGGCCACGATGGCGCAGGTCATCCCGCTGGCCGGCGATTACATGCGGATCTTCTTCCTCGGACAGCCGTTCCTCTTCGGCTTCTTCGTCTTCTCCTCGTTGATGCGGGGCTACGGCAATACCCGCACCCCCATGCGGGTGATGGGGATCAGCGTCTTCC
>JBDGRH010000008.1:0-2548 GCA_042218225.1 Halodesulfurarchaeum sp. | reverse complement strand
GACCGCAGCGAGCCACCCGAGTCGAGCGCCCGGGGGCTTTCGGGCGTCTGCGTTCGGGCTACGTCTGGGTCTAGAGTTCTCGGAGGCTTTCGGGCGTCTGCGTTCGGGCTACGTCTGGGTATAGGAACGGCCGGGGGCTTTCGGCGGTCTTGATTTCCACGACATTGTAACATACTGCAGGGGGACGTTCGGCGATATCCACTCTCGGACCATACCCACAGAGCAATTCGGGGAGCCGATACGCGTTATTCCCTCCCGCAGCCTCACCCTTTTAGAAAGCTAACCACGACACGCCGACATCTTCAAACCACAGCCGCCCGACAACCGCAACCAACACGTGTCCACCCACGACGGTCCAATCGAGGCGGTCTTCTGGGATATCGGCGGCGTCATCCTGGACGTCGAGTCGGTCCGCCGCGCACACGGTCGATTCGTCGCCGCCCTCCTCGAGGAGCACCCCGCTTCACTCACCCACGAGGAGGCCGTGGATCGCTGGCGAGAAACCGTAAGCGAGTACTTCGCGGACCGGGCGGAGACGGAGTTCCGCCCCGCCCGCGAGGCCTACCACCGGGCTGTCGATTCAATCCTCGACGAGCAGGTTCCCCGCTCGAAGTGGGAGCCACGCTTCCGGTCCATCCTCGAATCCAGCATCGAGCCCCACCCGGACGCCATCGAGGCGCTCGAGGCGATGACCGACGATCCCGTCCACGTCGGCGTGATCAGCGACGTCGACCGGGACGAGGGACGCCGCATCCTCGAGCACTTCGGGGTGTCCGACCAGCTGGACTCCTACACCTGCTCGGAGGCTGTCGGGCGGACGAAGCCCCACCCATCGATGTTCGAAACCGGCCTGGAGGCGGCGGGCGTCCCTCCGGCGCACGCGGCCATGATCGGGGATCGCTATCGCCACGATATGCTCGGGGCCAAGCGCGTGGGGATGGTCACCGTCGCGTACGGGGCGGAATCCGGGGACGCCGTGGACTACCGGACGGAGGACCTGCGGGAGGTCCGCACACTCCTGGGACTGGCGTAGGTGCCACTTGCACTCCGCGGAGAGTTAGGTTCCCTCGACCATCCCGGTCACCGCGACGGGCACGGGCGCATTGAGGATGGTCGCCTGGGCGACGCTCCCCAGGAGGGCCTTCTTCGCCGGGCTGCGCTTGCGGCCTCCCATGACGATCAGGTCGAAGTCGTCCGTCTCGGCCCGCTCGATGATGGCCGCTTTGACCGGCGTGGAGAGTCCGATCGTCCCCGTCTCGACACCGCTGTCCTCGAGGACCTCGAGTGCCCGGCGGACCGACTCGACCCGCTCGAGCTGCTGGAGCGTCCGCGGGACGTCTCGCTCCTCCTCGGTGAACGCATGGGCGACGTCAGCCTCCACCGACCCCTCTCTGACGGGGAGGTCCGCCACGAACTCGGCCTGCGAGACCGCCCGGTCCACGTCCGTGTCGACAGGGAGCAACACCCTGTACATGTCCCCGGGTTGACCCCCCGGCGAGAAAAAGGCACGCGTGCGGTGGGGGAGTGTACTGTCCGCCGTTGTGACCCGCCTTCTCCTCACCCCTCCGGCGATTCGAGCACCCGGGGAAGGCCCTTCGCGGGGATGGTCTCCCCGACGATGAAGGAGCTGGCGTCGCTGGCGAGGAACTGGACGACGTCCGCGATCTCGTCCGTCCGGCCGATGCGGCGGTCGACCGTCTCCCTGTCGACCTCCTCCGCGGTCACCCCCATCTGCTCTGCCACGCCGGGCGTGGCCACGAAGCCAGGCGCGATGCAGTTGACCCGGACGCCGTCGTCGGCCCACTCGTGCGCCAGGGAGGTGGTGAGGTTGATGATCCCGGCTTTCGCGGCCCCGTAGTGGGTCATCCCGGGGGAGCCGCGCTCGCCGGCGGTGCTCGAGATGTTGATGATCGCCCCGCCGCCGTTCTCCCGCATCACCTCGCCCACCGCCTGGCTCATGTGGTAGGTGCCGTGGAGGTTGATGTCGACGATGGTCTTCCACCCGTTCTCGCTGATGTCCTCGAAGGGGGCGACGAAGTTCGCCCCCGCGTTGTTGACGAGGACGTCGATGTCCCCGAACCGCTCGAGGGACGCCTCGACGAGCGCGTCGACCTGCTCGCGCTCGGTGACGTCACACTCCACCGCGAGCGCGGAGCCGGGCGCGTCACCCTCGGTGATCCCCTCGGCGACGGGGTCCACGTTCTCCTGCTCGCGGGAGCAGACGACGACATCGGCCCCCTCGGCGGCGAACTGCTCGGCGATCGTGCGTCCGATTCCCCGCGAAGCACCGGTGACGATGGCCGTCGAGCCATCGATGGCGAATCGTTCCTGTGTCATGGTACCCTCCGGGGGCACCCGGAACTGGCGGTCCGCTGCGGAGCGCGCCCCCGGGTGCCCACCGGCATCGGACCAGGGTTCGACCGCACCCATTATAAGTGTTGGAGCGACCCGGCCCGCTGGCATCGATTTCCGAGGCTGGCTTCATCCATCCTCACAGCCGGACCACCAATCCCCACCCCACCCCACCCCCACCCCCACTCCCACCCCA
>JBDGRH010000029.1:0-2576 GCA_042218225.1 Halodesulfurarchaeum sp. | reverse complement strand
CGAACTCGTACTCGACGGCGTAGGCCACGAGGAGGGAAAAGGCGGTGGCGCCGATCGCCATCACCGCGGCCATAGCCACGATCGCGACCGCGCCGGCCGGACCGGTCGCCAGCCTGACGCCGTCGGCGTAGGCCAGGGCCAGCAGGAGCGTGGTCTGCACCACGTTCACGGTCGCCATCACGATCACGCGGGCGGCCACCACGGAGGCCCGACTGACGGGGGCGGCCCAGAGCTTGCCGATGAACCCCGAGCTGATGTCGTCCACGATGCACTGGCCGCCGAGCACCACGTACTCGATGGCCATCAGGGCCGCCACCCCGGGGAGGATGAACGCGCGGTAGTCGCCGGCCGGGAAGGCGGGGAGCTTGGCGATCTGCTCGAAGAGGCTCCCGAAGAGCAGGTACCAGAGGACGGGCTTGATACCCAACATCACCAGCAGGCCGGCCGGGGAGATGGCCACCTCGCGGAACCACCGCATGCTCAGCCCGCGGACGACACGGAGTTCGGCCCGGAGCCCGTCGCCGTCGTGGACCCTCATGCGACCACCTCCCCCGCCGTGATCGTCTCGAAGGCGTCCCCGAAGGAGTCGTCGTGGCGCGCCTTCAGCGCGGCGGGAGTGTCGACCGCGGCGATCTCCCCGTCCGAGAGGACGGCTACCCGCTCGCAGAGCTCCGCCGCCTCGTCGAGATAGTGGGTGGAGAGCATCACGGTCGCGCCCCCCGCCCGGAGGGCCTGCACGTACTCCCAGGTCTGCCGGCGCATGGCGGGATCCAGCCCGAGCGTGGGCTCGTCGAAGATGACGAGCTGGGGGTCGTGGAGGAGGCCGGCGGCGATCTCGAGCCGGCGCTTCATCCCCCCGGAGTACCCGCCGATGCGCTCGTCCGCGCGGTCCAGGAGGTCCACCCGGTCGAGCACCTGCTCGATTTTTCGGTCGCGCTCCCTGGGCGGCACCTTGTACATGTCCGCGAACAGCGAGAGCACCTGTCGGCCCGTGAGCCAGTGATCGAGGGCCGTCTCCTGGGGGATGTACCCGACCCGCGACCGGATGGCGTCCGGGCGCTCGGTCACGTCGAGCCCGTCGATGGTCACGTGGCCCGCCGTGGGCTCGGTCAGCGTGGCGAGCACCTTCATGAGCGTGGTCTTCCCGGCCCCGTTCGGTCCCAGGAGACCGAAGGCCTCCCCTCGCTCGACCGACAGGGAGACGTCTGACAGGGCGGTCGTGGTCCCGTACTCCTTCGTGAGGTCGGTGATGTTCACCAGTGGTTCGGATTCGGCCATGCCTCACGTCTATACGGCGGGTCGGCGTCGTTCTGGATTGTGCCCAGCCTGTTGGGGGCGTTTATGAGACACTAGCGGACGGTGGATGTGTCATAGGGGAACCCAGGAAATTCGGACAGCGCGTCAGCGTTGGCTGATCGAGATGAGAATACGTTCAATGGCCGTATACTGGCTTTAGGCGCCGCCCGCTCACCCACGGTGCTCGCGGTTCCATATGGTAACCACCCACACGATACTTCAATCCCCCAGCCCATTTGGGCACAACAGGTTCCCCGATCGACAGCCTCCTCGATCGTGAACCGACCGCACATGCGCGAGGCAGTCATCCAGCTCAGCGATCGGGAGCTCGAGGCGATGGGCCTGGCCGACGTCGTCCAGGCCACGCGTGAGGCCGGCCTCAGGGACGTGACGGAGCTCGTCTGTCACGGCACAGGGGGTGTCCTGCAGGTCCGAGTCGAGGACGAGATCCCGCCCGCGGACCTCGACCGGTTCGAGGCCGTCGAGTGGTGGGAGCGTCTCCACACATCCAGTTCCGGGGAGGTGTATCTCTGCAAGGTCGTGGTCCAGGAATCGACGGATGCGGCGGACCTGGACGAGCATGCGACGATGCACGAGCTGCGGAGCATCCACGAGTCGGGCGTCGACGTCTCCGTCGTCGGCTCGCAGGAGGAGATAAACGAGAGCGTCGCGGCGTTCGACGAGGCAGGGGCGACCCCCCTCCTCCACCGCCTCACGGATTTCGAGGGTTCCGGGACGCCCTGGGTCGATAGTCTGACCGACCGTCAGCGCGAGGTTCTGGAGAGGGCCTACTCGATGGGGTACTACGAGATCCCCCGGTCCGCGTCGACCGAGGAGGTCGCGGAGGCGGTGGGGTTGGACCCCTCGACCGTGGCAGAACACCTCCAGCGCGCGGAGCACAACGTCATGGGGCGGGTGCTGGAATCGACCGGGTAGGTGCGGCGGGACTTCTTTTCTAAGGTACCGGCGGGACTTCTTTTCTAAGGTACCGGCGGTGTTGTGATTGACTGTTCCTTTTGGACCAGTTTATAGCGGAGTTGCTATCAGCGCCACGAGTTGCACGCCCTCGGCCGCGAGCATCGAACAGCGTACCCGCGACCGCCACGAGTTGAAAGCCCTCGGCCGGCTCGGGTCCCGCGGCTCGCGGGTCGCTCCTGTCTCACGGGTCGCTCCGCTCCCCGTTCGACCGTCCGGAGACTCCCTCCGGTCGTCTCCAGCTCCCCGCTCGCTCGTTCGGCGGCGCCCTCGCTCCGCTTCGGCTCGCGGCTCGCTCCTGTCTC
>JBDGRH010000253.1:0-2578 GCA_042218225.1 Halodesulfurarchaeum sp. | reverse complement strand
GGCTGCTCGACTGATCGCGGGGGCCACTTCCGGGCAGCTCGGGACTGGGGTGCCTAATCGAGTTTTCCAGGGAGTGACCCGCGGCAGGAGGCCAGGAACCGCACTCCGGCCATCTGGTTCTCCAATCCTCCTCGCCGAGCGTTCGGCCACGTTTTGAACCCGACCCGATGGTTGCCACCTGGATCCAGCAACCCAGTGATCCCTTCAGGCGTTTTCGTGATCCCTCCTTTCTCGAGGGGGCGTATCGCACCTTTTCACCGGAGCCGGTTGCGCCGTTTCGAAGGAGCCACCTCGGTGAAGTGTAGTGGTCACCCAGGCCCTCCTGCTGTCCGTCCCGGATTGGGAATCGGGGGTGCGTCTACGGTTGATTGGAAGACGCCGCGGACCTCGTACGAATCCAGGCGAACCCGCTCGAAGTCTGAAACCCGACCCCTCTGGAGATATTGAACGAGAGAGGAATGCCGAGGCGACCACGGCCGACACGGAACGCCCGAACCGGATGAGTGACAAAGGACGTGCAGAAGTCAGGGCGCGAATCCAGCACCAACTCAGGCCCCTCCGAACTATACTAATCGGTAGCGTATCACCGCGCATGTATCGCCATATTTTGGTCCCCACCGACGGGAGTGAAGGGTCGGAAAGGGCGATCAGAGAGGCGGTCAACCTGGCCGAACTCACGGGCGGCACCGTCCACGGCCTCTACGTCATCGACACCCGGGATTACAACGTGCTTCCCGAATCCAAGTGGCTCACCATCGAGGACGAATTCACCGAGGAGGCAGAACGCGCTCTCGGGACCATTCGCAAGACCGCGGAGGCGGCCACCGTCCACGTCACGACGGCTCTCGCGCGAGGTGTGCCGGCCGAGGAGATCCTGGATTACGTGGAGGAGAACGATGTCGATCTCATCGTGATGGGCACCCATGGACGAACCGGACTCAATCGGGTCCTGGTCGGGAGCGTTACAGAACGGGTGATTCGGCGAGCGACAGTCCCGATACACATCGTCCGCCTCGCCGAGGGGGAGTGATCAGCCGGCGAGCGCCTGAACGAGCAGCCAGGACAGGCCGATGGCGAGGCCTGCGCCGAGGAGGTTCCCGACCGCGTTCATCACTGCCCGCCACCGTTCCTCCGTTTCCCAGAGTCTGATCGTCTCGAAGGAGAACGACGAGAAGGTGGTAAACGAGCCGGAGAGTCCGACCCCGAAGAACCACGAAATCGTCGAATCGACGCCGAGGAACGTGATGGTTCCCAGCAGGAACGTCCCGAGGACGTTCACGGTGAAGGTGCCGATCGGATAGCCCTCGATGTCGACCAGTCGACTGACCCACTGGCGAAGGATCGCTCCCACGGCGCCACCGAGACCGACGATATGGGCTGGATCCAGTGCCACCATCACGACCACCGGCGCTGCGTATATCGCACCAGTTCGCGACCGACCATGATGCCGAGGAACCCGAGCGAATAGTTCGCAACGACGTTTGTCACCATCCACGTGGGGTCGGCCAGCGCGGACTCGACCGCAAAGGTGGAATACGTGGTAAAGGACGAGAGAAAGCCCGTGGCGACCGCAATCCGGGTCTGTGAGGCCATGATGCCGGTGTAGATCCGTTCGTAGAGGATGAACCCGAGGGCAAAGCTCCCGACGGCGTTCGCAAGGAGGGTGGCGTGCATTCCCGGCAGGATGAAGCCGGCGAGATACCGGAGATTCGATCCGGCAAAGCCACCGATTGCGATCAACGCCACCGACTCGACTCGGGCGATTGGGTGTGAAGCTCCGTCTGACATGATACGCACTCGAAGAGGAGTCATCAGCCGACGGACTCGGCGGTTGGGTCAGGCAGACTCCATTGCCCAATACCTGCATGAAGTTCTGGCACGGGTAATATCACTTCCGGACTGTCACTATCGGGTGGCGTGGTGTGGAATAGAACGGGTCGGGAGTACCTGGGGCAAACACCATCTGCGTCCCGCACTGGGGAACAATCCCCGTCCGATCTCCGTCAATTCTGGTCGTGCAAGAGAGAGCATCCCCTCTCGAAACGAGGGTTGCGCTCCAGAGACCTTTCGTGGGATTCGATGTTGTTCGGCCAAGGATTTAGGTCACCGCCGTCCCCATACAAATTTGACATGGTTTCGACAGGAGAGACCGCTCCGAGTTTCACCGGCACGTACCGTGGGAGCGAACACGAGACGTTCGAATTCGACGAGCACCTCGGTGACGGGCCGATCGTCCTGGCGTTCTTCCCCGGGGCGTTTACGCCGCCCTGTTCGAACGAGATGGTCGCGTTGCAAGAGCGGCTCGATGACCTCGAGCGGGCGGGAGCAACGCTGTTCGGGATCAGTGCCGACTCGTCGTTCACGCTGGGCGCATTCGCCGACGAGTACGAGCTGGATTTCGATCTCGTCAGTGACATGGCCGGTGAGGCGATCGACGCATACGACCTGTCGCTGGATCTCCCGGACCTCGGCCTGTACGGTGTCGCCAATCGGGCCGTGTTCGTCCTCGACGAGGAGGGGACCGTGACATACAGCTGGGTGGCTGACGACCCGACAAACGAACCCGACTACGACGAAC
>JBDGRH010000111.1:915-2589 GCA_042218225.1 Halodesulfurarchaeum sp. | reverse complement strand
CACACAAAAAGCCCCTCGGTCCGACCCCGCCACGTGCACGGGTCTCCGGAAATCGGGTTGACACGTCCGGCGCCCAGTGTCGAGTCGAGTCTACTCGTCCGGCACACGGCAACCGCCAGACCACTATCCCTCTCAATCCCAAGCGACCGCCTCACATTCCAAAAACGTGCATATGATAAGCCATATATCCACCCGAAGTGACCATCAAAATGGATGGCACTGGCCGACGCCGACCGCGAGCGCATCCGGGCGGAACTCGACCGCGAGCTCACCCGGACGGAGGCGGCACTCTTCGAGAACCTCTGGAGCGAGCACTGCGCGTATCGATCCTCCCGGCACCTCCTCGAGGCCTTCGACAGCGAGGGCGACGCCGTGATCGTTCCCCCGGGTGACGACGCGGGCGTCGTGGCCCTCGACGAGGACACGTATCTCGCAATGGGCATCGAGAGTCACAACCACCCCTCCTACGTGGACCCGTACGACGGGGCGGCCACCGGCGTCGGCGGCATCGTCCGCGATATCCTCTCGATGGGGGCGTACCCCATCGCCCTCGCGGACTCGCTTTACTTCGGCGACTTCGACGCACAGCACGCGCGGTATCTCTTCGAGGGGGTCGTCGAGGGCATCGCGGACTACGGGAACGCGATCGGCGTCCCGACGGTGGCGGGGAGCACGCAATTCCACCCGGACTACGAGGGCAATCCGCTCGTCAACGTCGCCTGCTTCGGGCTCGTCGACACGGACCGCCTGGTCACCGCGGCAGCGACCGAACCCGGGACCGCCATCGTCCTGGTGGGCAACGCCACCGGGCGGGACGGCCTCGGCGGCGCGAGCTTCGCCAGCGAGGACCTGGGCGAGGACGCCGAGACCGAGGACCGTCCCGCGGTCCAGGTCGGCGATCCCTACAGCGAGAAGCTCCTCATCGAGGCCAACGAGGCGCTCCTCGATGCGGATCTGATCGAGGCCGCTCGGGATCTCGGTGCAGCCGGCCTCGGTGGCGCCACCGCCGAGATGGTGGCCAAGGGGGGAACCGGAGCCCGGATCGACCTCGAGGCGGTCCACCTCCGGGAGCCGGGCATGAACGCGACCGAGATCCTCCTCGCGGAGTCACAGGAGCGGATGGCGTACGCGGTACGGCCCGAGCACGTGGACGAGGTTCGGGCGATCGCGGAGCGGTTCGACCTCGGCGTCTCGGTCGTCGGCGAGGTGACCGACACCGGGCGGTACGTCTGTACCTTTCAGGGCGACACAGCCGTCGACGTCCCCGCCGAGTACCTGGCGGACGGCGCGCCCCTGAACGACCTGGAGCGGGAGGAACCGAGCGCACCCACGACGAACCTCCCGGACGGTGACGTCGAGGACGCATTTCGACGGGTCCTTGCGAGTCCGAACACGGCGAGCAAGCGCTGGGTGTACCGGCAGTACGACCACGAGGTGGGGGTTCGAACCGCCCGCCGGCCGGGCGACGATGCCGCGATCATGGCGATCCGGGAGACCGGGCAGGGACTCGCCATCTCGGCCGGGACCAACCCCACGTGGACGGCCGCGGACCCCTACTGGGGCGGGTACGCGACCGCCATCGAGAACGCGACGAACCTGGCCGCGA
The DNA here is from genome assembly GCA_042218225.1 of Halodesulfurarchaeum sp. Lineage (GTDB taxonomy): Archaea > Halobacteriota > Halobacteria > Halobacteriales > Halobacteriaceae > Halodesulfurarchaeum. Next base: position 983 of record JBDGRH010000111.1, on the reverse strand, counting down.
AGGGCGCAACCCCGCTGGCTGCGGTCGACTGCCTCAATGGGGGCAACCCCGAGAGGCCGGACGTGTAC
>JBDGRH010000111.1:0-905 GCA_042218225.1 Halodesulfurarchaeum sp. | reverse complement strand
TTCACCGCGATGGTCGAGGGGCTGGCCGACGGGTGTCGAGCCCTCGAGGTCCCGGTTGTCGGGGGGAACGTCTCATTGTACAATGACTCCGCAGCGGGCCCGGTCCCACCGACCCCCACCCTGGCCATGGTCGGGACGAAGTCGGGATATGATGCCCCCCCGATGGCCGTTTCGGGAGGGGGAGAGGGAGGACAAGGGGAAGGGAGAGGAGAAACCGACCTGGTGTTGGTCGGGGGACACAACGGCCGTCTCGGCGGCTCCATATATCTGGACGAGGTGGGTGGGGCAGACCGCGTCCCAGACCTCCCCGAGGAACCGAGCGCCCTCCTCCAGACGCTCGCCAGCGTGGCCGACCAGGACGAGGTCCAGGCCGTCCACGACGTGAGCGATGGAGGGCTGGCCGTCACCCTCGCCGAGATGGTGACGGAACACGCTGGAATCAGGGCGTCCGTCCCGGACCGTCGGGCACTATTCTCCGAAGCTCCCGGGCGCGTCGTGGTCGAGACCACCGACAAGGAGCGCCTCGGGGAGGAATTCAGGGACGTTGCGACCGTCGAGACCATCGGGACGACAGATGCGTCAGGGAGGCTGGCCATCGAGGTCGAGACGGAGGATGCCACGGTCCAACTCTCCGCCGAGGATGTCGCGGCCGCCCGGTCGACGCTGGACGCCGCTCTGGAGTGAGGATCGACGTACGTAGCCCATAGTGGAAATAGGTCTAGTGGAAGGAGCCTGGCAGCGACGGACCGAGCAGAAGGACGTTCCGGATGGAGTCGGACCGGACCACTTCCGGTATGCTAGAAGACGAACGGGAGGACGAACGTGACGAGCAACCCGACGGCCAGCACTGCCACCCCGATTCCGACCTCGTGCGTGCCGAACGCCTGCATCGGTGAGGTGACCCG
>JBDGRH010000151.1:0-2594 GCA_042218225.1 Halodesulfurarchaeum sp. | reverse complement strand
ACACCCCGGGCCACCGCGACTTCGTGAAGAACATGATCACCGGGGCGTCGCAGGCCGACCATGCGGTCCTGGTGGTCGCCGCGGACGACGGGGTCCAACCCCAGACACGCGAACACGTCTTCCTCGCCCGGACCCTGGGCATCGAGGAGCTCATCGTCGCCGTCAACAAGATGGACCTCGTCGAGTACGAGGAGGCACGCTACCGAGAGGTCGTAGAGGAGGTCAAGAACCTCCTCGACCAGGTCCAGTTCGACACGGAGGACGCGAGCTTCATCCCCATCTCCGCCTTCGAGGGGGACAACGTCGAGAGTCTGAGCGACAACACGCCGTGGTACGACGGACAGACGGTGCTCGAGTCGCTGAATGACCTCCCCGAGCCGTCGCCGCCGACCGACGCGCCCCTCCGCCTGCCGATCCAGGACGTCTACACCATCTCCGGGATCGGCACCGTTCCGGTCGGGCGCGTCGAGACCGGCGTCATGGAGACCGGTGAGAACGTCTCCTTCCAGCCATCAGACGTGAGCGGCGAGGTGAAGTCCATCGAGATGCACCACGAGGAGATCCCGCGGGCCGAGCCGGGCGACAACGTCGGCTTCAACGTCCGCGGCATCGGCAAGGACGACATCCGCCGGGGCGACGTGTGCGGCCCCGCCGACGACCCGCCGACCGTCGCCGAGACCTTCACGGCGCAGATCGTGGTCATGCAGCACCCGAGCGTCATCACGGCGGGTTACACACCCGTCTTCCACGCCCACACCGCCCAGGTCGCCTGCACCATCGAGAACATCGACCAGAAGATCGATCCCTCCTCCGGGGAGGTCCTCGAGGAGAATCCGGACTTCATCGAGACCGGGGACGCGGCGGTCGTCACGGTGCGCCCGCAGAAGCCCCTCAGTATCGAGCCCTCGGGTGACATCCCCGAACTCGGCTCCTTCGCCGTCCGCGACATGGGCCAGACGGTGGCCGCCGGCCGGGTACTCGAGGTCAACGAGCGCTAAAAAACCGTCCGGTCGGGTAGCCATTACGGGGAGGACGACTCGGCGGGCCCAACCGCGTTGGTATCTCCATGCGCTCCGTCCGGAGCCTCACTCTCCTCCGGTCACCGTGACCGGTACGTCCGCATTCAGGATGACGGTCTGTGTGACGCTCCCGAGGATCGCCTTCTCCGCGGGACTCCGCTTCCGTCCACCCATCACCACCTCCTCGATATCCTCCTCTGCGACCAGGTCGAGGATCCCCTCTGCGGGCGGGGATGAGAGCTCGCGCGTCTCGTACTCCACCCCCTCCTCCTCGAGCCGGTCGGCGGTCCGCCTGACCGTCTCGACACGGTCCACGCGCTGCATTGCCTCCGGGACCTCCCGCTCCTCGTCGGTGAGGGCGTGGGCCAACACCGCGACGACGGACTCCTCCGCACAGGGAAGGCCGGCGGCGTAATCGGCCTGTTTCCGGGCCCGTTCCTTCGAGTCGTCGAGGGGGAGAAGGATCCGATACATGGTGTACAGGTGGACCTTCGGCCGACTGCATTATAAAGTGGGACGGCTGTCTCCAGTCGGTGGGACTGTGGCCGTCCCCGGAGGAAGAAGAAACACGGGAATCGGATTCGAGTGAACGCGCCTACAGGCCCAGATAGGACTCCTTCACGTGCTCGTCCTGGAGGAGGGCATCGGCGTCCTTCGCGAGCCGCACCTCACCGTTCTCCAGGACGTAGCCGCGATCGGCGATATCGAGGGACTTCTGGACGTTCTGCTCGACGAGAAGCACGGTCACGCCCTCCTCCACGATGCGCTCGATGATCTCGAAGACGGCATCGACCAGCTCCGGCATGAGCCCGAGCGACGGCTCGTCGAGGATGAGCAGTTCCGGGTCGGTCATCAGGCCACGGGCCATCGAGAGCATCTGCTTCTCCCCGCCGCTCATCGTCCCGGCCCGCTGGTCGAGGCGCTCCTCGAGACGGGGGAAGAGCTCGTAGACCCGTTCGAGGTTCCCCGACTGGCCGGCCTTCGCCCGCTTCGAGTACGCCCCCATCGAGAGGTTCTCCTCCACCGTCATCGCGTCGAAGATGCGACGCTTCTCCGGCACGAGGGCCACACCGCGTTCGGCCATCTCGTGGGGCCCCAGGCCGGTGACGTCCTCGCCCTCGAAGTGGACCGTCCCCGCGTCGGGCGTATAGAGGCCGATGATGTTCTCAACGGTCGTGGTCTTCCCTGCCCCATTCGCCCCGATGAGGACCACGATCTCGCCCTCGTCGACGTCCAGTGATACGTCGCGGATCGCCTGGGCGGCTCCGTAGGAGTACGAGAGGCCGTCGACCTCGAGCATCGACATCAGGCCTCACCTCCCATCCCTTCGGCACCCTCTTCCATCTCGAAATCCGAGCCCAGGTACGCCTCGATGACGCGCTCGTCGTTGGCGACCTCTTGTGGCGGTCCCTGGGCGATCAGCTCGCCAGCATCGAGGACGAAGACGTGGTCCGAGACGTCCATGACGGCGTCCATGTCGTGCTCCACGAGCCACACGGTGACGTCGTTCGACACCAGCTCTCGCAGGATGTCGAGCACCTGGTTCGTCTCCGTGACGTTCAGTCCCGCCGCGGG
>JBDGRH010000086.1:0-2624 GCA_042218225.1 Halodesulfurarchaeum sp. | reverse complement strand
TCGTGGCCGCCCGCCTTCCCCGAGCCGGCCTCGCCCTTTCGATCCGCCAGGGGATTGCAATCCCAATGAGCCGATATTTCTAGTGGTGGGGCGCCGGTTCCGGATGGGAATCCGAAAGGGGCCGGGGACGTGGGGCCGACCGGAGAGGTCCAACGTTACGTATGACCGGTGGAGCCGGCCGTTTCCGGGAAGCCCGGCGACGGAAGGACCGCAGCCGAACCCCAGGCCGAGGGAGGGGTGAGGTGAGGACCGCAGCAAGCCACCCAAGTCGTGTGCCCGGGGGCTTTCGAGGGGCTGGTTCCAAAGACAGTGAATAATAGAGACCGCGTTGGAACGGCACCCGCTCCCCATTCTGTTTCAACAGACCATCCTGACTCGCTCCCGGAAACCCACGGGACACCTGGTTGCGCTTCATGCTCCCCACTCTCTTGAAGGCACTTCGGAGCCATTTTCAATCCTCGCCCTTCGGATGCACGGTCACGTCGGCCTCGAGCTCTTCTCGAAGGGCGGTTCCCACGTGGCAGGTCCGAAGGGCACGATCAACCACTTCGTCCGCAGCCTCGTCACCGGGATAGTGTTCGATCGCCAGGTCGAAGGCGACCCCGTCGAGGTCGTTCGAATCGTCCCGCGTCCCCGTCACGTCGATCTGAACGGTCCCGAGGTCGTCGAACCCCTCCTCGGAGGCGGCGATCCGGAGCCCGACCACGAAGCAGGAGGCGTAGCTGGCCAGGAGTGTCGCGGTCGGATTCGGTCCCCGCTCCTCCCTGGAGTCCACCGTGATGGTGTGCTCCCCGATGTGATTCTCGGTGGCGAACCCCGCCCTCGAGATGCTCGACACGGTGTCTGGCATCGGACCTAGAAAGGGGCTGCTTTTGATCCCTACAGCGAGGGTTCCAGCGTGAAGCGTTCGTCCCCCTCGAGGACATGGATGTCTGCCCCGCTTCCGGTCGCTTTCACCTCGCGCCGGAAGTCCTCGGGGTCCTGCTCGATCGGCGGGAACGTGTCGTAGTGCATGGGGAAGGCGTGTTCAACGTCGAGCCAGTCGACGGCGATCGCGGCCTGCCTCGGGCCCATCGTGAAGTGATCGCCGATGGGAACCGCGGCGGCGTCCGGCTCGAGGTAGGGTCCGATGACCTCGCGCATCTCGGTCATGAGTCCGGTGTCCCCGGAGTGATAGAACGTTGCACTCTCCTCGTCGGCCACCTGGGTCGGAACCGTGTCGCTGACGATGTACCCGGCGGGGATATCCCCGGAGACCTGATAATCGGTCTGGAACCCGTTGGTGTGATCTGCCCGGTGCATCGTGACGAACGCGCCGCCCGCCTCGAACGTCCCGCCCAGATTCATCCCGACGGTTTCCGCGATACCGAACTCGTCCTCGACGTACCCGGCCAGCTCCGGCGTGGCGATCACCGTGCTATCGGCAAACTCCCCCACGTGGGCGATGTGGTCGGCGTGGCCGTGGGTCAGGAGGACGAAATCGGGATCGTCCACGTCCCCGGGGGCCATCGAGGTCTTCGGGTTGTCGAAGAACGGGTCGATCAGGAGGTCGGTGCCATCCACCGAGACGGACCAGGTCGCATGGCCGTGCCAGGTCAGTTCCATAGCACGTTGGCCTTGTGCTGAATATCACGTAAAGGTTGATGGGTGCATTTGGAAGATCCTGTCTACTGGTTGGTCGGGGTTCCTGCTCTCACTCGAAAAATCTCACCGACCTGTGCGGCCGTTATTCCGCTACGACGTAATGCTCGAGAACCCCAACGCCCTCGATCTCGACCTCCACGTAATCACCATCCGAGAGGGGGGCGACACCTGCGGGGGTCCCGGTGCTGATGACATCGCCCGGCTCGAGGGTCAGGTACGTCGTGATCTCCTCGATGAGTTCAGGAACGCTGAAGATGAACTCGTCCCGGGAGGAGCGCTGTCTGACCTCGCCGTTCACCCGGAGCTCGACCGTCGCATCCTCGGGGACGTCGTCGACGTCCGCCACCACCGGCCCGATCGGAGCCGAGCCGTCGAAGGACTTCCCCCGGACCCAGTTCTGCTCGCGGTCCTGGTCGTCGCGGTTCGACACGTCGTTCATGCAGGTGAAGCCGTCCACCACATCCCAGGCGTCGGCCGCGTCCACGTTCCGGCATTGCTCCCCGATGACGACGGCGAGCTCAGCCTCGTGGTCGACGCGTTCTTTCCCCGCCGGGAGCGTGATGGTGTCGCCATGCCCGGCCACGGTGTTTGGGGTCTTGAGGAACAGGAGGGGCCGGTCGGGAACGTCCTTGTTCCGCTCGGCGGCGTGATCGGCGTAGTTCAGCCCGATGCAGACGATCTTCGTCGGGTCCGTCGGCGGAAGGACGTCGACCTCCGCCGGGTCGAACTGCTCCCCACCGAACTCGATCGCCCCGTCGGTCCACCGACCGTTCCGGATCGCGCCTGCCGGGTCGCGGAATCGTACCCGTTTCATGGACGCGGGTTCACCCCCATGCGGGGTAAGCGTTCCGAGTTGACGGGGAAAGGGCTCGATCTGCCGCTCTCACATCCCTCCCCACTCCCTGCCGTCTCCCTTCCCCACTCCATGCCGTCTACCTCCTCACTCCCTGCCGTCTCCTCCCCACTCCATGCCGTCTCCT
>JBDGRH010000223.1:0-2634 GCA_042218225.1 Halodesulfurarchaeum sp. | reverse complement strand
GCGAGCCCCCCGACCCGAGCCGGCCGAGGGCTTTCAGCTCGTGGCGGTTGCGGTTACTGATTCCTCTGCAGCCGGCCGAGGGCTTCGATCCGTTGCGGGAGCGGCCACTGCCGAAGGTCCAGAGAACGGTGTTGAACGCTCATACGGGATCTGCTGATTGGGGCACTGAATGGAATCTAACGGAACAGAGGCCTCACCTTCTATACTGATTCCAGTTGTTCCAGAACAGGGAGTTCCCGTCCACCCCAATACAACCCAATGACTACCAACGCAAACCCAGCATTCAGTCAGTTCTCTTGGCCCGCGTCTCCAGGATGGCTCTCGAAATGTGCCACGGAGCATCCCGACCAAACACCTCCCCTTCTGTCTCGGCCTGATAGGCCCGGAGGAATTTCTAACTGGCCTATACTAGCTCCCGTTCACTACCCCGCCGGTTCTGTCGTCACACACTTCCCCATCCGCCGGGAACAGACACGCATGAAACGGACGCTCGAGGAGCACGCCGCGCGCTTCGACGAGGCGGCCCCGGAGTACGACGAGGACAAAAGTGAGGAGCACAGGGCTGCGGTCTCCCTGGTCGTGAAACACGCGGATCCGGGGCCCACCGAGACGGTCCTCGACCTCGGGACGGGGACCGGAGCGGTGGCGTTGGCACTGGCCGAAGACGCCGACCGGGTGATCGGGCGGGACATCAGCCAAGGGATGCTCGAGGAGGCCAGGCGGAAGGCCGAGGCGAGGGGCCTTCGGAACGTCTCCTTCGGGACCGGGCGGTTCAGGGACCCCCAAATCGAGGAACCGGTTGACGTGGTCGTCTCCAACTTCGCGATGCACCATCTGTCCGACGGGGAGAAACGGAGGGCGATCGAGACCATCGGCTCGCTCGACCCCCGTCGGTTCGTGTTGGGTGACGTGATGTTCTTCGAGGAGGCCGATCCGGACCACCGGGTCTACGATCCCGAAGTCGACGACCCGGCGACAGTCGGCACCCTCGTCGAGGCCCTCACGGATCTCGGTTTCGCGGTGACGGCTGTCGAGCGGATCCACGACCAGGTCGGCGTCCTCGTCGCGGATTCGAGATAGCCGGGCGACGACGAGGGGTCCAGTACGCTGGGGATTGGTGACAGGTACAGTACGCTGGGGATTGGTGACAGGTACAGTACGCTGGGGATTAGTCACATCGTCCTTTGTATACTCGCTCGACCACCGGTTTTCCGAAACCCGAGGGGTTACGGCGGACGGGGACGTTGCTCCGGCCGTGAAACACCTCCCGAAGCATCTCCGTCCCCGCTGGCGCTACCTGGCGGTGACCCTCGAGACCTGGCCGGACGCGGAGCTCTCCGAGCGAGCCCTCCAGCGACGGCTCTGGTTCGCCGCACAGAACCTCCTGGGTGACCCCGGAAGTGCCGACGCAGACCTCACGGTCATCCGGTCGCGGTTCTGGACTGGCGGGGGGGAGGCCATCGTTCGATCCAGGCGGGGGACGGTCGAGGAGGCCCGGGCGGCGCTGGCCTGTATCGAGTCGATCCAGGACCACCCCGTCAGGGTCGCCGTCGAGGGGACGAGTGGCACCGTGCGAGCCGCTGAAGAAAACTATTTAGGCGGTCCGGCGGAAGCATCGCGGGAGGAACAGGTCGTGTTCAGGAACGACACAGCCGCGGCTGTCATCCGTGAGGACCTCGCCGACGTCGAGGTGGCTGGGTCGTTCGTGGGCGCGACGACACGGGATCTCACGTGATACGATGCAGGGACAACAACAGCAGGCATACGACCGCGGCATCACCATCTTCTCCCCGGACGGTCGCCTCTACCAGGTCGAATACGCCCGCGAGGCGGTCAAGCGAGGGACGGCCAGCATCGGGGTGCGGGCCGCCGACGGCGTGGCCCTCCTCGTCGACAAGCGCATCCGGTCGAGACTCATGGAGGAGTCCTCCGTCGAGAAGCTGCACAAGGCGGACGACCACGTCGGCATCGCGAGTGCGGGGCACGTCGCCGACGCCCGCCAGCTCATCGACTTCGCCCGGCGCGACGCCCAGGTCAACCGGCTTCGCTACGAGGAGCCCATCGGGGTGGAGGCACTGACCAAGGACGTCACCGATCACATCCAGCAGTACACCCAGGTTGGCGGCGCGAGGCCGTTCGGCGTGGCGCTGCTCATCGGTGGGCTGGAGAACGGCGAGCCCCGTCTCTTCGAGACGGACCCGAGCGGGACGCCCTACGAGTGGAAGGCGATCGCCATCGGTTCGGACCGGTCGGACATCCAGTCCTTCCTCGAGTCCGAGTACAGCGAGGACATCCCGCTCGAGGAGGCCGTCGGGCTGGCACTCCGGGCCCTCGGGACGGTCAACGAGGCGGGGCTCGAGCCCGCCGGGGTGGGTGCGGCGACGGTCGACGCCGAGTCCGGGCAGTACATCGAGCTCACGAACGACGAGATCCGGGAGTACCTCGAGGAGTTCGATCTCCTGGCCGAGGAGACGGACGATTCGGAGGCCGCCGAGGGATCCGAGGACGGCGACGACCAGTAACCGAGGGGCCGGTCCGGGCACGATTCTCCCGTGGGGAGCGAGGTTGTCCGCGACCAGCTTCGGGAATCCCCTCCGAGGAGTGGGGCGTGCACCTGGAATTCCCCCTGAGGAG
>JBDGRH010000261.1:0-2646 GCA_042218225.1 Halodesulfurarchaeum sp. | reverse complement strand
CCAAAAACCCCAACTCACAACCCCAACCCACCCACACACCCCCCACCCCGACCTCACTCCACGGGGGCCACGTCCCGATACGCCACGCCGAACATCCGGAAGATAGCCACCTGGCCGTAGAACTGGACGAAGGGGAGCAACACCACTCCGACGATGGTGATCGCCAACGCGAACGTGACGACCCAGAGGATGATCGCGACCACGATGGGCAGGAGGACGGCCAGGAGGTACTCGCCGGTGAACACCACGTCGGTGAGGACGTCGAACTCGAAGCCCGCCCCGATGTTCCCTTTCCGCGCGTAGTTGGTGAGTGCAGCGGGGATCAGGTAGTAGATGAAGAGCAACACGGGGATGAAAAGCAGGAAGGAGAGGAACCCGAACCCGGCGAGGAACCCGCCGGCGTCGCCACCGACGGCTGCGCCGGCGCCGAGGAACATCGTCACGACGATGCCGTAGAGGAACAGCGGCACCAGCGAGTAGGCCAGCACGATGACGAAGGCGGCGATCCCCTTGACGGTCAACTCGCCCCAGTCGGTGAACTCGGGCGGCTTCTCGTTGCCCTCGACCGTCCGGTCGAGCACGCGGACGAGGTACCCATACAGTGGCAACAGCGGGATGAAGAGAAATGAGAGGAAGCTGAGAACCCCGCCGATGATGATCCGACCGAGCCATTCGCCCCGGAGCGGATAGGAGAGGCCGTCTTCGAGCATGTGTGTCCAGTTGTATCACGTCCAATATATAAAATACAAGGGATCGGGTGGGAGGCCTGACGGAATATCCAGTGGATTGTCCGGATGCCCTGATGGCGGGCGTCTTCTCACTCACGTACCCATACCCAACCTACCCACTCACGTTCCCACACCCAACCCACCCACTCACGTTCCCTTACCCACATTCCAATCCACAATCCCGCCCAAATACCCACTCACCCACCCATCCTCCCCCCTGAACGCCATGTTATATCGGATTCGAGCCGAAACGACCCGGTACGGCCATGCCACCGGCAGCGGTCGAGACCTACGAGGACCTGATCTACTACGAGTACGCGAAATTGATCGCCGCGGCGGCCGACATGGAGGGCAACTACGGGTTCATCATGGACCGGATGCAGAAGCTCGCGGCGGGCGAGATCGAGATGAGCGACGTCGTGCGCGAGGACCGCTATCAGCTGCAGGACGGATTCGAGGAGTGCATCTACTGTGGAGCCACCGAGAACCTCACCTTCGACCACCTCGTCCCGACGAGCGAGGGCGGGCCGGACATCATCAGCAACCAGGTCCCGGCGTGCCAGTCCTGCAACTCGAGCAAGGGCGCCCAGGACGTGATCGAGTGGTACCAGACCAGGGAGACGAGCATCCCCCGACTCGTCTGGGGCAAGTACCTCAAGTTGAAATACGACACCTACGAGCAGGAGGGCATGTTGGACGAGGAGCTCCCGGACGCGGAGCGGGACAAGTGGTCGGGCCTCGACGTGGACCGGTCGGCCAGGAGCTGAGTGTGGCGGTCGGTGGATTGCGCCGGGGGTCGAATAGGACGTGGGCCGGCCACCCACCCTGTAGCGATGTGAGACCTTGGCCCTCGAAGCGCCCGCCGACTCACTCCTCGGAGTCGCGTTCGGAGTCCTCCACGGGGTCGGCGGCTGGAGACGAGTCGCTATCGTCATCCACCGTTGCCTCGCCAGCCTCGTCGATGATGGCCCGCCGCCAGGTGCCCCGACTGAACCAGGCGACCGCCACGACCGCCCCGACGATGTTCCCCAGGGCCATCCCGATCCAGATGCCCGTCGCCCCGAGGCCCGCGCTGAAGGCGAGATAGAAGACCGTCGGCACGCGGCCCAGCCACAGCGTGATGATGGAGATGCCCATCGCCGTCTTGGTGTTCCCCGCGCCACGGAACGCGCCGAGGAGGACCTGCAGGACGCCGATGAACCCGAACTCGATCGCCCGGATCCGGAGGTACTCCGCCCCGAGGCGGATGGTCTCCGCGCCCTGGACGGTGTCCCCGCGCATGAACACGGCGATGATGGGCTCCGGGAACAGCGCCGCGATGATGGCCACCACGATGAGCAATCCGGCCGCCCCCGTCGCGGCGAGGTGGACCGCCTGCTGGGCACGGTCGGCCTTCTTCGCCCCCAGGTTCTGGCCCACCATCGTGTTCGTTGCCCGGCCGAGCCCCAGCGCGGGGAGGAAGACCAGCGAGATGAGGCGGTTACCCAGGCCGAAGGCCGCCACCACGGACGGTGCGAAGGATGTCACCATCGCCGTCAGGGTGATCATCGCCAGCGCACTCATGGACTGCTCGGTGGCGCTGGGGACCCCCACCCGGACGATCTTCGAGATCGTGTCGAACTCGGGGGCGAGGTGGTGGACGCGGACCGTGGGGCCGACGCTGGTGAGAAAGAGGATGTAGACGCCGATGGCGGTGGCGACGGCCCGGGCGAAGATCGTCGCCACGGCGGCCCCCTCGATCCCCATGGCGGGGAACGGGCCCCACCCGAAGATGAGGAAAGGGTCGAGGACCACGTTGAGGAAGACGCTGATCCCCATCACTCGCATCGGGGTGCGGGTGTTGCCGTATCCCCGCATCAACGCGGAGAAGACGAAGAAGCCGAAGAGGAACGGCTGTCCGAGGAAGAAGATGCGCATG
>JBDGRH010000276.1:0-2650 GCA_042218225.1 Halodesulfurarchaeum sp. | reverse complement strand
TCCTCGTCCTCGACCTCGATGGAGACCCCCTCTAGATAGATGTCGGCGACCCGGGAACCCCCGTCCTCGAGGTCGTTCTCGTCGAGGGTGAGAACGCCGGTGACGAGCACGTGATCCCCCGGGCTGACCTCCCCCGTGATGTCGTCCTCGACGTGCATGTCGATGCTCTCCGGGGTCTCCCCGCCCCCCAGCCCCTCGGGGCTTTCCTGGATGCGGATCTTCTGGGCGTCGATGTACTCCGTCTCGGCCGCGTCCGTGAGAAACCGGAACGGGCCCTCCCGTTCGCACCCGTCACATTGATACGGGTCCTGGAACCCGCCGTCGGTCTGTGGGATCTCGTTGACCGTGCTGCAGCGGAGACACTCGAACGCCGCGGTCTCGATCTTGGGCTTGACGCTCGTCGCCTTCCGCACGATGCCCCGGACGCTGATGAGCATCCCCAGGTCGTCCGCCCGGATGTCCCGGATCTCGGTGACCTCCGGGAGATTGTACAGGCGGACGTGGGCCTCGGAGAGCGTAACGTCCACCGGAAGGTCGTAGAGCCGGAGGGCCTCCTCCGCGGCATCCCTGAAGCGCTGGGGCCGCTCGAGGTAGTCCTCGGCGAAGTCCGGATCGAAGCGAAAGAGATCCTGCCAGTCGACGTGGAGGGAGCGGCCCTCCCTGGGGTACCGCCGGGCGAGATCGGCGACGTCGTCGCTGTAGTACCGCCGGAAGAACGTCTCGAAGCGATCGACCAGCTCCTGATCGCGGGCCTGCGCCATTCGCTACGAGGTAGCGTCGGATCGGATAAGAAGGTTCGCACCCCAGACGGCAGCGGGGTGGACCGGAGGGCGTCGGCCCGGGGCGTCGATCCGGGGGCGTCAGTCCGGTGGCGTCGGCCCGGGGCGTCAGTCCAGCGCGTCGGTCCGGGGCGTCGGCCCGGGGCGTCGGTCCGGGGGCGTCGGCCCGGGGGCGTCGGCCCGGGGGCGGGGGTGGCGGATCCGGGCCTCGACGGTCCCCGTTCTCAAATGCGAGACTGGCACCGCGGGAACTATGAGACCCCATACCCTCGGGTCCGGGCATGAGACAATCCACCGGATGCCGGGGCATGGATCAGCTGCTCTCCGGTGGCCTCCCCGAGGGGCGACTGTTCGTGGTCAGCGGACCCCCCGGAAGCGGCAAGACCACGTTCGCCACCCAGTTCATCACGCAGGGCATCAAGGAGGGCGAGGACTGCCTGTACATCACGATGCACGAGTCCCGGTCGGAGCTCATCGAGGACATGCGACGGTTCTCCTTCGGGTTCGAGCGGGCCGCCACCTCCGAGCGCTTCAAGTTCCTCAACCTCACCGGCGAGGCCGCCCGCCGCTCGCTCACGAAGTACGGCGCCGAGGGCGGGCTCACGAACCGCCTCGCGGCGATGCTCGAGGAGATGGACATCGATCGGGCGGTCATCGACTCCACGATGCTCCTCAAGCACTTCGTCGACGACCCGACCTCCGCGCTCACGGAGTTCGTCACCCGGCTCAAGACCACGGACACCACCATCCTGCTCATCTCGGAGATGACCGATCCGACGGCGTACTCCGACGAGCACTACCTGGCCCACGGCGTCATCTTCTTCCACAACTTCCTGGAGGCCGGCGGGATGACCCGGGCGGTCCAGCTCATCAAGATGCGAGGGACACCCATCGACTGCGACATGCGGGAGCTCTCGTTCACCGACGGGGGCCTCAAGGTCCACCCGGAGAAGAAGGTCGGAGAGACCACCTACGCGTAGATGTATCAAGACGCCTTCGAGATGGACTGGGTCAATCTCACCCAGGAGGAGGCCATGTTCCGGGCGTTCGCACTCGGCGTGGACGCCGCCTTCGGGAATCAGCACCCTGAGGAGCGCCGCCGCCTGGAGCGGGAGTTCCACCGGGGACTCATCCAGATCGCCTTCGACGAGGGGTATAGCCGGGCGACGGACGAGCTTCGGGCCAGAGGGGTCCACCCCGACGGGGAGGAGGACGATGTCGTCGGGGGCGAGCACGACACGGAGGTCTGGGCCGACCTGGTTACGGCCCAGCGGTCTGACCCCGAGGCGTTCGAGTCGGTCCCGGTCCGTCGCGGGCGGGATCGACTCCCGGAGGCACTCTCCAGGCCGAAGATGCTCGAGTTCCCGGGGGTCGATCCAGACACCCTCGAGCTTCCCCGGTTCCTGTTTCGGTGAGGGACTGAGAGGGCGAGGGAGTGGGTGGCAGGAGCCTGTCTATGTCCGTGTCAGGTTCATCACGAGGGATTGTGGCCTGGACCGACCGCAATACAGCGGGGTCGCCGTTTCGGCGATATTCGATTGTGTTTGAGCAGACCCCCCGAATGCCCCTCTGCAGTGTACAATATCCTTGGTGAGCGGCCCCCGAAAGCCCCCGGGCGCTCGACTCCCGCGGCTCGCTGCGGTCCTCGGTCGCGCCTCGCTTCGCTCGGCGCTCCCTGCGGTCCTTGCGTCGCCGGGGTTCGCCGAGCAACGGCCGGCTTCGCCGGCCTTACGTAACGTGGGACCTCCCTCCGGTCGGCCCCACGCCCCCGGCCCCTTTCGGATTCCCACCCGCATCGGCTTTTCCACCACTAGATATATCGGCTGGTCGTCTTCAGATTCCCTGGCGGATCGAAAGGGCGAGGCCGGCTC
>JBDGRH010000202.1:0-2679 GCA_042218225.1 Halodesulfurarchaeum sp. | reverse complement strand
TTTCATCGCACGGGACGAGCATGAGATTCGAGGCAACTTCTCTCTATGTCAGACGCCCGTCAGACCTGTACCTCGGAAGCCGTATTAGCAGACGGCTATTGACAGCGGCTGGATAGTTTCAGTTCTTCACGATGAGTGGAGACCTTGAGGGTACCGTAGAAAGGGGGCAAGTTGTAACCTCATTCTTGGTTGGTGGGACACGAATCATAACAAAGAAACGATACCGATATAAATCGAAAGACCTGCACTCAATATTCACGTCAACGAGTGGCCAAGTTTTAGTGTACGGGAAATGGTTCGTTAACACGTGGCTCGCCGTCTGCCCTCCCGGCCACGAACGATCGGTCTACGAACCACAGGGTTCGTCCTCTCCCTCCTATTGATAGTCGGAGGGTTGATATACGACCTATACGGTCCAGGAATAGGCACGGTTGCGTTCGGATTTGATCCGAGAGCACTCGACTGGTTGGTGGCACTCTCCATTGCCATCCTTGGGTGGTACGGAGTGGGGGGTCTCCTCGCAAATCCTATGCTTGCCCGTCGGTACTGGGAGGGGATCAAACAGCGACCCGAAGCATTAGCTTCGCTTCTTTTCCTCACGATTGTTGCGGTGTTGGGGGTGCTGGGGCCGGAGATTCAAGGACCACTTTCACTTGCGCCAGCAGAGAAATTTCAACCCCCTGTGTTCCTTTCTACGGATACCTCGACAGTCTCCCAGTGCGTCGGGCATATCACCGGTGGCGTCTGCCACGGCACGTGGCAATATCCGCTGGGAACCGATAAAATGGGACGCGATCTCCTGACGCTCCTGGCCTACGGGGCCCGCGTCGCGATCCTTTTAGCTGCCGTTTCAGGTGCTATTATCGTCCCGATCGCTGTCATGGTTGGCCTGGTCTCCGGGTATATGGGAGGATGGGTCGACGATGTGCTGATGCGATATGTGGATGTGCAGCAGACCGTACCCGCCATTATTGTGTATCTCATGCTTATCCTGGTCTTCGGGGAGTCGTTGTTCCTGATTGTCGTCGTATTTGGACTTCTCTCATGGGGAGAGGTCGCCAGACACGTCCGTACTGACGTCCTCCGATTCCGGAAGGCCGAACACGTGCTTGCTGCCGAGGGGATCGGCGCGAGCAGGGCATACGTCATCCGAAAGCACATCCTACCACGTGCTTCGCCGACCGTCATAGCCGCGACGACTCGCAAAACCCCGGAAATTATCCTGATTCAGGCCGCATTGGCATTCCTCAATCTTAACGACGTAATGGTGCCTTCATGGGGACACACAATCGCAAACGGACTCTCGGACTTCTGGGTCGCGGTCCCACACAAGTGGTGGGTCTCCACTATACCTGTCATTGCGCTCGCGGGTACGATCGTCTCATTGAACGTCCTCGGGAATACATTCAGGGAGGTGCTCGATCCCCGATCGTTGGAATGAACTACCCCCATCAATTTAAGGGCCTGTTCCCTACTCCCGAATAAGGTCGACGTCAGATGGACGCAACCATCCGGTACGTCGTTCGCCGGTTTGCATTCGCCCTCATCGCATCGGTGGGGGTAATAACACTGGTGTTCCTCCTGTTCGCGTTTACACCTGACCCGTACCTGGCAGAACTCCTCTACTATAAGACCAAGTACACCAGAGGGAATGAAACAGCAGCTGTCCTTCAGCTGAAACAGGCCTACATTACCAGTCGGGGTCTCCACCGGCCGCTTTGGGTTCGATATATCGACTGGCTCTCGGACATCGTGACCCTCGACTGGGGCCGCTCATTCCAGACGGGTGCGCCGGTTTCCGCGATGGTGGCGGCCTACACGAAACGGACGGCAATGTACGTCTTACCCGCGGTCGTCGTCTCGGCCATCGCGAGTGCCTTCATCGGCCTGTACTCCGCTGCGAATCGGAGAACGCTCCTCGACCGCACCATAAGCCTCGGCGCATACGTTGGAATAGGAATTCCGAACTTCTGGCTCGCTGCAATGGCACTCATCTTTCTCCGCGGCGGGGAGATGAATGCCATCCAGGTCTTCCTCAACGATCCGCGGATTCCGCTGAGTCGATATGTCCTCCCCGCAGCCGTGCTTTCGACAGTCCTGCTGGGGAATCAGATTCACTACGCCAGGGCGGAGATCCACGAGCATCTCAACGAGCGATTCGTGGAGGTACTCAGGGCGAAAGGGCTCTCCAACCGACGGGTCGCGTGGCAGGTCCTGCGGAATGCGGCAATGCCCCTGACATCGGTTGTGTTTGCCGACCTGCTTGCCGTCCTGGTGCTCCACGTGTTCGTGATCGAGAAGATCTTTAGCATTCCCGGGCTCGGAAGGCTTCTCTTCCTCGCGGTCGATACGAGAGACCTCCCCCTGATTACAGGGGTAATGATGGTAGTGGTGTTCGTCGGGATTTTCGGAACCCTCTTGCAGGATGTAGTCGCTCTATTGCTGGATCCCCGTGTAAGAGACTCTAATACCTAATCGGTTTAGGTCGGTTGGAACCGGCTTCCATGTATACTGCAACTCTTCGCACCTGATCGGCTGTCAGAGTCTCCTCCAATATGTGGACTAATACCCCAACGAAAAGTCTCCAATACCGGTAGGATATAATACATCAATACCTTCCAAGAATTTGAGAACCGCCCGCGAAACATTAAGCGGTTTACCGGTTCGACACAAATGAAG
>JBDGRH010000298.1:0-2684 GCA_042218225.1 Halodesulfurarchaeum sp. | reverse complement strand
CCGAGACGGTCCTGCTCGGCTCGCTGCGCTCGCCTGCGCGGGCTGCGACTCGTCTGATTCAAATCCGGTGCCACGCTCCCCGGACATCGCCCGACTCGGGACACCTACGGGTCCCTCGTCGGGGCGAGTTCGAGAGGATGCGTGGGACCGGATTTGAACCGAAGGAAGACATTCCGGGGTGCTCGCTACGCTGCGCTCCCGGGCTGTGACTTCCAGGGCTCAAATCCGCTCCGACGATTTTCGTCCTCGCTCCGCTCGGACAGAAAATGCGTGGGACCGGATTTGAACCGGCGAACCCCTGCGGGACAGCGCCCTCAACGCTGCGCCTTTGACCTAGCTTGGCTACCCACGCTCGCCAATCAATGCACTGCGGACTTGCCTCCCGCCGATTAAAAGCCCTTCCATTCCCGCCCTCCGGTGGTATTGCACCGCATTCCGCCGGGATAAGGACTTTCCGCTGCCCCCTCCAGCCACTTCCCATGCGCTCGCTCGTCCGGTCGCACGTCCCGGCCACGGCGCTTCTTCTCTCGTCCGTCGCGCTGGGTGTCGTGTTCGCGAGCGTGTTCGGGATGATCCCGGCGAGCGCCCTCCCACGACATACTGCACTCCTCACGGCCGTCCCCCACCTCAATGCAGTGATCAGCCTGTTCGCCCTCGGAACCATCTCGGCAGGAGTCAGGTACATTAGAAGGGGCCAGGTCGATCGTCACCGGCTCGCCATGCTCACGAGCACCGGTCTCTTTGCAACCTTCCTCCTGCTCTATCTGTACAAACTCCTCTTGGAGGGACCCGCCTCCTTCCAGGGGCCGGCGTTCGTCAATCAGTACGTCTTCATCCCCCTCCTCGTCATCCACACCGTCCTGGCGGTCGTCGCGGTTCCACTCGTCATCTACGTCCTGTTGCTCGCCGGAACCCATTCCGTGAGCGAACTTCCCGGGACGCCACATCCGCGAGTTGGCCGGGTGGCTGCGGCGCTCTGGTTCACCTCGTTCGCACTCGGCGTGATGGTGTATCTGCTCCTCTATACCGTCTATTGAACCGGGTTCCGGGGTCTCGTCCCACCTCGTCGGAGGTCGCGCCGGCTACCCTCAACCCTGGACCGGACTGGACCGCTCGACCTCGCGATCTGTCTCCTCTCCCTCGATGTCGTAGGGGTACCTCCCGGTCACACACCCCAGGCACAGGTCCGTCTCGGCCATGCCGATGGCGTCGGCCACCGATTCGACGGAGAGGTACGAGAGCGTATCCGCGCCGATGGCCGTGGCGATCTCCCCTGTGTCGCGCTCCGCCGCGATGAGCTCCTCCCGGGTGGCCATGTCGATCCCCATGTAGCAGGGGGCGGCGATGGGCGGGGCGCCGATCCGGACGTGGACCTCCTCGGCGCCGGCCTCCCGGAGGAGCGAGACGAGCTGGGTCGAGGTCGTACCCCTGACGATGCTGTCGTCGATGAGGGCGATGGACTTCCCCTCGACCGTGCTCCGGATGGGGTTGAGCTTGAGGCGGACGGCCCGCTCGCGTGCCTCCTGCGTCGGCATGATGAACGTCCGCCCGACGTACCGGTTCTTCATCAGCCCCTCGGCGAACTCGATGTCGTCCGGCGCCGCGGCGACGTACCCGGAGGCGAATGCCCGGCCGGAGTCCGGGACCGGCATGACCACGTCCGTCTCCACTCCGCTTTCCTCCCAGAGTTTCCGCCCCAGGTCGCGCCGGACGTCGTAGACGAGCGACCCGTCGATCACCGAATCCGGCCGGGCGAAGTACACGTACTCGAAGAAGCAATGGCCCTTGCGGTCGCGGGTCGCGAGCTGATACGCGTCGAAGCCGTCGCCGTCGTCCCGCAGGACTACCAGCTCGCCTGGGCGGACGTCGCGGACCACCTCCCCGCCAAGCGTGTCAATAGCCGCGCTCTCGCTGGCGAGCGCATACCCGTCAGGGAGTTCCCCGATGACGAGCGGCCGGTTGCCCTCCGGGTCACGGACCCCGAGGACGGTGTCGTCGTGCATGACTGAAAGCGCGTAGGAGCCGTGGATGCGCTCCATGGTCCGCTTCACCGCCCGGACCAGGTCGGCCTCGAGCAGATTCCGGGCGAGGTCGTGGGCGATGACCTCCGTGTCCCCGTCGGAGGTGAACGCGTGGCCGGCCGCCGCGAGGTCCTCCCGGACCTCGGCGGTGTTGATCAGGTTCCCGTTGTGACTGAGCGCCAGCGAGCCGGCCTTGAACGACACGGTGAAGGGCTGCGCGTTCGCCTCGTCAACGCTTCCGGCCGTGGGATAGCGGACGTGCCCGACCGCGGTCGATCCGTTGAGGGCCTCGATGTCCTCCGGGGCGAACGCGTCCCCCACGAGCCCCATCGAGACGTGCTGGTGCTGCTGGAACCCGTCGTGCGTGACGATCCCCGCGGACTCCTGTCCGCGGTGCTGGAGCGCATACAGGGCGTAATAGGCCGGGAGGGCGGCGTCCCCGTCCTCGAGGCTCAGGCCCAGTACCCCACACTTCTCCGTGGGGCCCGTTAGCCCATCCCCGGGCGGCCGGCGACCAGCGGGCATGGGGGTCCCTATCCGGAGCAGGGACAAAAAGTTCCCGGGAACGTGATACCTTCACCGCCTGTCGGTGGAGAATTATACACGTCTGTGGATACGTTGATGGCAATGAGACATTCGAATGATATCCGGATTGCCTCGGAG
>JBDGRH010000019.1:0-2696 GCA_042218225.1 Halodesulfurarchaeum sp. | reverse complement strand
AACTCGTGGCGGTCGGTGTTACTGCGTTCTCTGCAGACGGCCGAGGGCTTTCAACGCGTGGTGGTGGAAGTATGACTTTGACTGCGGCCTCCCGAGAGTTTACAACTCGAGATGATCCCGTATCCACCACCGCAGGCAATCAGAAATTGCTCCACCCGCGAGCATTTGCTCTCCGAGGAAGATCCAGAACCCCCACCCGACCCACCAAATTACACACTATCAATACAGCCCTACCGAAACCCACGAACGCCATCCCACCCGACGACCACCACCTGCCCGTCGGCCACGATGGGTGGGACAAAACACGGACTCGGGAGGTCCATCGCCAGCACTTCCTCGCCAGTCCCGAGGTCGAACTGTCGCAGGAAGCCCGTGCGTGACGCCTCCGTCGGGTTCACGGTCCCGGTGACGAATAGGTGCCGCCCCGCGACAATCGGCTGGTTGAAGATCTCCACCCGATCGTCGGCGGTCGGCGGCGTGATTCGCCACTCGACGTCCCCCGACGTGGGGTCGAGCCCCCAGAGCTCGTCGGAGACGAACCCGTGCATCTTCTTGTGAACGACGAGTCGGTCGTCCGCGACACCGCCGAAGTTGTACCGGGCGTTCACCACCTGGACGTCCCCCTGATCCATCTGATGGGAGAATTGGACCGGCCGTTCCCAATCGAGGCTCCCATCCGCGGTATCTATCGCGGCGATCCGTTCACTGCCCCACTCGGCGGTGAAGAGCATCCCCCCAGAGAATGGGGCCTGCGATTGCATCCCTCGGGCGAATCGACCACGCTCTCGTCCGGTGTCCGGGTCCACCGATACGACCTGCGGGATCGTGGTCTCCTCGTCTCCGCCCTCGGGAACCGCCTCGATCGGATAGTAGAGCGACGACCCGTCGAACGTGGGATGGCCAACGTGCATCGCCTCGAACGTCGTCTCCCAACGGGCCGTCCCTTTGAGTGGGTCGAGAGCGGCGATCGAGACACGTCGAGATCCATGTCTCGACTCCGGCCGAACCACGTGCAACAGCCCCGCGGCCGGGACGACCGTCTGGCGGCCCCCGCCGACAGCCGCCGTCCATCGCGTCGACCCGCTCCCGGCCGCGATGGCGAAAAGCGCATTCGACCCGGAGTTCGGCCCGAAGTACAGGAGATCGCCGTACACGGTCGGCAAGGGCCCGTGACGGGGTGTGAATCCACCCTGCCAGTCGCCACCGGACCGCCGCCACTGCCTCGTCCCGGTGTTCGCGTCGATCGCCAGGAGCCGGGGCCGCGAATTCCGCACCGCGCCCCGGGGCGCCTTGTATGCGAGATACACCTGCCCATCCGCGGCGAGCGGGGGAACGGCGTGGGCCACCCGATGTCGGGGACGGAAGTGCCACCGTTCCTCGCCGTCGAAGTCGAGGGCCTGCTGGATCCGGCGGGTGTGCGCACTGTCGTAGTGTGTCTGCGTCCACTCCTCGGGCTCACGGGCCGGATGGAATTGCGTCGCCTGCTCACGTTCCGGTTCGGTTCCCGTGCCCGGGAGTCCGCTGCACCCCGCGAGGCCCCCACCCGCGAGGGTCCCACCCGCGAGCACCCTCAGGAACCCGCGTCGGTCCATACGCCCACGTGTTGCCTGCCGGATAATGGATTTGCGGAATGTCAGGCGGTCATTTGAGTTATCCGGCGGAAGCCGTGCGGCTGTACCAACCCTCTCCCCCGCTCGCATACCAATCCCCCTAGTTACCAAACCCTAAACACGAAACCCACCCAGATACCAACCCCCAACCACGAACCCCTCCCATTATTGAGGGCGCCCGTTCCCGTGTCCACATATGCCCTCCCGCTGGTCCCCCTACGTCGCCATCCTGATCGGTGTCCTCCTGCTCGCTGCCCCCGCCCTCTGGCAGCCGAGCGCGACGTATGCGACCGTCACGTACGATGCGACCCCGGTCGAAGTCACAGAGGGATACATTCAGCTCCAGGGCGGGGCACTGACCGGACCGATCGATGGGCTGGCGTGTTACGGGGTCCAGACCTCCCGGTACTGTGCCCTGGAGCGGTATGTCGCCGCGGAAGGCCCCATAACCGTTGCCAAAGGCGGACTGTGGGGTGCTGGTCCGGAGTTCGTCGCCGCGGGCGGGTTCTTCCGACCGACCCGGAAGACCACCGATGACCGTCTCACCCTCGGGGTTTCACCGGTGGATCCGAAGACGGTGGTCGAGGAGCTTTCCAGACCCCTCGAAGCGGTCCCCCCACCCGCCCGCGAGGCGATAGAGACGGGGACGGCAGTCACCCGACGCGTTTCCGTGGAGCGACTCAACCGCGACGACCGTCGAACCGCCTTCTTCGTCGCTGGGGGCGACTCGTACGTCCTCGTCCACCGGCGCTTCGTGGCGCACGAGGACGGCGCATCACCACTCGAGACCCCCTTCAAGGTCATCATGTTTCTTCTCGGGCTGGCCCTCGTCCTCCGCGGTGGCGCGAAGCGCCACGCGCTGGGCGACGCTCCCTTTTGAGTGGCGACGCTCCCGTTTGAGTGGCGACGCCCCATTTTGAGTGGCGACGCCCCATTTTGAGTGGCGACGCCCCATCTTGAGTGGCGACGCTCCCCCTTTTTAGTGGCGACGCCCCATTTTCAGGTTCCGATCGAACGGGCGGACGATCACTCGGAAACCCACAGGAATCGATCCTCGGTAGCGGAATCCGTCACTCGGAGGGTCCT
>JBDGRH010000231.1:0-2696 GCA_042218225.1 Halodesulfurarchaeum sp. | reverse complement strand
CGTTCTCCAGGACACAGACCCAAAGGCGCGCGATTTTTGCCCCTGGGAGCGTATCGTCCCGTATGGAGTATGCGGCGCTCCGCGACGAGATGGTCGATAGCCTCGAGCACGACACCAAGGGGGTGATCGAGGCGTCGCCCGTCGGGGACGCGATGCGGACGGTGCCACGGCACGTGTTCGTGGACGAGGAGCACCGCTCCTACATGGATCAATCTTTCACCCACCGGGGGACGACCGTCCTGGCTCCGAGCATCGCCGGCCGTCTGATCCAGACGCTCGACCCAGCACCCGACGAGTCGGTACTGGTCGTGGGCGCGGGCGTCGGGTACACGGTCGCGGTGCTGGCGGAGATCGTCGGGCCCACACAGGTCCACGCCCTGGATATCACCCGCCCCCTCGTCTACGATGCGCGCCGAAACCTCCGCGACGCCGGGTATCCGGAGGTTCTGGTCGACTGTCGGGACGGCGCGGAGGGGCTCCCGGAGTATGCACCTTACGAGAAGATCCTCGTCGAAGCCGCGGCGGTCGAACCCCCGGCCGCGCTGCTCCGGCAGGTCACCGAGGACGGCCGGATCGTGATGCCGGTGGGGGTCGGTGACCAGCGCCTCGTCGCCATCGAGCGGGGGGAACGCGTAGAGGACTTCGGCCCCGTGGGGTTCAAGCCGCTCCTGGTCGAGGGCGAGCAGTACGGCGCCGTCGAGCGCAATCGGACGCGCCGTGAGGAGCGCGAACGAGCGGTCCGCGCCGCCGAGCGCCGTCGGGGGTGGGAGCGCGACTGGATCGATTGGGACCAGCGGCGCTGACGTCCCTCCGTCGAGCCCGCGACCACGCTGAAACCGTCCCCGCGCCGGCACGTCCACGCTGAAACCGTCCCCGCGCGTCGACCGCCTACGCGCCCCTGACCACGAGGATCTCCGCGTTCTCCCGCTTGTCCATATACTTCGATCCGGCTGGCGGCTTCACGTCGATGGTCAGCGTCCCCTGGGCCTGGTTCGGGCCGAGTGACGGCGACACCCGAAGCGACACGGTCCCGTTCGCGCCGGTCTTCCCGACCGCGACGCCGTCGAGCTGTGCACTCCCGCGCTTCACCAGGACCGTCGCGCCGGTCACCGGGGTCCCATCGCTCCCGACGGCCGTGATGAGAACCTCCTGGGATTCCGGCCCGATGACGTCCGGCTGTGGCTGGGCGTCGAGCTCCGCCACCGCGAACGACTGCACCCCGGAGAGCATGTTGAGCATGATCGAGAGCGTGGCCACCCCCACCACGAACGCGATGATGAGTCTGATCGGCAGGCCTTCGATACCACGCTCGTCGTCCCGGAGTCTGTCGAGCGACGACATGGGACTGGGTGGTCCGGTGCTCGCATTTAAAGTCTCGTCCGAGGGTTTATCCCCGGACGTCGGACAACCCCTCCCCGTGACTCACGTACTCGGACGGACGGCGGATGACGGGCCCAGCGGACGGCTGGGACACTTCCTAGCCCGCGATGGGAGCGCGGGTGCGCCGGTCCACCTGGACTTGGACCGCCCCCACGTCGGCTTGCTGGCGGGGAAGCGAGGATCGGGGAAATCCTACACCCTTGGCGTCATCGCGGAGAACCTCGCCGCCGCGCGCGGCGTCACCGGCGTCGTCCTGGACCCGATGGGCGTCTTCGCGGGCCTCGAGCAGGGGGGTCGAGCCACGGTCATCTCCGATCCGACGATCCCGCCGGCTGCCATCCCGCCGCGTGGGTGGTGTGAGCTCCTCGACCTCGATCCCACGGGGCCCCCGGGTGCGCTTCTCTGGCGGGTGGCCGAGGCCGCCGACTCCCTCGACGGGATGCGACGACTCGTCGAGCGCTCCGCCGCCCCGCGGGAAACAGGCCGAGCGGTCCTCAATCACCTCTCCCTCGCGGAAGCGTGGGGGATATTTGACTCCGCGGGGTTGGCGCCAGGCGACCTCCTGGACGACCGCGTGACGGTCATCGAGACCGCTGGGCTCCCTCGCGAGGCGAATGCGGCGGTGACCTACGCCATCGCGCAGGGGCTCTACGACGTGGCCATCGACTCGACGCTGGACCGGCTCCCCTGGGTGCTCATCGACGAAGCGCACACCGTGACGGACACGGTGGCGGGCCGAGCCCTCGAGACGGTCTTGACGCGTGGCCGGCATCCCGGGGTGAGTCTCGTGCTGGCCACCCAGCGACCAGCCGCGCTCCCGCCCGTCGCCATCTCGCAGGCGGATCTCCTCGTCTCCCATCGCCTCACCTCGACGGCGGACATCGAGGCGCTCGCTGCCGCCAGGCCCACCTATCTGCAGGGCGGGATCGCGGATTCGCTTCCCGATGGCGTGGGGGAGGCGGTGATCGTCGACGACGCCACGGAATCCGCCGTCACCGTCAGCGTCAGGGAGCGGGACACGCCCCACGGCGGGGCCTCACCCCGAGCGTCCACCAGGCCGCCGAGCGGTCAGGAGGCGAACGTACACGCGGAGGGCCGGGCCAGTCCGTAGATTTTTCACGGCAACCATTGACCTTCGAGTATGGCCTCCGGCGACATCCGCGTGCTCATCGTCATGGACGTCATCCTCTCCGCAATCTACGCCGCGACCATCGTCTGGGGACTCTCGTATCTGAATCTGGCAGCGTTCACCGTCCAGAACGTGGCTATTCTCACTGGGGTGCTGGCTATTGTAACGTATTTAGCAGTATTGCGGT
>JBDGRH010000140.1:0-2728 GCA_042218225.1 Halodesulfurarchaeum sp. | reverse complement strand
CGGTCCTCTTCGGACTCACCCTCCTCAGCCACCCGGTCCTGGCCTTCGGGTTCGGGCTCAGTTACGTATACTTCTTCACCGCGCTCGACAGGACACCAGTCGGGTTCGCACGGGGAGTGTTCGTGGCAACCGGAGGCCTCGTCATCGCCTTACCCTGGATTCTGACGATCCTCTCCGCGCACGGGCCGACACCATTCCTCTCCGCGCTCGGGGTGGCCGGCGGCGGATATGCCGTGAACGCCATCCCCCCGAACTTCTGGGATCCATTCGGCCGGTTCTTGGGCCTGTATTACATCTTTGCGGCGCTGGGCGGAGCGGTCCTGCTCGCCCGGGGTGATTGGATGGTCCCTGGGTGGGTCCCGGTGCTCCTCCTCTCACTGACGCACCTCGTTCTGTGGTTCGTCCCGGCCGCCATGCTCGCGGCCACCTTCCTCGTGGAGTTCGTCGACCGACTCCGGGAGGAGGCGGCGGGAGGGGAGGGGTGGTCGATCGGCCGGACAATCCCGACGGTGGTCCTCTCTGCGGTGCTGGTGCACGGACTCCTCACGGGGAGCGTCTACGCCGCCGGCTACCCCCAACTCGAGCACGCCGCGCCGATGCGGGAGTCCCTCGACGCCGCCGACGTGGAGGCGATGGCGTGGCTCCGGGCGGAGACCGCCCCCGACGCCACGGTTGCTGTCGTCGGTGTGGAGGGCGAGTGGCTCCCCTACATCGCCAATCGGACGTCGACGTTCGCGTGGTGGGGGCTCGAGTGGGGAGACCCCCAGCGGCGCAACCGGTTGAAGACACTCTACAGCCGGTCACTCCGGTGTACCAACGCGACGTGCTTCGCGAACCTGCTATCGTCCACCGATCGGCGGGTCAGGTATCTCTACGTCACCCGGGAACGCCTGAACCCAGCCTGGACGGACTGGGGAGGGATCCGACACAGCCTCGCGGAATCAGCGCGTTTCCATGTGGCATTCGAAAACGAGCGCGTCATCATTGCCGCTGTGCGCGAGGGAGGTCGGTTGGCTCGGTCCAGGTGGCCGCCCCGACACATCGGGGGGAACTTCCCCCACAGCGCCCAGAAAAGCCAGCTCACTCCCGGCGACCGGCCCCGACGGCGCTCTCCCCGACCGGTTCGTGCCCCTCTATCACGGCCTGCCCGTCGAGATAGGGCCGCAGCGCCTCGGGGACGGTCACCGTTCCGTCGTCGTTCTGATAGTACTCGAGGATGGCGACCATCACCCGCGGCAGGGCCACGCCCGAGCCGTTGAGCGTGTGGACGTAGGCCGCCGACTCGTGGCGCTCGGGCCGGTACCGGATGCCGGCCCGCCTGGCCTGGAAGTCCTCGAAGTTCGAGACCGAGGAGACCTCGAGCCATCGTCCGCCGCGCTCGGGACCGTCCGGCATGTCGTCCGCGGGCGCCCAGACCTCGATGTCGTACTTCTTGGCCTGGGTGAAGCCCATGTCGCCCGTGCACATCTCCAGGACCCGGTAGGGCAGCTCCAGGCGCTCGAGGACCGCCTCGGCCTCCGCCAGGAGCGCCTCGAGGCGCTCGTAGCTGTTCTCGGGGCGGACGAAGTTCACCAGCTCCACCTTGTTGAACTGGTGGACGCGGACGATGCCCCGCGTCTCGGTCCCGTGCTCGCCGGCCTCGCGCCGGAAGTTCGGGGTGTAGGCCTGGTGCTTGATCGGGAGGTCCTCGGGGAGCAGGATGTCGTCGGCGTACATGTTGGTGACGGGCACCTCCGCCGTGGGGAGGAGCCAGAGGTCGTCATCGTCGTAGGGCTCGTCGTTCCGGCCGCCGACGCGGTAGGCATCCTCGACGAACTTCGGGAACTGCCCGGTCCCCCGCATCGCGGCCGAGGAGACCGGGATGGGCGGGAACACCTCCGTGTAGCCCTGCTCGCGGTGGACGTCGCGCATGAACTGGATGAGGGCGTGCTCCAGGCGGGCACCGTCCCCCTTCAGGAAGTAGAAGCCGCCTCCGGCGACCTTCGCGCCCCGCTCGAAGTCGAGGACGTCGAGCTCCTCTCCGAGGTCGTAATGCGGCACGACTGGCTCCGGCAGGGTCCGGGTGTCCTCGAAGCCCTCCCGGCGGACCTCCACGTTGTCGGATTCGTCCTCCCCGACCGGGGCGCCGTCGTAGGGAATCTGGGGCAGACGCAGGAGGGCTTTCTCGAGCTCCGCCTCGAGCTCGTCTGCGCGAGCCTCGACCTCCTCGAGCTCGGCCTTGAGCTCCTGGGAGCGCTCGATCGCCCGCTCTGCGGCCTCCTCGTCCCCCTCGGCTTTGAGCTGGGCGATGCGGTCCGACACCTCGTTTCGCTCGTGGCGGAGCTCGTCCCCCCGGCTCTTGCGATCGCGCCACTCCTCGTCGATCTCGAGGACGCGGTCGAGGTCCACGTCCTCGATCCCCTTCTTCTCGAGGGCATCCCGGACCGCGTCGGGATGCTCCCGGACGAACTGCCTGGATAGCATGTGCCGGGGTTGACGCGGCCCTGGGAAAACCGTATCGCCTCCGTGCGAATGTGTCTCGGAGAATTTGGTGACGAGTGCGGACTCGAAGCGGTCGGGGATACACCGGTGGCGGTCTTTTTGCGGGAGCGGGTTGCTGTCTTGTTCGTTTCCAGGAGGAGCGAGTCGTGCTCGTGGCCGTAACAAGCTGAAGGGCCTTCGGCCGTCTGCAGTGAAGACAGTAATCACGACCGCCACGAGTTGAAAGCCCTCGGCCGGCTCGGGTCGG
>JBDGRH010000148.1:0-2730 GCA_042218225.1 Halodesulfurarchaeum sp. | reverse complement strand
GCCCAGGGAGCCAGCGAGTCGTGGCGAGACCAAGAGCCACCCGAGTCCGACGAGCGAAACGAGGAGCACCACGGTCGTCAGGAGGTCCCACCGGCGGAACTCGGGTTTGATCTGGTGGTAGTTGTACGCGGCGAGGCCGGGAAGGATGCTGCCGATGAAGACGACGGCCCTGAGCGATTCGGGGAGAAACGCCCATACGGCGAGGAGGAGCAGAATCGGGACCCCACTTCCGATGGTCATGGCGACGAGCAGCTCGTCCCGGCCGTATATCAACGTTCGACGCTTTGCCACCCAGAGGCCGACGTACGCAAGGACGGTGCTCAGGACGAATATGGGCAGCATCAAGGCGTTCTTCAGCGTGTACACGGCCAGGACCGGGATGGTGATGGTCCCACCGGTGCGGTATCCGAAGAGCTGGGTGATGAGGCCCACCGTGAAGACCCCGAGCGCGGTGACCGCGACCGCGACGAACATGGCGTGGGGTGCCCAAGTTGCAGGTGCCCGTTACAAACGCGTTTTGGACCCGACATTTTCGTGGGTCGCCGCCGATGGCGTCGGTTTCGCCTTGCGCAACACCGGTTGAATGGTTGGATTGTCCCGGGTTCTCACTCCGTTTCGGGCGGGAGTGACTCGTCCTCCCCGAACGCAGCCGTCTCGACCGCATCGATCTCCCGTTCGATGGCCTCCCGCTCGAAGTACGATAGCTCCACGACCACGACACCCACCGCGATAACGATGACCAGCGCGAAAGTCCGGGGCTCACTTCGGTACAGGTGCCAGAGCATCAGCGGAAGGAATCCGGCCGTTCCGACAAGGCCGACGAGTGGGGGGACTGGATGCACGTCCTCGTGGTCGCGCTGTCCGAGCGCCAGATAGCTCATGGCCCCGAACACGACGATGAAGGAGAGCGAGGCGAAGGAGGTGATCGCCGCAAGGGTTCCCACCACGGAGAATGCGGCCGTGATCGCCCCCAGGATGAGGACCGTCCTGGCCGGCACCCCAGCGGTCTCGGTTCTGCCCACGACGTCCGGGAGGAGGTCATTCTTCAGCATTCCCTTGGCGAAGTGCGCGGCGGAGAACAGCGTGGCGTTGATCGCACTCCCGGTCGAGAACAGCGCCGAAAGGGCGATGGCGACGCCCCCGATTGCCGCCAACCCATAGGGCTCCATCATCTGCTCGGCGGCGTCCTTCAATGCCACGTGGGGATGATGGGTGATGGCTTCGGGGGCGAGGTTGACGGTCACCACTCCGACGAGGACATAGATCCCCACTGCCACCGGGATCGAGAGGTACACCGCTCGCCGGATCGTCTCTACCGGGTCCTGAATGCTCTCCTGGTCGTAGAAGAGGAGCTGCCAGCCCTGGAAGGCGACGAACGAGATGGCCGCCGCCATGATGGGGCCGAAACCCTGGAGGCGCTCCAGCCCGAGGGAGAGGGCGGTCTTTGGCGCGAACAAGACCGCGTAGCCCACCCCGAGCACGCCGAAGGCCACCAGTATTCCCACTTTCAGTGCCACGAGCAGGTTCTCGGCGGTCCCGGTCGTCTTCGCGCCGAGGAGGTTCAATACCACGAACCCGGCCACGGCGAGGACGGAGATGAGTGGCCGGGTGGCGAGGGCGCCGACCGTCCCCGGGACGACGTCGAAGGCCACGGCGAACTCCCCGAACGCGAAGGCATACATCGCCATCGAGCCCACGTAGCCCACCAGAAGGGTCCACCCGACCATCCCAGCAAGCGTCGAGTTGCCCGTAAATGACTGGACGAAGGAGACGGAGCCGCCCTGATTCGCGTCGTCGATCCGGTTCAGCAGGTTGTAGGCGTACCCTGCACAGAGGGCGACAACCCCTGCGGCGACGAAGGCCAACCACGTCGCGGGCCCGGTGATGCCCGCGACGACGCCCAGGACCGCGTAGATTCCCCCTCCGATCATCCCACCCAGGGCCATCGACACGCTCTCGGTGAGGCCGAGGTCTTCGCTTGTCACGGTCGGTTCGGAGTAGGGGCGATTTCGTTCTTGTAAGTGATGGATGGCCAAGGAGGGTGGGTGGGGTATTCGACAGCTCTCGAATATGGACAATCAGCCTTCAGTGGAAGGGTGCTCGGCTTGTCTCTCCTTGCTATCGGTCCTCTTCCGCTTTTTGGCCACTGCTTTCAGCGCTCCGGTCCGTATTGGGGCTTGCACTGGGCTCCGTTTTTGGGCCGCGGTTCATGTCTTCGTCACAATTGGTTTCTCATCGTCATTCAGTTGGACTGTGGGGATCCATTCAATGAGGATCATCTCAGCAGTGATGTTCGATAGGGATGGCACCAGATCGCTGAACGGTTTCTGTGGATATCGGCCATTTGCCGGAAGGTCGCCGAAACCCTCCGTTGGAGTATGTAACAATGGGGGGAGGAAACCAGACCGCCGAATGCCTCTGCAGAATCCCGTACGAATAGCGAGCAGACCGCCGAAAGCCCCCGGGCGCTCGACTCCCGCGGCTCGCGGGGGGTCCCCACTCCGCTTCCTTCGGTCGCTCCGTTGCGGTCCTTGCGTCGTCGGCCTTCGTTGAGCATCGACCCGCTTCGCCCGCGTTACGTAACGTGGGACCTCCCTCTGGTCGGCCCCACGCCCCCGGCCCCTTTCGGATTCCCACCCGAATCAGCTTTTCCACCCACTAGTAATGTCGGCCGATGAGGATTCCGACTCCCTGGCGGATCGAAAGGGCGAGGCCGGCTCGGGGAAGGCG
>JBDGRH010000250.1:0-2785 GCA_042218225.1 Halodesulfurarchaeum sp. | reverse complement strand
ACGATCTCGACGTCGAACTCGAGCGTCTCCCCGGCCAGCTGATGGTTGAAGTCTACCGTGACCGCGTCTTCCTCCACCGACGTGATCTCCGCCAGCCGACCGTCGCGCGTCTCCAGGAGCTGACCCACCTCGGGTGACTGCCCGCCCAGCATCTCCTCGAGCTCCGCCGGGTCGTACTCCCGGACCTGCTCCTCGGTCCACTCGCCGTAGGCGTCCTCGGGCTGGATGGTCACCGTCGGCTCGTCGCCGGCCTCCTTGCCGATCAATCCGTCCTCGAGGCCCTCGATGATCTCGCCGGCTCCCACTTCGAATGTCAGTGGGGCGAACTCGCGGTCCGGTTGGGCCTCCGCGATGCCTTCCTCCTCCGCCACGTCGCGGAGGGAGGTGTCGAAGACGGTGCCGTCTGTGAGTCGCCCGGTGTACTCGATGGTCACGGAATCGCCTGATTCGATCGCCATGCGCGAACGAGGTGTCACCCACGGATAAGGCTGTGCACCTGGGTCGACCCGCGATTTCCCCCGCTGCGTCCCCGTTCGGACCCACCGGCAAGGAAGCCGTCCATCGCGACCTCCTCGATTGCTGCGACGCGCGGACAGCGCAGG
Source organism: Halodesulfurarchaeum sp. (assembly GCA_042218225.1). Taxonomy (GTDB): domain Archaea; phylum Halobacteriota; class Halobacteria; order Halobacteriales; family Halobacteriaceae; genus Halodesulfurarchaeum. Next base: position 2,183 of record JBDGRH010000250.1, on the reverse strand, counting down.
GGAAAATCCCCCGACAGCTCCCGTCCCACCCGGTATGAACAACCTTAAAGGCTGTGCCAGCCGAAACATCGCCAGTTACGATGGATATCGCCGATATCGCGACGGAGGACTTCATCGAGGTGGACGTGAACCGACGCCTCGGGAAGCTCCGTTCTATCTTCGAGCAGGAACACCCGAAAGGGGTCATCGTCACCGCCGACGGCGAGTACGACGGCGTCATCACCGAGCGCCAGCTCCTCCAGTCCCACATCGAGGACGACGCCAAGGCCTCGGCGCTCTCCAAGCCCGCCCCCAAGGTCGACCGACACGAGGACATCCGGGAGACCGCCCGCATGCTGGTGGAGGGCAACACCAAGGTCGCCCCCGTCTTCGAGGGCGAGAAGCTCTGGGGGATCATCACGGAGGACCTCATCCTCGAGGCAGTCCTGGACAACCTGGACGCCCTGGACGTCCGGGACATCTACTCGAGCGATCCGGTCACGATGCGCGAGGACGACACCCTCGGGATGGTCATCAACCGCCTGCGGGAGCACGGCATCTCCCGCCTGCCGGTGGTCGACGAGGACGACCGGCTCACGGGGGTCGTGACGGTCCACAACGTGGTGAACGTCGTGGTCCGGGACATGGACAAGGCGACCGTGGGCGACCGCCGGGGCGAGATCGAGCGGGTCCTCGACCTCCCGGTCTACGACATGATGTCGAGCCCGGTGGAGACCGTGACGGTCTCCACCTCGGTTGAGGACGCGGTCGCGACCATGCTCGAGCACGACTACGGCGGGTTGATCGTCACCGACGAGGCCGACGACCGCCGAGTCATCGGCGTCGTCACCAAGACCGACGTCCTCCGTGCGCTCACCTACACCGCAGAGGAGGCCATGGACGTCCAGATCACCAACATCAACCTCCTGGACACCATCTCCCGCGAGGAGATCAGAGAGCGCATCACGGAGATCGCCGACAAGTACGCGGACATGCAGGTCCTCCACGCGCACGTCCGCTTCCACAAGCACAAGGAGAAGCTCCGTGGAACCCCGCTCATCCAGGCCCAGATCCGCCTCCGGACCAACCGCGGGCAGGTCGCGGGATCGGGGGAGGGCTACGGCGCCGACAACGCGTTCTACGTGGCCCTCGACAAACTCGAGCGCAACGTCCTCGAGCTGAAAGACATCCGGGCGGACGAGGAGTACGAGGGCCAGCTCCTCCGAAAGCTCAACGAGCTTTAGATCGAGCGGATCGAACCGTCCGTACTGTCACCGTCATCCCGTATTCGAAAGTTCACCTCACCGATCGCTCCCGCCCGCGATCCCGGTCTCCGTGATGCGGAATTGGACCTGCTCACCTTCCGGCCGGGAGCGATGCTTCTCGAGCGTGGCCCGCCGGTTCCCACCCTTGAACCGGTCGAGTCGGACGACCGCCCCCGTCCAGTGCGTGAGGGTATGTCCCCCGAGCGGTCGGGTCCGGCCGGACTCCGATTCCGGGTCCGTGAACACCTGGTTCGTGATGACGACCGCCAGTCCGTGCTTCCGCGCGAGCGAGAGCAGATGCGTGACCTGGTCGGCGACCTGTCGCAACGCGTCCCCGGCCTCCTCGTCGGCCGTCCGGCGCAGCCGGTAGAAGCCGGTCGCGCTGTCGAGGACGACCAGGTCGGCGCGGTCCGCGAACTCGGCGGTGTCCCGGACCGCCTCCGCCTGCTCGTCGAAATCGTGGACCTCCTTCACGATCACCCGGGCCGCGGCGTCCTCGACGGCGTCGACCCGCCCGGCGAGCACCTGCTCGAAGCGCTCGAGGGAGAGGCCCTCCGTGTCGATATAGAGCGCGGTCCCACCCACCGCCACGGTCTCGACCGCCGCGCTCAGGGCCACGTTCGTCTTCCCCGAGCCGGGCGGGCCGTAGAGCTGGGTGACCGTCCCCCGCTCGAAGCCGCCCCCGAGGAGGGAATCGAGCGCCTCGCACCCGGTCGGAACCGCGTCCTCGTTCACGCGCCGCCCTACGCGGGACCCCGGGAAAAGCACCCCGGGTTCTGGTTTCGGGTGAAGCCTCGTGAGACAAGGGGGCCGGTTCGATCACGGCGTATCAGCCTTGTGAGACAAGGGGACCGGTTCGATCACGGCGTATCAGCCTTGTGAGACAAGGGGGACGGTTCGATCACGGCGTATAGGTTCGGTCCAGAAACGGGGTGTTTC
>JBDGRH010000108.1:0-2810 GCA_042218225.1 Halodesulfurarchaeum sp. | reverse complement strand
TTGTTTTCCCCCACTTGAACCGGGTTTGGATTATGTAAGAATTTTGAGTAGTCCCGCGCGGATTCGAACCGCGGTCAGCGGCTCCAAAGGCCGCTATGATTGGCCACTACACCACGGGACTCCGCCGGAATCTTCAACAGGGTCGGATAAAGGTGCTACGGTCCAACCGGGGGCCGAAACGGGGACAGAACCCGACTCAGTCCTCGGTGGCGACCTGGTCCGGGGTCTCCAGGTGGGCGCAATAATCGAGCGTGGAGTCGAAACACGCCGGGCAGTTCGGCTCCCGGTCGATGATCATGTCCAGGCGCTCGGCCACGGTCTCGTCGATGACAGACTCCAGCTGGCGGGCCTCCGTCCGGAACTCCTCCACCTCGAGGACGTTCTTGAGGAATCGCTCGAGGATGCAGTAGGTCTGGAGCGCGTCGCGGCCGCGGGCCTCGCCCTCCGAGGTGAGCTGCACCCCTTTGTATTTCTCGTGCTCGACCAGCCCCTGGGACTCGAGCTTGCCGATCATCTCGTTGACGCTGGCCGGGCTGACCGCGAGGTGGTCGGCCAGCTCCCCGGTGGAGGCCCGCTCGCCATCCTCGCCCTGGACCACGTAGATGGCCTTGAGGTACTGATCGGCCGTGTTCATGCTCGCTCCTCCATCAGGTTCGCGATGTCCTCGACCCCGGCCGCCTCGTCGGCGCGGATCTCCCGAAGGGTCTCGAGGAGCTGCTCCCGGGGGAGTCCGTACTCCCGGTCCGTCTCCTCGATCGCCCCGATCAGGTCGTCGTAGAACTTATAGGCCGTCTCCTCGCCGTGAAGCTGGTCGTAGAGCACGCCGTCGAAGTCCTCGGGGCGGGTCTGTGCGTACCGCTCGGCGACGAGCTCCTCGATCTCCGCGAACGAGACGCTGGAGGCATCGAGCGCCTCGATGAGCTCCTCGAGCCGGTCTCGGTGCGCCGCGGATTCCGCACTCACATCCTCGAGAAGCGCCTCGATGGTCTCGTCGCGCTCCTCGTCCGGCAGGCGACGATAGTGCTCGTAGGCCCTGGCCTCCACGACCTCCTCCAGGACCACCCCGATCTGGAGGAGTCGGGCGAGCTGGTCGTCGGACTGGACCCTGGGCGCGGTCGTCAGGGGTCGGACCCCCCTGCCGCGGTCCCCGACGTGAGCGGCGACATGGAGGATAGTGTGGCCCGGGTTCCCTTAAGCCGTTCTCTCCCCCGCTGTCGCTGCCGCCGACCGGGCAGCATTCTCGGTGATGGACTCCCCTTGAGAATGTCGAAAGGGTCTCGAATCGGACCATTGCTGGTGGTCCGGCCCGAAGCCGGTGGTCAGGACTGAAGCCGGGTGTAAGGATCCAAAACGCTCCTCAGGACTGAAGCCGGGTGTAAGGATCCAAAACGCTCCTCAGGACCGTAGCCGCTGGCTGATGCGCTCCCCGAGATCGTCTCGGAGTTCGGCAACCGCTATCTCGTCGAGGACGGGCTCGAAGAACCCCTCGACGAGCATGTTTCGGGCGATGCGGTCGGGGACACCCCGGGTGACCATATAGAAGAGGTCCTCCCGGTCGATCTGCCCGACCGTGGCGGAGTGCGACGCCTCCGTATCGTGGTTGTTGATGATGAGCTTCGGCGACGCATCGGCCTCGCTGTCGTCCGAGAGCATGAGGGTGTTCTCCCGCTGATAGGAGTTGGTATCCCAGGCTTCCGACCCGACGTGCTGGGTCCCCTCGTAGACCGAGCGGGCACGGTCGTCGATGACCCCTCTGGTGACGAGGTCTGCGGTCGTGTGCTCGCCCCGGTGCCAGACCTTCGAGTCCAGGTCGAAGTGCTGCTCGTCGTGTCCGAAGAACGCGCCCACGATCTTCGTCTCCGCGCTATCGCCCTCGAGCTCCGTGCTCACCTCGGTCTTCGTCAGCCGCGTCCCGAGGTTGCCCTCGATCCAGTTCACCGTCCCGTAGGTCCCGGCACGGCCACGTTTGAGGGTGTAATTGTACGTCTGCTCGTCCAGGTCCTGGAGCGACCCGTACTGGACGAAGCTGTTCTCGCCGGCGACGACCTCGACCAGGCCGCTGTAGTACCGCTCGCCGTCGACCGGCTCGCCGGAATCCTGCCGCTCGAGGATGGTCACCGACGCGTTCTTCTCGGCCACCACCAGCGTGTAGTTGAAAAGCGACCGACCGTTCATGGTGGTCCGGATGGTGACGTCTTCCGCGTCGACACCCTCGGGGACGTAGATCAGCGTGCCGGTCGTGAAGAGCGCCGTCGAGAGGGCCGTGAGTCGGTTCTCCGTGGGGGAGATGACCGACCCGAAGTGCTCCTCTAGAAGGTCGGGATGGGACTGGATCGCCTCCCCGAGCGGGCGCACCTCGACGTCCGTCGGGCCGAGTTGCTCTTTCGTCTCGTTCTGAGAGAGCGGGTCCACCAGCCGCTCGAAGTCCAGGTCCTCCAGATTCGTCCACCGCCGCCCGGGGGTCTGGATGACCGGCGGGAAGTCCAGCTCCTCGATACTCGAAAGGGCCTCGAGGCGCGTCTCGAGCAGCCACTCCGGCTCGTCCAACTCGGCCGAGAGCTGTCGAACGGTGTCCGCGGAGATGCTGGCGGGGAGCTGTGCGCTCATCGTCACCCCAGACTCCCCTCCATCTCCAGTTCGATCAGCCGGTTCAACTCGACGGCGTACTCGATGGGCAGCTCCTCGGTGATGGGTTCGATGAACCCCGCCACGATCATCTGCTTCGCGTCGTCGTCGTCAAGCCCCCGCGACTGGAGGTAGAAGACGTCCTCGTCGCCGATCTTCCCCACCGTCGCCTCGTGGGCGACGTC
>JBDGRH010000236.1:0-2838 GCA_042218225.1 Halodesulfurarchaeum sp. | reverse complement strand
TCGCTCGTCTGGAGACCCGTCTCCCCGAGCGGGACGAAGTCCAGGTCGATATCGTCGAATGAAGACATCCGGGTGAGCGGTACGGTCGACCGAGAGAAAAGGGTTCAACAAGCGGCAAGGGCTCGGTCTGGCGAGCCCACGTGTCTCCGGGGTGGCCACATCACTATTGCCTGTGCTCTCAGGGTGCCAATACAAACACCGGGAGTGATTTCCCCGTGGGACGCGAAGAATCGAGCTGCATGGATCGCAGAACCGCCGTCCGTGTTCGCCTGATTCCGGATGGCCGGGACGATAATCGCGGCGGTTTTGACCGGGATAACCTGGGTGACGGGCTGTGTTCCACCCCGAGGACCCAATTTCATATGGAGCGTCGGGGAGCAACCCGAATCACCCGCACGGAGGAGGGGATGCTCGATGGACGCTGATGCCGTGCGACGAGCGTGGGAGCAACGCGAGGGTGCGTATTCACCGCGGTATTACGCCTATCACGGGACGAACGAGGTGAGCAAGGCCATCGCCGAGACACTTCGGCGAGAAGGCCCCACCGACCCCACGGTGGTGGAACTCGGATGTAGCGCGGGCCGCCACCTCGCTCACCTTTACGAACGTGGCCACCGAGACCTCTGGGGCATCGACGTCAACCCGGAGTCGTTCGCGGTGATGAAGGAGTCATACCCGGATCTGGCCGAAGACGGGACCTTCATCGTTGCGAGCATCGAGGACCTCATCCGCGAGATACCCACCGGGACGTTTGACCTCGTCTACTCGGTCGAGACCTTCCAACACATCCACCACGAGCACGACTGGGTCTTCGAAGAGGTGGCACGTATCTCGAGGGACCTCGTGATCACCGTCGAAGTCGAGCAAGGTCGGGCGGAGGGGGATGGTGCCAGGGATCGCAGTTGCGTGGACGGGGATTTCCCACTTTACTATCGGGACTGGGGAGTCGTGTTCGAGTCGACCGGATTGGTCGAGGTCGAGGCAAGGGAGTTCGGCCGAACGACCATGCGCGTGTTCCGTCGGCCGGACCGACGATAATTGACGACAGCCGATTCGGTATCGGCGAGCGGCCACGGTTTCGCCTGACGAATGGGGAGAAACGGGGATAGAGCAATGATACGGAGTCATATTTCGGTCGGGATGGATAGGGTACAGTGACCGGACGAATATGGGTGTCCGATGACTCGACCCCACCGGCGACCCAGGGCAGGCCCAGGGAACGCCCAGGGCAGGCCCACTAGTAAGGGTTACCCGTGCTCGTCTCGAAGAAGGGTCAATGCGCCGGCGGAGTCGAGAACGAGAACAAGACGAGACACAGGGCGAGGAGACCGAACACGCCGGCGAGATCGAGTGTCCCGAGTGTGAATCGGGCGGACACGTGAACCTCGTCGACGATGGCGAACTCGTCTGCGAGGATTGCGGGCTTGTCATCGAGGAGCAGCAGATCGACCGGGGACCGGAGTGGCGGGCCTTCAACCACCAGGAGCGACAGAGCAAGTCGCGGGTCGGGGCGCCGACGACCCAGACGATGCACGATAAGGGGCTCACGACGACTATCGACTGGAAGAACAAGGACGCCTACGGGCGCTCGCTCTCCTCCGAGAAGCGGACCCAGATGCACCGCCTCCGGAAGTGGCAAGAGCGCATCCGGACGAAGGACGCGGGCGAGCGCAACCTCCAGTTCGCCCTCTCCGAGATGGACCGGATGGCCAGCGCGCTGGGTGTGCCGCGGTCGGTTCGAGAGGTCGCCTCGGTCATCTACCGCCAGGCGCTCTCGGAGGATCTCATTCGGGGGCGATCCATCGAAGGGGTGTCGACGGCCTCGCTGTATGCGGCCTGCCGGAAGGAGGGCATCCCCCGGAGCCTCAACGAGGTTGCCGCGGTCTCCCGTGTGGGTCGAAAAGAGATCGGACGGACGTACCGGTACATCTCCCAGGAGCTCAATCTCGGGATGAAGCCCGTCGATCCAGTGAAGTACGTGCCCCGGTTCGCCTCGGAGCTCGGCCTCTCCGAGGACGTCCAGAACAAGGCCACCGAGATCATCAAGGTGACGGCCGAGGAGGGCCTGCTCTCCGGCAAATCGCCGACCGGGTACGCCGCCGCGGCCATCTACGCCGCCTCGTTGCTCTGCAACGAGAAGAAGACCCAGCGGGAGGTCGCCAAGGTGGCCCAGGTGACCGAGGTCACGATCCGGAACCGCTATCAGGAGCAGATCGAGGCCTTCGGCATCCACTGAGCGGTCGAGCTCGCTCTGTTCTGTGATTGTTCCCCCGGAAGGTCGATTCACGACTTCCGCTCGCCCCCGGACGGATGTACGGACAGCAACCCACCTATCCTGCAGTCCACCCGGAATCATGAGGATGGAACTGATAAAGGGGCGCATCGGGAGTCGCCGGACCGTGGCTGTGCACGTCGGCGGGTGACGAAGAACCCTTTCCCGGGTCGGAGCGAAGGCACCCCATGGAGACCTACGAGGCCACCTTCGAGATCGATTCGCGCACCGACGCCGTGGCCGTGGAGCGACTGGCCGAGACCCTGTATAACGCGGTGCGGGAGGAGTCTCGAAGCCTTCGGAGCGGGTCTGGAGACTCGACCGAGATGCTCGCGGCGTTCGAAGCGATCCGGGAGGCGACCGGCAAGCGGACGCCTGGCCGGCTGACTGTCATCTACGAGCAGGAAGACGGACAATTCGCGGATTGAGCCCGGATTACGCGAGGGGTTCCCACCGCTGCGTACCGGTCCCCGGACGATCCGGTCGGAACAGTGCAAGCATACCTTTCCCATCGAAATCGGCGATTTCGGGCGGTTTTCTGGCAGATTTGAATGCACACCCTTATC
>JBDGRH010000127.1:350-2904 GCA_042218225.1 Halodesulfurarchaeum sp. | reverse complement strand
AAGGGGCTTTCGTCGGTCTGCGCTCCCCGAACAGAAATTCCCACCTATGCTGTCACAACCTCCCAACGAGAAGCACAAATTTCACCCCCAACTTCTGCATACCTCGCAGATCTCACGAGACCCAGTTTACCCCACTCCAAATGGGCTGTAGCCTCCCCCTGTTAACAACCATTAACGCCTATGGAAACGACCATATCCATAGACGGACACGGTGGCATCATGAGCGATTCGAACGCGGCCATGAAGAACGCCGAAGCGGATGTCAAAGAGGCTCGTCTCAACAACCCCAGCGGCTTCCTCTACCTCACCCAACACGAAGCCATCCCAATCCTCCTCGACGCCATCCTCGACCTCCCGCCGGGTCGAGAGTTCAACAAGACCGAGTTCGCCCGCCATGCAGGGGTGACGAGACAGACCGTCGGGAACTACATGGACCTCCTTCTCGAGGCGGACATCGTCACCGAGGTGCCCAACACCGCTCCCCAGCGCTATCGGGTCGCCGAGAGCGAGGTCGTCGCGGAACTGTTCGAGCTCAACAGTGCGCTGAATGCGGCTGCAGAGTGAGTGGCCGAGTGGAGAAAACCCATACACGCTGACCAGAACCTTCGGAAACCTGCGTTTCCACGGGGAGGTCCACAATCCCGGGAAACCGATACACCCCCGTTTACGCCCTTCTCCTGACCAAGATACCCCAAGCCCCTACACGTCTGGTAATAACCGATAACGTGCAGTATCGAGTCGACCGAGGTGGCTGAGGATACAGGAATCGAATCAAGCAACCCGAAGCCGCCGATTCGGATCGTCGAGAAGCACGCTTCACTGTCAGCCTCATCTGCGCTCGCCGATCCATTGAATCAAAATATATCCATTACACAGGAATTATATCGTTTCCAATCCAAACAGATCCCATGGCCGATCCGAACGACGAGGACACGCATACCTCGGAAGAAAGGCCACATCTGTCGCCCGACGATATCCCTTCGGAGATTCCGGAGGCACAATCGGGACCCCCATCAGTGGACACCGCAAATGGAGCTGATTCCGCCCGAGAGCGGATCTACAGCACGCTCGTTCAGACCCGTGAACCCACCGACGCCGCGAGCATGGCCGAGAAGGCCGATTGCCACCCCGATACCGCCAGGACATATCTAGAATGGTTCGCTCGGCTCGGACTCGCCCATCGCCATGATGGGCGACCGACCACCTACGAGCGGAACGAGGCCTACTTCGAGTGGCGATACGTGAACGAACTCGCCGAGCGACATACACAGGCGGAGCTTCGCGAACACGTCCAAGAGATCGAGAAGGAGCTCGAGCACCTTCGGGACACATATGATGCACCGAACCCCGGCCTGGTGGACGCCCAGGCCCACGCAACCGAAGACACACCGGTGGAGGACGTCTGGAACGAATTATCGAGATGGGCCACCCTCGAGGAGGAGCTCCGTCTCCTCGATCGGGCCCGGCGCAGGGTAGTCACGAATCGATCCTCCCACGCCATCAGGAGCTGATCGATGGCGGACGAGAACGGGGAAGGAGGCGAGAGGCCCTCCGCAGTCGATCGTGGCGCCCTTATTCGGATTCTCGACCGGTTCCGCACCGATAATCGAATCGACCAGGGATATGTTACCTGGAACCGGGGAGAACCCATGTTGAAGGTGGAGTTCGATCTCGACTATTACCCCCGGAACGTGGAAGCCGCGTATCCGGACATCCGCTGGTATCGGAACGACGACTTCAAAATCCACTATCACGAGACATGGGAGCACGAAACGTGGGACTGTCGGTGGGATCGCCATGCAAATAGCCATAACGCGACCGATCACTTCCACCCGCCCCCAGATGCACCGAGGAAGGGAGAAGACGCGACATACCCCGACAATCTTCACGAGGTGATCGGAGCGATCAATCGGCGAATATCCGATCGAATCGAATCGCTGTGGGATGCGGGGAACAACCCGTAAGAGCGGATCAAAAGGGGGAGACGTGAAAGAAACTGAGGATTGCTCCTTCTCCTCCAGTCCCCAGTCATCAGCGACCACCCTCCAACCCGGAATTCCGGGAAATCGTGACGAAACCGAGGGAGGCAACCACCATAATTCATATAATATATAACACTGCGTCCACACGAACGCAGATGCCCCGGACCACCGCAACCATCCCGGACGAGCTCAGTGACCTCATCGAAGGGGCCGTCCAGGCGGGAATATTCGAGAACACGAGCGATGCGATCCGGCACGTGCTCCGCGAATATTTCGAGGAACACCGGGCCGACAGGATCGCCGCGGCGGTTTCGCTCTACGAGCACGAGCAAGTCACCCTGGGAACCGCGGCCAGATTGGCGGGCGTCAACAGGTTCGAAATGCGAGACATCCTGCGAGAGGAAGGCGTCGAGCTGCGATTCGGCCCCGAGGACATGGCCGACGCGCAGGCGGACATCGAGGCGGCCCGGGAGCTCGAATGAATTGCGGTCAGGAAACTCGAGTATTCTGAATGACCATCGAACGTCCGCCATGTCCTCATAAAGGGACAGCCGACACGTCAAAAGAAGTCC
>JBDGRH010000127.1:0-340 GCA_042218225.1 Halodesulfurarchaeum sp. | reverse complement strand
GTCAGGAAACTCGAGTATTCTGAATGATCATCGAACGTCCGCCAACCGTCCTTATACAGGGCCAGCCGACACATCAAAAAAGAGGTCAATGGCCTCGACCAACACGTCGAGGTTCAGACGCTGACCATCCAGATATCCATTCTCCCGGAGTATCAACATCGGGCGGGAATCCGAAAGGGGCCGCGCGCTCGACGAAGGACGGCGACGCAAGGACCGCAGGGAGCGAAGAACGAAGTGAGGAGCGAGCGAGGACCGCAGCGAGCCGCCCGAGTCGAGAGCGCGGGGGCTTTCGGCGGTCTGCTCACCAAGCGTATTGTATACTGCAGGAACACCCCAGATA
>JBDGRH010000262.1:0-2963 GCA_042218225.1 Halodesulfurarchaeum sp. | reverse complement strand
GGGGCTTTCGGCGGTCTTGGTTTCTATGATGTTGGATTAGACTGCAGCGGGGCTTTCGGCGGCCTTGGTTTCTATGGCGTTGTGTGCGTCTGCAGCGGGGATTTCGTCGGTCATGTTATCGATGACGTTGGAAATGTTGTGGGGGACCGTTCGGGGTTCTCCTCCAAAAATAGAGAATAATACTATAGGGGCTCGTTCGAGGCGTTGCCGTCACGCGACAGTGGATGCTCCTGCCGAGAGGTTCTCGATAACTTCAATCAGCTCCGTACAGCGTATCACAGCTCACACGGTGAAGAGGTCCCCCTCGGTGGGAACCGAGAACAACCCCAACCTCGCGCCGGCGTCTAGCCACGCGTGGCCGTATGCGAACGCCGCCAGCGCGTTCACGGGGTCATCCTCTGCATCGAAGTGCCGCCCGTCCTCGAGGTACGAGCTGGCCATCTCGAAGAAGTCGGCTGCGGCGTCCCCCAACGGCGTTTCAGCGTCTGGAATGGGCTCTGCCGCCTCGATCGCATCCGCGAGGAGGGCCTCGTACCGGTCGACCTTCTCGTCGAGGTCCGCAGGCATAGATGCGTCATCGGGCCCCATCCCATAATACTGGCGCACTCGAGGCAGGGCGATGAAAATGAGGGCACTCGATACCGGCCCGGTGCCTCCGAGAACCGATGGCGCAAGGTACATAGGCGGTTCAGCCAGTTCTTCGGTATATGACAGAGCAGACACAGCCCGCCCCGGGAGCCGACGGCGCCGGGGAGGTCGTCGAACACCGGACGCTCATCATCGCGGGCTCGGGGATCGCCGCACTCACGGCTGGCATCTACTCCGCACGGGCGAACAACGAGCCCCTGCTCTTCGAGGGCGACGAGCCGGGCGGACAGCTCACCCTCACCACCGAGGTGGACAACTACCCGGGATTCCCGGAGGGGATCAACGGGTCCGAACTCATCGACCGGATGAAGACCCAGGCGAAGCGATTCGGCGCAGAGATCGAGCACGGGATCGTCGAGTCGATCGACGACACCGCCCGGCCGTTCGAGGTCACCCTCTCGAACGGGAAGGTGTACACCGCGGACGCCGTCATCGCCGCGAGCGGGGCCAGCGCCCGGACCCTCGGCATCCCGGGCGAGGACGAACTCATGGGCTATGGCGTCTCCACGTGTGCGACCTGCGATGGGGCGTTCTTCCGGGACGAGGACATGATCGTGATCGGCGGGGGCGACGCCGCCATGGAGGAGGCGAACTTCCTCACGAAGTTCGCCGACACGGTCTACATCGCCCACCGCCGGGAGAACTTTCGCGCGGAGGACTACTGGGTGGATCGCATCCAGGAGAAGGTCGAGGAGGGTGCCGTCGAGCTCCTGAAGAACACGGAGGTGACCGCCATCCACGGGTCCGCGGAGGAGGGGATCGACCACGTCGACCTCGTCTCTCACCCCGAGGGGCACCCGAAGGAGAAACTCGACGACCCCGAGTACGACGTCGAGGAGCGGACCCTCGACGTGGGAGCGGTGTTCCTCGCCATCGGCCACGTGCCAAATACCGAGTACCTCGAGGACACCGGCGTCCAGCTCGACGGCGAGGGGTACATCATCACCCAGGGTGGCCGCGGCGGTGGCCAGACGAAGACCGCCGTGGACGGCATCTTCGGCGCCGGCGACGTGGTGGACTATCACTATCAGCAGGCCGTCACGGCCGCCGGCATGGGGTCACAGGCCGCACTCGACGCGGACGAGTGGCTCGAGAGCGGAGGCCAGGCGGCCGCCGAGAGCGGCGAGCCGGCTGCCGCGGACGATTGAGTGAGAGCTCGAGAGATCGAAGCTCAAGCGATTCCATCCCCGACCAAGTGCCTCCCCGCGGGAGCCTGAGGAGGTCACCACCACCGACGGATACCACACAGCTATCATCCCCCGGCCGGTACCGGCGCGCATGGAGACCGAGACGCTCACCGTCAGCCTCGAGGTCAACGGACAGGCAGACGATATCGAGCTTCCGGCCGCCCTTGTCGACCTCTACCGGGAGGAGGAATCGGAGACCGACGCCGAGATCATCGCCGACATGCTCGTCATGTCGTTCGCCGAGCGGGCGCACGCCATCGTCCATCACGGGGAGGGTGGCGACGACGAGCACCTCCAGGCCATCGAGTCGGCGATGATGGAGCTGTTCGAGGAGCGCTTCGAGATGACCTACGAGGAGGCGACGGGCCACTCGCACTAGACCGCCTCAGCCCCTGGGCGAGACGAACGACCTGGGCCAGGTCGGGAAGAGCGGCATCCTGGCAGTGAGTTCGTAGAGCCCCTTCCGCGCAGCCCCGGCCGCATACTGACGGATCGATCGCCGGATGGGGGTCCGCCCACCCCGGATCGCGGTATCCCCCTCCCGGATACGCTCGATGACCCGATCCGCCGCGATCCCGCCGACGTCATCGACCGGTTCGGTAAGCGCGATCTCGGTGTACGCCCGCCCCAGGTTCGGCAGGTAGTGGGCGTCGCTCCCACCGACCTTCGGATATCGGTGGCGCTCCGCGTAGACGTTCGCGCGGCGGTTCCGGTACCCGGTGAACAGCATCGAGTTGTACACCTCGATGGCGTCCGCGTCAGGCACCTTCCGCCGGCGAACCCCGTGGCGGCTCCGCTGAAACGGGTGGGGCACGATCACCGCGCCACCCCGGTCCCTGATTGCCGCCGTCGTCCGATCGATCGGCTGGTCCGGCTCCGGGATGGACTCGACACCGACCGCAATCAGGTGGCCATCGGCCGTCGACACCTCGACGCCGGGAATCCCGAGCAGCCCGTATTCGGGGGCGAGCTCGGCGGCCCGGAGTGACGCCTCGATGCGGTCGTGGTCGGTGATCACGACGCCGTCCAACCCGATCTCGCTCGCGTGCGCCAGGATGAGCTCCACGGGTTCGTGTCCGTCGTAGGACGCCCGCGAGTGGACGTGCGGGTCGATCCGGACCGTCCCGT
>JBDGRH010000222.1:0-3035 GCA_042218225.1 Halodesulfurarchaeum sp. | reverse complement strand
GACCGGAGCGCCCGGGGGCTTTCGGGGGTCTGCGAACAAGGGACGTCGGAGACGATGAGTGCCCGGGGACTTTCGGCGGTCCTGTTTCCGGGGATATTGTATAATACTGTAGGAGCCGTTCGGGCAACCGCCACCGATCGTGGATAACACTACAGCAAGATTCGCAACCTGAACACCACGAGCAAACCAAACCGGTACAACGGCCACGGCGCGGCCAACCGGTTCTCTCCAAATCCCACCAGGATCTCCACACTCCCGCCACTTCCGCTCAGCTCAACTCAAAACGGCAGAATCACCGCACACCCACGACGTGGAAGAGCAGGAGAAAAGCCCTTCGCACCGAACGAACGCCCTCAGGACTGCTCGGCTTGGGGCCGCTTCTCGTTGAGGTGCGCCCGGACCATCGGCTTCCGCGTCGCCACGAGCGTGCCGTCCTGCATCGTCCCCTCGACGATGACGAATTTGCCCTCGCGGAACGTGGTGCCGACACTCCCCTTCCACCGGACCGTGACCGACGCGTTGTAGTCTTTCACCGTGAAGATGACCGGGTCGTTGAACTGCTGGATCGTCCCGATGCGCCCCTTGAGCGTCACGTGCTCGCCGTCGTAGGACCCGTTCACCACCTCGCTCGGGCGGACTTCCTGCGTCGTCGCCCCCATCGTCGAGGCCATCACCCCGGCGAGGAACACGATGACGACACCGCCGAGGACCAGGGACGTTCGTCGTCTCATTGCCCGTATCTTACGGCGACGGCCTATTTGGCCTTGTTATCGGTTTCAGACACTGAGAAAAGGGGGTGAAGGTGTGCGGGTGGCCACTCCCCGGCAGCCGCTCTGGCATCTGCCGCTGCGAGCAACCACAACCACGAATCCGACCGGGGGAACGGAACGAACTCAGGGCCGGTTCTCGGGTGGTTCTTCGGGCCGCCCCTCGGGCCGGCTCAGCTCGAAGACCTCCGCGACGGCGTGAAGCGTCTCGTAGTCCTCCGAGACGGCGGCCTCCTTGATCGACTGGGTCGGCGTCGAGAGCAGCTTGTTCACGAGCGCCGAGGACATGTCCTCCAGGATCTCCTGTTCGTGCTCCGAGAGGCCACCGTTCGACTTCAGGCGCTGGGTGGCCCGCTCGACCTCGGCGCGCCGGAGGCGCTCGGCCTGCTCGTAGATGTGCGAGAGCATCTCCTCCGCGCGCTGCTCCTTGAGCTCCTGCTTGAGCCGATCCACCTCCTCTTCGACGATCTCCTCGGCCCGGTCGGCCGCCTCGGCCCGCGTCGAGACGGCGCTGTCGACGATGGCCCCGATGTCGTCGATGTCGTAGACCTCGACCCCGTCCAACTCCTCGACGCCCGGGGCGACGTCACGCGGATTCGCCAGGTCCAGGACGGCCACCGACGCGCCGTCGAAATCGCTCGGGTCCAGGATCGGATGGGGGGCGTCCGTCGCCGTCACGACCAAGTCCACGGACCCGATCCGGGAGTCGATCGCGTCGTAGCAGATGGCGTTCGCATCGACCCGCTCGGCCAGGTCCTTCGCGCTCTCGAATGTCCGGTTGGTGATGTGCAGGGTCGCGCCCCGGTCGGCGAGTGGCTGGGCCACGAGTCGGCCCATCTCCCCCGCCCCGATGACGATGGCGCTCTTGCCCTCCAATCCATCCAGCTGCCGGGCGGCCAACTCAGCCGCCGCCGTGCCCATCGATGGGTTGCCCTCGTTGATCCGCGTCTCCGAGCGGACCCGCTTTCCCACCCGGATCGACTTCTCGACGATGGTCCCGAGCCCGTTGCCGAGGTACTCGATGGCAGCCTCCTGGGCGTCCGAGACCTGTCCGAGGATCTCGTCCTCGCCGGTCACCATGCTCTCGAGCCCCGCTGCTACCCGCATCAGGTGACGAGCCACCCGCTCCCCCCGGATCCTGGAGCGAGCGTCGTCGGAGAGATCCACCCCGTCCAATACGACAGAAAGTGCCGAGGGATCCCCCGAGACGTAGTATTCGGCCCGATTGCAGGTGTGGAGCACGTACGCCTCCTCCGCACCCGCCTCGACCAGCTCCGAGAGGACCGCGGACTCCGACCGCTCGGTGAGGGTCTCGATCTCGTCCACCGGCGCCCGCTTATGTGAGATGACTAACCCGAACACGTCCTCCATAGTCCACACCTCGCTATCACGTACGAACTAATCGTCGCCTCGGGCATAAATAGGAACCCATTATTTTAGGCCATTGGTAATGCGAACGTTTGCCAGACAGCCCACGAAACGGCCGTTTCCGGGCCGCTCCCGATGCTCCGCCCTAACATGAATGGGGATTGTTAGAAAGTGGGTGGGCATGAAGCCGATGATACCGGCGAGGGCGGAGGGGTCGTGGACCCCAGCGACGTGACCTCGAAGGGCCACTCCTGATTCCGTGACGGGGTGCAGGTTGTCTCCGTCAGCCACGATAACGGAGGGCCAGCGCCCCGGCGACGATCGCCAGAGCGGCGATGGCGACTGACAACCCTGGTGCCCGGACCGGGGAACGCTCCCCCTCGTGGTCTGCGGGGTCCGCCGCCTTTTCGTCCGCTGTGGCGTTCTGGGCCCGGGAGACCACCTCTGTGGGTCCGGAAGCGACATCGGCCGCCGCGGTGTCACCCGTCCCCTCGAGGATCTTTTTGATATGGGCGAGTTTGAGCACGTCCTGGAGCACGTCGTGGGAGCCGTGCCAGTGTTCGTAGTCCTGGCCCTGCATCAGTGCGCCCATCCGCCACCGGCGGCCCTCGTGGTGCCACATCTCGAAGAAGATCTCGTCGACGTAACTCCGGTTGTACGGCTCGGCCACCGGGGCCTCGTCCTTGATCGGGTCGTAGTACTTCTGTTTGGCGGCGGAGATCACCGCATCGTAGAGGTGGGGGATGGCATCGCGCTTCTCGAACTCCGAGCGAACCCAGGTTTCCGTGTGACACTCAGTGCACACGTCGACCATGTTTTGTCGCTTCTTCCGCGCGGACACCGCAGACTTCCCGCCGAAGGAGTCCCAGCGGGTGGCCCCACCGTTGTCGCCGACATCGT
>JBDGRH010000097.1:0-3048 GCA_042218225.1 Halodesulfurarchaeum sp. | reverse complement strand
ACCACGGTCGGGCTGACCTGTCTTGCCTTCCGGAAGGTCTGCCGGATGGCCTTCTCTGACTCCCCGACCCACTTCGAGAGGAGTTGGGGGCCCCGCACGCTGATGAAGTTGGCGTTGGTCTCGTTCGCCACCGCTTTCGCCATGAGCGTCTTGCCCGTCCCCGGGGGGCCGTAGAGGAGGACCCCCGCTGGCGGATTGATGCCCATCCGCTCGAACTTCTCGAAGTCCGAGAGCGGCCACTCGACGCTCTCTTTCACCTCCTGTTTGGCGTCGTGGAGCCCGCCGACGTCGTCCCAGGTGACCTTGGGGAGCTGGACGAGGACCTCCCGCATCGCGCTCGGCTCCACCTCGTTGAGCGCGCCGCGGAAGTCCTCGCGCTTGACGATCATCCGGTCGATGAGCGACGGCGGGATGTCCTCCTCGTCGAGGTCGATCTCGGGGAGGTAGCGCCGGAGCGCGCGCATCGCGGCCTCCTTCGTCAGCGACTCGATGTCCGCGCCCACGAACCCGTGGGTGTCATCGGCGAGCCGGGAGAGGTTGACGTCGTCCGAGAGCGGCATGCCGCGGGTGTGGATCCGGAGGATCTCCTCCCGGCCGGTCTCGTCCGGGACGCCGATCTCGATCTCGCGGTCGAACCGCCCCGGCCGGCGGAGCGCCGGATCGACCGCGTCGACGCGGTTGGTCGCCGCGATGACGATGACCTGCCCGCGCCCCTCGAGGCCGTCCATCATGGTGAGGAGCTGGGCGACCACGCGCCGTTCGACCTCTCCTGTGACGTCCTCGCGCTTCGGGGCGATGGAGTCGAGCTCGTCGATGAAGATGATGGCCGGGGACTCGTCCTTCGCGTCCTCGAAGATCTCCCGGAGCTGCTGCTCTGACTCCCCGTAGTACTTCGAGATGATCTCCGGACCCGCGATGGAGAAGAAGCTGGCGGAGGTCTCGTTCGCCACCGCCTTCGCGAGGAGGGTCTTCCCGGTCCCGGGTGGCCCGTGAAGCAGGACGCCCTGGGGTGGCTCGATCCCGAGCTTCTTGAAGATCTGCGGGTGCTTCATCGGGAGCTCGACCATCTCCCGGACCCGCTGGATCTCGTTCTCGAGGCCCCCGATGTCCTCGTAGGTGATGCCGCCCCCGGTGCGCTCGAAGCCCGAGATGGGCTCCTCGCGGAGCTCCACCTCGGTGTCCTCGGTGATGAGGACGACGCCCTCGGGCTCGGACTCCACCGCGATCAGCGGGATGGCCTGGCCCGGGGAGCGCATGAACGGGTGATTGGTCGAGCTCATCACCGGGACGATGTCGCGGGAGACCACCGGGCGCTTCAGGATCTGGCGCTTGACCATCCCCGCCGCGTCGGAGCCGAACTGGACGCTCGCCTCCTCCGGTGGGGCCAGCACCAGCCGCTCTGCCTTCTCGGCGTCGGCCTTCCGGATGGTGACGCGCTCGCCGATGCCCACGTCCGCGTTCTGTCGCGTGAAGCCGTCGATCCGGACGGTGTCGGTGTTCCAGTCCTGCCGGTCCGCCCGCCACACCTTCGCGGCTGTGGTCTCCGCCCCCTCGATCTCGATGATGTCGCCGGGGCTCAGCTTCAGGTGTAACAGCGTGTCGGGGTCGAGACGGGCGATGCCACGGCCCGAGTCGTTGGGGTAGGCCTTGGCAACCTCCAGTTGGACTTCGTTCATGAGTCGGCCTGATTGCTAGCTTGGTGTCAGTCTGGCCCACGGAAGAACGTTGTCCTCCGCGGGACCGTCCCTGCCATCGGCTACCACAGGGAGATACATACCACTATCGGCTGCCCCGCTGACTGCCGTCACCCGGGACCTGATTCCTCAGACCGGTCGCTGGCTCCATCGTTGCGGTGGGAATTCCGAGACGCCTCACCCCCGTGTTCGGACAGCGCCTCCTCGAGCGTCAGCGCTCCCTTCGCCACCCGTCGGGCGAGATCTGTCGGGATGGTCCGGTTCCCGTCCGACGCTTGCCGCGATCGCTCCTGGATCGTCCGGATCTCCCCCGGCGTGGGGGAGATGTCGCGTTCCTCGATCACCGCGCCCTCCCGGCGGGCGATATTGACCGCGGCGAGGACGTCTCCCATCCCCCGCGCCCCGGTGCCGAGCGAGGGAGTGGTCCCGGTCTCGTCCACGAGCTCGATGCGGGCGTCGGGGAGGTCGTCGATCAGTCGGCTCCCCCGGAGCCTGGCCCCGTCACCGATCCGGACGATTGGATCCGTCGCTCCCGCAAGCGCCTCCTCGACGACTGACGACACGTCCGCGAGGGGAACCTGGAACGCCGCGACGACGGTCTCGCCGACCAGGACGGCGATGCCGGGACGGTCCCCGGGGTCGATGCCCACGACCACCTGTCCGTCCCCCTCACGGAGCGTATCGAATGCCGTTTCAACCGCCTCCCTCGCTTCCCCGGGTTCGGCCCTGACCACCGGGAGGGCCGTGTCGGGCTCCTCGCCCGGGCCGGCGATCACCACCCGAGCCTCCGCGGGGATGGACGCTCCCGCTTCGACCGTCGTGAAGCGGGCGCTCCGCTCGCGGAGTTCTCCCACGACCTCGTGGTAGACCTCGAAGTCGTCCGTGGCGACGACGATCACGGTCGAAGGAGGGGTTCCAGGTCGCATAAGTCGCCCGCTGTCGTGGTTCGTTTCTCCCCCTGGGCAGGAGGAGGCATTATCAATTGATGCGCTCTCGGGCGACCGCTCGGAAGGCGGTAGCGAGAACCATGGCGACCCGAATGTCTTCGCCCCTTTGTAGGTTCCTTCTCCGACCGTACTGCTACCGGTTGAACGTTCTCTGCTGACGGGAAAGAACACAGTACCCACGACCGCTGAGCGTTGAAAGGACTCGGCCGGCTCCGGTCGGGGGGGGGGTTGCTCACGCGTCGCTTCTGTCTCGCCGCTCACTTCGTTCCCGAAGATCGCCCGGGTGAAACACCCCGTTTCTGGACCGAACCGATACGCCGTGATCGAACCGGCCCCCTTGTCTCACAGGGCTGATACGCCGTGATCGAACCGGCCCCCTTGTCTCACAGGGCTGATACGCCGTGATC
>JBDGRH010000149.1:0-3049 GCA_042218225.1 Halodesulfurarchaeum sp. | reverse complement strand
TAGCGCCTGAGGTGGGTTACGAATCGGATTGGGGCGGAGTAATCGGATTGGGGCAGAGTAATCGGATTGGGGGCAGAGTAATCGGATTTGGCGGAGTAATCGGGGTTAGGCGGCGTCGGAGATATGCCCGGGGTTGTTCGAATGGACACGATTGGCCGGCAATCACCCGATTAGCCAGATTTCTCTTTGTCGGACAGCATTCTCCTGTTCACGCCGATTTCACCCGATTGGCCAGTATACAAAGGGTTCCGACCCGACGGGTCGGGTATGGAGTTCGATCAGCTCACCACCGCGATCGGGTTCGTCGTCCTCGTCGCGATCGCCCTGGGCGGATCGCTGCTGACGCCGATGTCCCAGCGGAGCGTCCTGATGATGGTGCTGCCCTCGGCGGTCGTGTACGGGCTGGTCATGCTCGCCCTGGGCGTGAAACACGGCGAGTATCGGGCGCGGTCGCGATAGGTCGAAGCTCCCACGGCGATTGGGTGGACGGGTCGATGCGCACGGAGCGGGACGTCTGCTGAAACGGTGGAGGGGGCTGTGCAATCCGGGAATGTGGAGAACTGGAGGGACTCGCTTGCCAATTCAGCGATGCGGGAACGAATCGAGGTCCCGGTCGCGGAGCGCGTCGAGGAGGGTATGGAGCGCGGCCGCCGCCTCGTTCAACAGGCGTTCTCCCTGCTCCGCGCTCGCCTGGGTTGGATCCCCCACCGTCCCGTTCTCGGTGAACGCGGCGCTGTCGTGAGCCAGGTTCGTCCCGCTCACCCACTCCCCCCACCTGTCGGCCGCGCCGTCGGCAGCCGCCTCGAGTCGGTCCGCGGCCACGAGTTCGGGGTGGGTGTGCAGGAGGAGCGAGGTCTCCACTGGACCCGCGTGTCCCATGTCGAGGTCGGTCTCCACCGCGTCGAACCACGTGAACGGAACGACGAGCCGCTCGTCCTCCCGGGAGAGCCGGGCTGCGACCTCGCCGATGGCCGGCGCGTTCCCCCCGTGCCCATTCACGATGACGATCCGGTTCCAGCCGTGTGCGTGAAGCGACTGGATCGTCTCCCGGACGTACGCCCGGAAGGTGTCCGGGCTCACCCAGAGCGTTCCCGTGAACTGCCGGTGCTCCTCGGAGACGCCGATGGGGACCACTGGAGCGACGGCCACGTCACCTTCGTAGGAATCGGCCGCTGCCTCTGCGACGGCCCTGGCCGTCAGTGCGTCGGTCCCCAGCGGATCGTGTGGCCCGTGCTGCTCGGTGCTCCCCACCGGCAGCATGGCCAGGTCCGTCTGGAGGTCGTCGGCGTCCGTCCAGGTCGCCTCGGCGAGGTTCATACCTGGATGGGCGTGGCCGGACCGGAAAATCGTTGCCGTCCCGGGTGACTGGTCGGGATGGGTCTCTATCGTGGGTCGAAGTGGTGCGCGGGTGGCGATGGCGGGATTGTTCGGATCCAGGGGTCGAGTCACAAGCTCGTCTGTCGAATCCTGTCTCCGGGTCACGGACTGGTCGGGGACCCCATTTAATGGGCTGACGCGGCCCCTACCCCTCGCCCCTCCTTCAACAGCACGACCCCGTGTATCCCCGATGGGACAACGTTTTTAGCCTTGCCAAAACACAATATGCCCGATGAGCAACGCCCGCCCCATGAACGAGTGTGAGGAGTGCGTCCCGCCCGCCGACGCGTTCTCGCTCGTCGGGGACGAGACCAGGTTGTCCATCCTCGAGGCCCTCTGGCGACTGGACGGCGATGGGAGCTTCTCCGAGGTGTTCGAGGAGGTCGAGCTCCACGACAGCGCGCAGTTCAACTATCACCTCGGCAAGCTCACCGGGCAGTTCGTCGCGAAGACGGAAACCGGGTACGAGCTCCGGACCGCGGGGGAGCGAGTCGTGCAGGCGGTCCTCGCCGGCTCCTTCACCGAGCACCCGGAGCGGGAGATCGACATCGACGATCCCTGTCTCGAGTGCGGGTCCGAGCTCGAGGCCGTCTACCGCGACGAGCAGATCGCCATCTCCTGTCCGGACTGTGGCCGGATGCACGGCGAGTACCCGTTCCCGCCGGGCGGCCTCCACGACCGCAATGACGCGGAGATCCTGGAGGCGTTCAACCAGCGCGTGCGCCACCTCCACTGTCTCGCGAAGGACGGGGTCTGTCCCGAGTGCAACGGACGGATGGAGACCACCATCAGCCGGGAGGGGGAGTGCTGCATCAGCGCTGAGGTGCGTGCCGTCCACCGGTGTCAGCAGTGCGGGCACGAGCTGTGCTCGGCGGTCGGGCTCGGGCTGCTCGACCAGTCGGACGTGGTCACCTTCTACGGTGATCACGGCCGCTCCCTCTCGACGACCCCGTACTGGAAGCTCGAGTGGTGTGTGGGCGACGAGCCCGTCACGGTGGTCGACGAGGACCCGTGGCGACTCCGCGTGGACATCGCGGTCGATGGCGACCACCTCGCCGTGACCCTGGATGGTGACCTGAGGGTCATCGAGGCGGTGCGGGAGCCCGAATCGGAGTCGGAGTCGGAGTCGGAGACTGCAGATGATGATGCGGCCCTCCACCGGGCCTAGGCAGACTGGGGTTGCGTGATTGTTCTGGGGGTTGTGAGGAGAGCGGTCGGTGACTGGAATACGTGCCCTTGGTGGGGGCGAGCGCGCCGGACGAGATCGGCTATGGGGTGGAGGCCCCCTACCATTCGCTGACAAAACGCTGGAGGAATGGGTGTGGACCTGATTCGGGCTGGTGTACCCCAGGGGTGGTCCGAATATTCTCTGCACCGTTCGAGGTCAGTGGGAAGCCAGTTCGCGGACGTCAACACTCGCCTCTGCCTTGACCATCGATGGGAAGATATCCGGAAGCTCCACCGCGGTATGATAGATTGTCCGTGGAACGTTGACGCCCGAAAGCCCCACTGCAGTATTATAGAATGCGCGAGGATGTCAGACCGCCGAAAGCCCCCTGCAGTATTATTCAATACACCTGGGACGAGAGCCCCGAAAGCCCCCGGGCATTCTTAGACTCAAACGGTTCTCGATCGGAGATTCCCGAAAGTCCCCCCGACGCCTTATACAATA
>JBDGRH010000226.1:0-3054 GCA_042218225.1 Halodesulfurarchaeum sp. | reverse complement strand
GCGATCTCGTCCGGCCGACAATACTAATTGGTGGAGAAGCCGATTCGGGTGGGAATCCGAAAGGGGCCGGGGGCGTGGGGCCGACCGAAGGGACGTCCCACGTTATGTAAAGGCCGGCGGAGCCGGCCGTCGCTCGACGAAGGTTGGCGACGCAAGGACCGCAAGCCGCGGCGAGCGGAGCGAACCGCGGCTGAGGACCGCAGCGAGCCATCCGAGTCGAGCGGCCGGGGGCTTTCGGCAGTCTGCCCGGCACGGACAGTGTAAACTGAAACCGGGCCTTCGAGGGTCTGCTTCCTCAGAGTTTCGGGAACTACAGGGGTTTTCGGCGCGTTTCTCACTCAGAATATCGTGACCTGCAGAGGGTTTTCTGCAGGTTCCCTTCCACTATGAGCGTCTAAAGCTACCCAGGGCGAGCTGAATATGCCACACCGTCTCCGGCAGTATGGATTCGTCCCGATCGGAACCTCGCCCTTCGGGTCAGAACCTCGATCCGATTCAGGAGATTCCTCCCTCCCCTCAATCTCCGAATGTAAGACCGAGATCGGTGAACCCTCCCCGTTTGCGAAGGCTTTTATAACCCTGACCATCTATCACCGTCAAAGCGGGTTTTCACGGCCGATTCCCGCGGAGCCCGGCTTCGGGCAAACCGTGCAGCGATGTCACCCACACTGCCCGTTTCGACGGACAGAACCCGTGTGACGCCCGGGCCGTTATCCCCCCGTCACACCCCCACCGCCCGGGACGGCGGGGCGGGATCGAGTCCGCGGCGGACCGGCCAGGATCGGGAACCCGTATCATTCGACTATGAGTGCTGTAGAGCGGCAACTCGATGAACTTCAGGAGACGATCGCCTCGGAGGTACCACCCGACATCTCGGTCACCGAGGTGAAATACGAGGGGCCGGAACTGGTGGTGTACACCAGGGATCCGAAGCGCTTCGCCCAGAACGGGGACCTCATCCGCCGGCTGGCGAGCAAGCTGCGAAAGCGCATCACCGTCCGGCCGGACCCGGAGGTCCTCACCCCGCCGAGGCAGGCCCGGGAACGCATCCTCGAGGTCATCCCGGACGAGGCCGGGGTGACGAACCTCGACTTCCACGAGGACACCGGGGAGGTCGTGATCGAGGCCGAGAAACCCGGGATGGTCATCGGACGACACGGGAGCACCCTCCGGGACATCACCCAGGAGGCGGGCTGGACGCCCGAGGTCGTCCGGACCCCCCCGATCGAGTCCTCGACGGTGATGAACGTCCGGAACTTCTTGAAGCAGGAGCGCGAGGAGCGTCGCGACATCCTCGAGCGGGTGGGCCGGCAGATCCACCGCGAGGAGATGTCGGACGACGAGTGGGTTCGCATCACCACCCTCGGGTGCTCCAGGGAGGTTGGACGGGCCGCGTTCATCCTCTCCACGCCGGAGACGCGCATCCTCGTCGACTCCGGCGACAAACCAGGTTCCGACGAGGTCCCCTACCTGCAGGTCCCGGAGGCGCTCGGTGCGGGCGCGACGAACATCGACGCGGTCGTCCTGACCCACGCCCACCTGGACCACTCCGCGCTCATCCCGCTCCTCTTCAAATACGGGTACGACGGCCCCATCTATACAACCGAACCCACGCGGGATCTCATGGGGCTTTTGACACTGGATTACCTCGACGTGGCCGCGAAGGAGGGTCGCACTCCGCCATACGAGAGCGAGATGGTCCGCGAGGCCATCAAGCACACCATCCCCCTGGAGTACGGTGACGTGACCGACATCGCGCCGGACGTCAAACTCACCCTCCACAACGCGGGTCACATCCTGGGCTCGGCGATCGCGCACTTCCACATCGGGGACGGACTCTACAACGTCGCGTTCTCCGGGGACATCCACTATCGCGACACGCGCCTCTTCAATGGCGCAGTCAACGACTTCCCGAGGGTCGAGACGCTCGTGCTCGAGTCTACCTACGGGGGGCGCAACGACTACCAGACCGACCAGGAGGACGCCGAGCGGAAGCTCAAGAGCCTCATCCGCGACACGTACGACCGCGGGGGGAAGATCCTGATCCCGGCCTTCGCGGTCGGGCGCTCCCAGGAGATCATGCTCGTCCTCGAGGAGGCCATGCGGAGCGGCGACATCCCGGAGATGCCGGTCCACCTCGACGGCATGATCTGGGAGGCGACCGCCATCCACACCACGTATCCGGAGTACCTCCGGGACGACCTCCGGGATCGCATCTTCCACGAGGACGCGAACCCGTTCCTCGCGGAGCAGTTCAACCAGGTCGACGGGGGCGAGGACGAGCGAAAGGACATCGCCGAGGGCGAACCCGCGATCATCCTCTCCACCTCCGGGATGGTCACCGGCGGTCCGATCATGTCGTGGCTCGAGCACCTGGGACCGGACCCGGACACCACCATGACGTTCGTCGGCTACCAGGCCCAGGGAACCCTGGGTCGACGGATCCAGAGCGGGTGGGACGACGTCCCGCTGCCGAACAGCCGCGGCCGGACGGACCGACTCTCGCTCAAGATGGACGTCGAGACCGTCGACGGGTTCTCGGGCCACGCGGACCGACAGGGCCTCATGGACTTCGTGAAGACGATGAACCCCCGCCCGGAGAAGGTCCTCTGTGTCCACGGCGACGAGCGCTCGACCCAGGAGCTCTCCTCGGCGCTGTACCACGAGTTCAACATGCGGACCTTCGCCCCGAAGAACCTGGAGACCTTCCGGTTCGTGTGATGTCCGTATATCGGGGACAGTAATTCTGATTTTCCCTCCCCACGGCCTCCGATACCCTTGAATTTCGCCCTGGACACGGATTGCTAGTCGCCTCCAGTGCGTCCGAGCGGACGGTCAAGCCATCGAGCCTCACGAAATCGATGACACGTATGCTCGAGTCCCCTACTGGGGGCCACCAGATTGTATCGGTTCAGCGTGGATCTCGTTGTGGGAGGGATCTCAGAGGTCCCCGTATATCGTCGAGCGTGAGATCAATCGAAGTCGCGAAAACGAATCTCGGGAAATCCCAAACCTCTTCGCCACATGGGCGCCTCCCCTCCTGCATGCTCAGAT
>JBDGRH010000164.1:0-3069 GCA_042218225.1 Halodesulfurarchaeum sp. | reverse complement strand
GGGCCTTACGGGCGTCTGCGTTCCAACGGTAGTATATAATACAGCTACAGGCCTTTCATCGGTCGGTATTCCAAACTCACGCCCGAGAAGCACCATGGCCTGAAACAGGTAACGGCGTTTCCCTCTCCTCCTCAAGCGAGAGAATCCCCCTTCCCCACCAATTCATCCAATAGCGACATTACACGACCCCGCACCTGCTCGCGGATCTGACGCACCTCCGGGAGGGGGCGGTCCGCCGGGTCGTCGAGCTCCCAATCCCGACTATCTCCCTGCCACGTGGCCGGACAGACGTCCGCCGCCGAACACCCCATCGTGATCACGTAATCGAGCTCTGTCACCTGCGCCGCCGAGAGCTCGGACGGGGTGGCCCCGGAGAGGTCGATACCCACTTCGGCCATCGCCTCGATCACCACCGGATGGACTCTCTCGGCGGGCTTGGTTCCCCCGGAGTGAATTTCGAGGGCATCTCGGACCCCTCGTTCTCGGGCAATCTCGCGAGCGAAGGCGGCGGCCATCTGGCTCCGCCCCGCGTTCTCGACGCAGACGAATCCGATCCGGATAGGTAATTCGCTCACGGTTCACTCCCTACTCATTCCCGTCCCGAACGTGCCTCGCCACCGCGTCGGAGGGCTGCCTGCCGTCCCGTCCCCCGCCAGTCGAATCGCTCCTCGAAGAATCTCGCCACATTCACGAGGGAGATGAGCACCGGGACCTCGATGAGCGGGCCGATGACGGCGGCGAAGGCGACGTCGCTCGCCACGCCGAAGAGGCCGATGGCGACGGCGATGGCCAGCTCGAAGTTGTTGCTCGCCGCGGTGAACGCGATCGAGGTGGTTTCGGGGTAATCCGCGCCGATGGCCCGCCCCATCCAGAAGCTGACGAGGAACATCGAGACGAAGTAGATGGTGAGCGGGAGTGCCACGGTGACGACGTCCAGTGGCAGCTCGACGATCTTCTCTCCCTTCAGACTGAACATCACGATGATGGTAAAGAGCAATGCCACCAGCGTGAGCGGGTCGATCGTCGGCAGATACGCTTCCTCGTACCATCTCGTGCTCTTGAGCTTCGGCATTCCGAATCGAGAGGCGACGCCGGCGATGAAGGGAATTCCCAGGTAGATGAACACTGTCCGGGCCACCTGCTCGATGCCGACGTCCACGACCACGCTAGTCAGCCCGAGGAACTCCGGGATGACGGTGATGAACAGGAATGCATATGCGCTGTAGAAGAACACCTGGAAGAGGCTGTTGAGGGCGACCAGCCCGGCGGCGTACTCTGGACTGCCGTCGGCCAGATCGTTCCAGACCAGCACCATGGCGATGCAGCGGGCAAGCCCGATGAGGATGAGGCCGACCATGAACATCGGGTGGTTCCGCAGAAAGACGACCGCGAGCACGAACATGAGAATGGGGCCGACGATCCAGTTCTGCAGGAGGCTCAGTCCCAGCGTCTTCAGGTCGCGGAAGAGCGCCGGGAGTTTCCGGTACTCGACCTTGGCCAGGGGCGGATACATCATCACGATCAGCCCGATGGCGATGGGGATGTTCGTTGTCCCGACGCTATAGCGGTCGATCGTGGCCGGCACGGAGGGGACGAGGTAGCCCAATCCGACCCCGATCGCCATCGCGGCGAAGATCCAGACGGTGAGATAGCGGTCCAGGAAGGAGAGCCCCTCCCCGTCGAACTCTGCCTCGGTCAGGTCCGCGGAGCCGGTCTCGCTCATCGTCCCGTCCTCGTGGTCAGTGTGTCGGTGGTTGGTGCAGAATCCTCCCGACAATCTGGACACGGTCCCGTCCCGTCGCCGTCCCGGACGCCCCGAACCGCTCGCCCCATCCGTTGGGCCCCAGCAACCATTTCAATATTTCCTCAAACGGATGCGGGGAGGAAAACCGTTATCATCTCGGTCCCGTGGCCCCGTCACATCCCGAAGAGGCCCATCACCTCGTCAGCGGCCCGTTTGACGATCAACCGGGTGCCGACCAAAACGAGTACCAGACCCACCGCGATCACCGGATCCGCGATGGCGACGGTGGCCACGCCCACGAGAAGCAACACGATGCCAGTCCATCCGAGCAACCCGAGTCGCTGCAGCATGTCCCCTCCTCCTCGGGGATCTCCCTTAGGCGTTGTTTTCGAGCGTTCGTCGGGCGGTCGGCTCGCCGCCGGAGGACCGCACGGATTGCCGGGGGACGACCAAGTGTCCTAGATGGTGCGTCTCTGCAACCCCGGGACGCTCATTTCCCCATCTCCAGGACCATCGCCCGGGGACGACGATGGAGTTTACCGACGGGGACGATGGAGTCTGCCGAGGGGGACGATGGAGTCTGCCGACAGGGACGTTGGAGTCTGCCCACGGGGACGACGATGGAGTTTGTCGACGGGGACGACTATGGAGTTTACCGCCGGGGACGATGGAGTCTGCCGACGAGGACGTTGGAGTTTGCCGAGGGGGACGACGATGGGGTTTAAACACCTCGCCCGATAATCCCGGGACATGACCGACAACGAGGGCGGCCAGACCGACCTCCGCATGCCGGAGGACGGGGAGGTCTTCGCCGTCGTGGAGAACATGCTCGGGGCGAATCGCGTGAAGGTACGGTGTGCGGACGGTGTCGAGCGCACCGCCCGCATCCCGGGACGCATGCAGAAGCGGATCTGGATCCGCGAGGACGACGTGGTCCTCGTCGAACCCTGGGACTGGCAGGACGAGAAGGCCGACGTGGTGTGGCGATACGAGAAGGCAGAGGCGGATCAGCTCCGCGAGGAGGGGTACATCGAGTAAACCGTGTCGGAGGATCACGACCTCCTCGAGGAGGGGGAGGAGGGGCCGGGGGACGAGTGGGAGTCGGTGGACGTCTCCGACTCTGAGGCGGACCGGATCGCCAGACGGCAGGACCGCGAGTTCTCGGAGTTCAGAAAGCGCCTGAAGGACGCCGACCAGTTCAAGGTCGAAGGAGCGGTCTTCGACGACGCCACCTACGCCGCCCTCTACAAGCTCGTCCAGGACGGGCACATCGACGCGTTCGGTGGCCCCATCTCCACGGGCAAGGAGGCCAACGTCTACGAGGC
>JBDGRH010000174.1:0-3072 GCA_042218225.1 Halodesulfurarchaeum sp. | reverse complement strand
CCGTTGGACTCCACGCCGAACAGCTCCGCCCGCTCAAGGTTCGCCAGGAGCACGACGCGCGTTCCAGGAAGCGACTCGACGTCGTGCAGCTGCCGGATCCCCGCCACCACCTGGCGCGTCTCGACCCCGATATCGACCTCCAGACGGACCAGCTTGTCCGCCCCCTCGATCGGCTCGGCGGTCAGGATCTTTCCCACTCTGATGTCCAGCTCCTGGAACTCCTCGAAGGAGATCCGCTCCTCCAGGACGGGTTCCAGATCGGTCTGCTCGGCCGCGGTCCCTCCGGGTTGTGTCTCCTCGTCACTCTCGTCGTCTGCCCCGGCACTCGCCACCTCGGCTTCGCCCTCATCTGCTGGCTCGTCACTCTCCGCCGGCTGCTCCCCTGTGGCGGCCTCGTCGGCCTCGGCGGCCTCGATGCGCTCCTCGAGCTCCCGGTTGAGCGCTTCGACGGTCTCGTCTTCGATCTTCTCGAAGAGCTCCGTCGGCTGGCCGAACGTCTCCGGTGGCGCCTCGAGCGCGGCGTCGATCCGCTGGTCGTGGACGCTTCCGGGCTCGTCCAGCTGCGCCCAGATCCGCTCACCGGTATCGGGCGCCACCGGGGCGATGGTGACGGCGATGGCCTTCACGAGCTGGACGGTATCGCGGATGACGGCGGCCGCCTGGTCGGGGTCCTCGTCCGTGAGCTTCCAGGGCTCGTGGCGCTGGATGTACTCGTTGCCGAACCGGGCGAGCTGCACCGGGATCTCCCCGACCCGCTTGATCTCGTAGTCGTTGAGCGCGGTGCGGAACGCGGTCATGGCCGCTTGGATCTCGGATTCGACCTCCTCCGAGACCGTCGCGTCCGGGGTCCCGTCGTAGTTACGGGCCGCGAAGAGCAGCGCCCGGTAGACGAAGTTGCCGACGGCGTCCGCCAGCTCCGTGTTGATCCGCTCCTGGAACCGGTCCCAGGAGAAGTCGATGTCCCGCTCGAAGCTCCCCGCGGTGACGATATAGTATCGGAGGAGGTCCGGGTGGAAGTCCGTCTCGAGGTAGTCATCGACCCAGACGGCCCGGTTCCGGCTCGTCGAGAATCCCTGCCCGTCGAGGTTCACGAAGCCGGAGGCCATCACCGCCCGCGGCTCGCTGAAGTCCGCCCCCTCGAGCATCGCCGGCCAGAAGACGGTGTGATGCTGGATGATGTCGCGACCGATGATGTGGATGATCTCGCCCTCGTCCTCGCGCCAGACCCGCTCCCAGTCGTACGTGTCCGGCCCGACACGCTCCGCGTACTGCTTCGTCGAGGAGATGTACTCGATGGGCGCATCGACCCAGACGTAGAGGACAAGCTCGTCGCCGTCCTCGCCGGGATAGTCGATCCCCCAGTCGAGATCCCGGGTGATACACCAGTCCTGGAGTTCGCCCTCGATCCACTCCCTGGGCTGGTTCTTCGCGTTCGCCGTCCCCTCGAGGCGGTCGATGAACTCCTGGAGGTAGGACTGGAACGACGAGACGCGGAAGAACTTGTGCTCGCGGGTCCGGTACTCCGCCGGGTTGCCCGTGATCGTGCTCGTCGGGTCCTCGATCTCGCCCGGCTCAAGATGCCGGCCACACCCCTCGTCGCACTCGTCACCCCGGGCCGTTTCCCCGCAATAGGGACAGGTCCCCTCCACGTAGCGGTCGGGGAGGGGCTGGCCCTCGATGGGGTCCCAGGCGACCTCGATCTCGCGCTCGTAGATGTGGCCCGCCTCGTCGAGGGCGCGGACGATCTCCGTCGTCAGCGCCACGTTCGTCTCGTCGTGGGTGTGTCCGTAGTTGTCGAAGTCGATCGCGAGCTTCGGGAAGGTCTCCTCGTAGGTCTCGTGCCAATCCAGCGCGAACGACTCCGGGGACACGCCCTCCTGCTGGGCGTTCACGGCGATCGGCGTCCCGTGCATGTCGGAGCCCGAGACGAAGGCGGTCTGCTGGCCGATGGTCTCGAGCGCCCGGGTGAGGACGTCCCCGCTGACGTACGTCCGGAGGTGGCCGATGTGGAGGTCCCCGTTGGCGTACGGGAGCCCACACGTGACCACCGCCGGACGGTCCGTGGGGTACTCGTCGTGGCTCATGGGTACGTCTGCCGCGTCCCGCCGGTTAAAGTCCGCTGGTTCCCGCCACGTACTGCCCGCTTCGAGGGACCGCTCTCCCTTTCGATTGCCCCGGGGAGGAGTCGACCTGGGAGGAAAAAGCACTCCGCCCCGCAGTCTCAGTCGAGGATAGTCAACCCGCCGAAGAGGACCACGCCGGTCACGACGAGGTCGGTCTCTGCCGACCGCTCCGCGTCTCTGGGTCGCTTGTCCTCGGTGCCGCCGAACAGTGGAAGCA
This sequence comes from Halodesulfurarchaeum sp., assembly GCA_042218225.1. Classification (GTDB taxonomy): domain Archaea; phylum Halobacteriota; class Halobacteria; order Halobacteriales; family Halobacteriaceae; genus Halodesulfurarchaeum. Next base: position 732 of record JBDGRH010000174.1, on the reverse strand, counting down.
CGTCGATGCGGACGTTCCACTCCTCGGGGACCCGGATCTCCGGCCCGCCGAAGATGGCGACCGTCTCGATGACCGCGGGCGGATCCGTGATCACCGCATCGCGCAGGTCGACGGTGGCGCCGCCGAAGATGGAGACCACCTCACCCCCGACGAAGGCGTCGGCGGTGACGCGCTGGTCGCTCGAGCCGAAGACGGACACGACCGACAGCTCGTCCGCCGCGGTCGCGGAGACGTGGATGCGGTGTCGTCGCTCGCGCCCGATCAGCAGGAGGATGCCGAACAGGACCACGAAGAGCGGCCACCAGGTGCCGATCTGCTGATCGGAGACCACCCCCAGGTTGCGAAGCTGGAAGGTCCCGGCGATGGCGATGACCATGATGGGTCCGGTGAGGTTCCGGCCGCCCGATTTCCAGATGGCCCAGAGCCCCAGGAGCACGAACCCGAGGGGGATCCACGCCCATATCGATTCCGTGCCGAACGCCCCGGTCGTCGACGCGAGGAGCAGGAGGCCGACGAGGACAACGAGGAGGGCGGTGACGATCCGGCCGGTGCTTCGATCTGCCATATATCAATATTGCTATCATTGTGGGCTTAATCGTTGTCATCTGGGCCGGCGGAATCGCTGGGAGTGGCTCTGTAATGGGGGGCAGGGGAACGGGATGGGTGTCGAACGGTGCCTGGCGATAGAATGCCAGTTCCGCCCGGCCACGTCCCTCCTCAAACCAGTTGCAG
>JBDGRH010000283.1:0-3073 GCA_042218225.1 Halodesulfurarchaeum sp. | reverse complement strand
TCGTCCACGTCGATCCGGAGGATGCTCCCGAGGAGGTTGGCGGTCACGTCCTGCCCGTTTCCGCCGGGGACGGCGCCGTACCAGTCCTGGACGTGCCCAGTCCCCTGATCACCACCCGCCCCGCCATCCCCAACACCCACGAACAGCAACCCCTCAGGTCCGAAGGCGAGCGATCCAGCGTTGTGGTTCGCCTGTGGTTCGGGGATGGTCATGATCACCCGCTCCGAGTCACGAGCCGCTCGCAGTCCGTCCCCATCGACCCTGAACTCGCTCAGGACGAAGGTGTGGTCATACTCTGAAGGGGTGTCCGTCCCTGGGGGCGCGGAGTAGCGGACGAATAGGCGGCGATTTCTCGCGAAGTTCGGGTGAAGTGCGATGCCGAGGAGTCCCTTCTCGTACCCGGTTGATACCGCATCTCGGAGGTCGAGAAGCGGTGTCGACCGGACCGTGCCGTCTTCGATGACACGGATGGTCCCCCGCTGCTCTGCGACATATTGAAGAGTGGAATCCGGCACGAACGAGAGGTCGAGGGGAACACGAAATCCATCGGCTATCGTCTCGAGCCCTACCTCCTGGGGAACACCGGGAGGGGTCTTCGACGGCTCGGTCCGGCTTTCCGTCTGTGTCTCTGTGGATGATTCAGTAGTCTTCGCAGTGGGTGTGGGTCTCGTCGTGGGAGTGTCTCTCGCTGTCGGTGATGTCCCACCAGGCGATCCCCCGCCCGACGGCACTTGCCCACACCCGGCCAATACCCCGAACAGCCCACTGGTCGCGGCCAGGAGGTGACGGCGGTTCATTCATCTCCCGCAACGGCCGTGGCTGTCAAAAGCGCCCGGTAACCCCCCAGGTTGGGCCGGTTGGTCCGTCCGAAACGGCGGTCGGGATCCACCATTGTTCAACCGGATCGATTTCGGTTCACACGGGAGAGATGGGGAACAGAATTCGGGGGACGAAGGGGTCAATCGTCGCGATCCGCCGGGTGGGAGGCTGGGGTATTTATTCCTACCTGCCGGTTTCAATTAACAGTAATCGGGGCGCGCAATTTTGACGGGTCGCGGCCTATCTCGACTCATGTTCGACGAGGCTGGGAGCGACGAGTACGTCGAGTGTCCCGTCGAAGGGTGTGAGTACGCCGGGCTCAAGGCGCAGGTCGTCCCGCACATCGTCAAGACGGACGACTGGGAGCACACCCGGGCGCAGGTCACCCACGATCTGAGCTACGACCATCGGAAAATACCCCGGGAAACGGCGCAGGACGACTGAGCCGGCGCATCGAGCGGCACAGCCCCAGCCTCTGCATCCGTTGGCACCAACGGCATCGATCGCGTTCTCACGAGATCTCGTTCGTCCGTAACCGGGATGTCGTGCATCCGGAATCTCGTGCACCGAGTCATCGGGTCCTTCGGACTGATCGGTTCGACCTTCAGCAATCCCGACACCTTCAAGTGCTCCCTCCCGGACGGGAGAGGTATGTCCCGTCGCCGGTGGGTGATTGCCGTGCTGGTCGTGCTCGGGGCCGTCGCCCTGTCCGTTTCGGCGGCGGGCCCGGCGATTGCGGACCAGGATGATCTCAATTACGGTGTCCTAAAAGCCTCGGTCGGGGGACCAGGAGCATTCGACGAGGTTGCTGGCGTGACCTACGTATGGGCGGACGAACCCTACACGGTCACCGCCACCTTCGCCGATTATCCCACCGACGGCCCGCCCGAAACGGACGTCTATTACGGGGCCGTGACCGTCGGCCGGGATCCTGTCCATAGCGAGCTCGATGACGACGGTCTCGCCAGTCGCCGCCTCGAGCTCCAGGAACTCGAGGTCGAGACGGTCACATTCGAGATACCCGCCGGGATCCACGACAGGCGGAATGCGGGAGCCGATCCCCCAGCCAGGAAGGCGCTTTTCGTGGGGATCTATCCGGACGCCCCAGGGAGTGATCCGCTTCGGAACGCAACGGGTGTCACCATCAAGGTTGTGCGGAAGACCGGCGACCTGGACGATGACGGTCTCACGAACCTCCAGGAGGCACCGGGGGATACCGACTTCCTGGACCCTGACTTCGACGACGACGGGATCGAGGACGGCTTCGAGGTCAATCACGCTGGGACGGATCCGACTGTGGTGGATACTGACGGGGACACCCTTTCGGACGCGGTCGAGATCCGTCGCTTGGCCACCAGCCCCATCGATCCGGACACGGACGGAGACGGCCTGAGCGACTTCGTCGAGGGACGAGAGCTTCCCACCTCACCGACCGATCCGGACACCGACCACGATGGACTCAGTGACGCCACGGAGCTCAGAGAGACGGGGACGGATCCGACGGACCCCGATACGGACGGTGACGGGCTCGGCGATGCCACCGAAGTTCGGCGAACCAGTACTGATCCACTCGATCCAGATACGGACGTTGATGGACTACCGGACGAGGACGAGCTCGGGCGATTCGGGACGGATCCCCTGGACCCCGATACTGACGGTGATGGCCTCTCCGACGGCGCCGAAGTGGACGGCTATACTGGCCACGGGACTGACCCGCTGGACGCTGATTCTGACGGAGACGGAACGCCCGACGGGGTGGAGATCAGGTCGAGGCCGAACACGACCCAGGCCAGCGACGAGGGAGCGGAGGCGCTCGTGCAGAAGGGCGTAACGGAATCCAGTTACGAGGTGCAGGCGGACCGGCCGGGAACTGGAGCGTCCGAGATCGATGAGTCCCGGAAGGGAGCCCCCTCCCCATTACTAGTGGGGGTTCCCCTCGTGGTGGGAGCCGGGCTGGTCGTCTGGGGGATTCGACCCCGGTATTGACCGGGTCACCATATCGGCCGGCATTTCCACCACATCGCCCCGCATTTCCACCATATCGGCCCGCATTTCCACCCATATCGGCCGCGTTTCCACAATCTCGGCCCGCGTTTCCACCTTTTCGGCCCGCAATCCCAACTTCTCGGTCCGGAGTCGTTCGTCGACCGGGGAGGCGGATGAGGTTTTCGCGACGACCGGGCCATCGAACCGCGCTGTCCGATACCGGCCGGGAGTTTCTTGTGTTCCTTCCCCTACATTCACGTAGGTGATG
>JBDGRH010000078.1:0-3076 GCA_042218225.1 Halodesulfurarchaeum sp. | reverse complement strand
GCCGAGGACCGCAACGAGCCCCCCGACCCGAGCCGGCCGAGGGCTTTCAACTCGTGGCGGTCGCGGTTACAGCTGTCCCTGCTGCAGACGGCCGAGGGCTTTCAACTCGTGGCGGTCGCGGTTGCAGCTGTCCCTGCTGCAGACGGCAGAGGACCGGTCAACTCGTGGCCCTCGCGGTTTCAACTTTCCCTGACGCAGAGAGCCGAAGCCATGCAACTCGATGGGGTCTCGATCACTACGTCGACGTGAAGAGACGAGGACACAGACCAACTCCACACGCGGACCCGAAACCACCCGAGCAGCCGTCAGGGGATCAGCTGCTCGCCGTCGTCGTCGAAGAGCGTGATGGCGTCCACCGGACAGGTCCGGGCCGCGAACTTGGCGTCGAGTTCGGCGTCCTCCGGGACCTCGCGCTCGAAGCGCCCGGGTGCCACCTCCTCGCTCTCGAGCAGGGTGACCTTCCCGGCGTCCTCGTCTCGCTCGAAGGCCGCCCCCCACTCCTCCACGCACTGGAACATCCCGATGCAGGTATCCCGGTCGAGTCGGATCCGCATGCCTCACCCTTCGTCGCCGGGGGGAAAGCCCTGACGACGGGGCGGCCTGGCCCGGCGAACCCAGTGTCGAACCCTCCCGGGGCGAGGCGACCCCGACAGGTTAAACCCGGGGACGGCCCTATCCCGGCCCGATGAAGGTCGAGGAGCTGTCGGGGCTTCCCGACGGCGTCGGGGCGCATCTCGCCGAGGAGGGGATCGAGGAGCTCTACCCGCCCCAGGCCGAGGCGGTCGAGAAAGGGATCCTGGACGGGGAGAACCTCGTGGCGAGCGTCCCGACCGCGAGCGGGAAGACGCTCATCGCGGAGCTCGCCATGCTCTCGGCCATCGAGCGGGGCGGGATGGCCCTCTACATCGTTCCGCTCCGCGCGCTGGCAAACGAGAAGGCCGAGGAGTTCGGCGAGCTGGAGTCCCTTGGCGTGGACGTGGCCGTCTCCACCGGCAACTACGAGAGCGAGGAGTCCTGGCTGGGAGGCACCGACATCGTCGTGGCGACCTCGGAGAAGGTCGACTCGCTCATCCGCAACGGCGCGGACTGGATCGACCAGCTCTCCTGTGTGGTGGCGGACGAGGTTCACCTGGTGGACGACCGCGAGCGGGGTCCGACGCTCGAGGTCACCCTGGCCAAGCTCCAGCAGCAACTCGCGGGCCTGCAGGTCGTCGCGCTCTCGGCGACGGTCGGGAACGCCGACGAGATCGCCACCTGGCTCGACGCCGCGCTCGTCGACTCCACCTGGCGGCCCATCGACCTCCGGAAGGGGGTCCACTTCGGGAATGCGCTCCACTTCGACGATGGGAGCAAGCGGGAGCTCACGACCGGCGGGTCGAGCCAGACCGCCGCCATCGTCGAGGACACGCTGGAGGACGGCGGCTCGGCGCTCGTGTTCGTCAACTCCCGGCGGAACGCCGAGGCCGCCGCCCGGCGGATGGCCGAGGTGACCGGGGAGTACCGATCCGACGGGGCGGCGGACCGCCTGGCTGACCTCGCCGACGAGATCCGGGACGTCAGCGACACCGAGACGAGCGAGGACCTCGCGAGCGCGGTGGCGCGGGGCGCGGCCTTCCACCACGCGGGACTGGCCAGGGAGCACCGGACGCTCGTCGAGCAGGCGTTCCGGGATCGGGACATCCGGGCGATCTGTGCCACCCCGACGCTCGCAGCCGGGGTGAACACACCGAGCCGGCGGGTCGTGGTCCGGGACTGGCAGCGCTACGACGGGACCGCGGGCGGGATGCAGCCGCTCTCGACGCTCGAGGTCCACCAGATGTTCGGGCGGGCCGGCCGCCCGGGGCTCGATCCCTACGGCGAGGCGCTCCTCACGGCCAGCTCGCACGACGAGCTCGAGGAGCTCTTCGACCGGTACATCTACGGCGAGCCCGAGCCGGTCCGCTCGAAGCTCGCGGCCCAGCCCGCCCTCCGGACGCACGTCCTCGCGACGGTGGCGACGGGGTTCGCCCGGACGCGAGAGGGGTTGCTCGACTTCCTCGATGCGACCCTCTATGCCTCCCAGACCGACGAGCCCGGTCGGCTCGCGACCGTGACCGACGAGGTGCTGGCGTACCTCGAGGCCAACGAGTTCATCGAGCGCGAGGACGGCGACCTCGTGGCCACGCCCACCGGTCACCTCGTCTCCCAGCTCTACGTCGATCCGATGTCGGCCGCGGAGATCATCGACGGCCTTCGGGCCGGCGACGAGACCCCCACGCCCCTGGGGCTGTACCACCTCGTAAGTCGGACGCCGGACATGTACGGGCTGTACCTCCGCTCCGGCGACCGGGAGACGTTCACGGAGATCGCCTACGAGCGCGAGCCGGAGCTCCTGGGCCAGGCCCCGAGCGAGTTCGACGAGGGCGAGTGGGAGGACTGGCTCGCCGCGCTCAAGACCGGAAAGCTCCTCGAGGACTGGGCACAGGAGGTTCCCGAGGACCGGATCACGGAGCGCTACGGGGTGGGCCCGGGCGACGTCCGCGGGAAGGTCGAGACCGCACAGTGGCTGCTCAACGCGGCCGAGCGGCTGGCCGCGGAGCTCGACCTCGGGTCCGCGACGGCCGTCCGGGAGGCCAGAGTGCGGGTCGAGCACGGCGTGAAGTCCGAGCTCCTCGAGCTCGTCGGGGTCCGGCAGGTGGGGCGCAAGCGGGCGAGACGACTATACGAGGCGGGCTTCGAGAGCCGGGAGGACCTCCGGCACGCGGAGAAGCGAGCCGTCCTCGACGCGCTCCGTGGCCGCCGGAAGACGACCGAGACCATCCTCGCGAGCGCCGGCCACCCCAACCCCGAGATCGACGAGTCGACGGCCGAGGAGATCCCCACACCGGCTGCCCGGACGCGGGGCACCGATGGGGGAACCGGGGCGTCGGGGGACACGGATGACTCCGGACAGGCCGACCTGGGTGATTTCGGGTGAAGCTCCGTCGGGGCCGGGTCGTGATCGGCCCGGACGCAGCGGAGGAGGAGGAGGGGGCGGTCCACGGGGAGGCCGACGCCGAGGTCGAAGAGGGGCTCGAGAGTGAAGACGAGGAGGCAG
>JBDGRH010000102.1:1235-3136 GCA_042218225.1 Halodesulfurarchaeum sp. | reverse complement strand
GAAGGACAAGGAGGAGAAGGAGGACAAGAAGGACAAGGAGGAGAAGGAGGACAAGGAGGAGAGTGGTCGATCGTTCACCTTCCGGCTGCCGCCGATCCGCCTCCCCTCGCTCGTCCCGGGTGACCTCGAGCTCTACCTGCCCGTCCCAAGGTACCGGCGCGAGTGGTCGGGATCCGCACCCTGGGTCCTGCTCGTCGCGTTCGGCTTCGACGTGTTCGATGCGGCCCTGGCACTTTCAATCGGGGGAGCCGGCCCGGTCGGATTGGCCCGGGTCCTCGGGGGACTCGTCCTCTCGCTGGTCGTCGCCGGCCGTCTCGGGACGGTCTATCTCTGGGAGGTGATCCCGGTCATCGCGGGCGTGCCCTGGCTGGGCGTGATGCCGACGCTCACCGCTGTGGTGATTGCAGGGGACCGGTGACGGGTGGACACAGTTCGTTGCGGAGACCTATGGGGTTGCCCGATGGGAGAAGCCGTTACGGGGTAGTGCGGGGGATGGGCCTGCCCGAACAGGTGGCCTGGACGAACGGATACCCTGCACGAGCGGATGGCCTGCACGAGCAAATGGCCTGCACGAGCAAATGGCCTGCACGAGCAAATGGCCTGCACGAGCGGATGGCCAACCCAATATACAATACGGAGAATCAGCCGCTGAGCGAGACGTAGGTTTTCGTCTCCTCCACGCCGGCGACGGCCTGGACGTCGGCGGAGGAGGTGCTCAGGATGTCGTAGACCTCCTCGCCATCTGCCTCCGCGATGATGTCGAACTCGCCCGCGACCACGTGGCACTCCTCGACGCTCTCCAGGTCCTCGATGGTGCGTCGGACCTCCTGGGAGGTGCCCGCCCCGGTCCGGATCATGATGAACGCGTGAACCATGGAACGGGATTCGCCGGGCGGCGGCAAAAAGCTTGCCCGGCGAAGGCCCGCCCGCCTGCGGGCGGCCTCGCGGTGTCGCAAACCTATATGATGCCCCCCGGCTTAGCCCTGTGTATGCGAATCGTGATTATCGGAGCGGGGCGCGTGGGACTCCGGACGGCACGCGTCATCCGCAACGAGGGCCACGAGGTGGTCCTCGTGGAGCAGAATCTCGACATGGTCGAGCGGGCCCGGAACGAGGGGTTCACCGTCATCGAGGGCGATGGGTCGAACGAGGACGTCCTGCAGGAGGCGGGGCTCGAGGACACGGACGCCTTCGGGGCCCTGACGGGGGACCTCAATACCAACTTCGTCGCCTGCATGGTGGCGAAGCACCACGACTGCCGGACGGTCCTCCGCATCGACGAGGATTACCGGGAGAACATCTACCAGAAGTACGCCGACGAGGTCGACGAGATCGTCTACCCGGAACGACTGGGGGCCATCGGCGCGAAGAACGCCCTCCTCGGCGGGAACGTGACGGCCATCGCCGATCTCGCGGAGAACCTCCAGATCACCCAGTTCACCGTGACGCGGGAGGCCCCGATGCACGGCTACACCATCTCCGAGCTGGAGATGCCCGCCGACGCCCGGGTGCTGGCCTTCGGCAAGAAGGACGAGCCCCTCGGCCTCCCCCTCCCGGACGATACCCTCGAGGAGGGCGACCGCCTCGCGGTCCTCGCGGAGTTCGAGGCCCTGCAGAACGTCCGACAGATCCTCATCGGTGGCGAGGCCACCGCGGGAGGGATCTAACATGGTCATCGCATACGTACTCATCAAGGCGAATACGGGCGAGGCGGACCGGCTCCTGGAGGACATCTCGAGCATCGACGACGTGCTCGACGCCCACGTCGTCGCCGGGGACGTGGACCTGATCGCGAAGATCGAGGTGGAGTCCCCACAGGAGGTCAAGGATATCGTCGCCAACCAGATCCAGTCCACCGACGGCGTCGAGGACACCGAGACGTACATCTCGATGGACTGAGG
>JBDGRH010000102.1:0-1135 GCA_042218225.1 Halodesulfurarchaeum sp. | reverse complement strand
ACCCGGCCGAATCGGACGTCTACGAGGTCACGGACCTGACCTTCCGTGCCTGGGTACGCCCCGGGCCGGAGCCCGTGCTTGTCGCGGAGGTCCCCACCCTGGACGCCGTCGTCGAGGGCGAGACCGTCGCGCCGGTCGTCGAGGAGGGCTGGTTCGAGACGCTCGACCGGCGACTAACGGACGCGCCGGGCGTCGTCGACGGGCGGGCCGAGGCCCCGACGGTCACCCGGTCGGGCGAAACGATCCGGATCGAGGTCCCGATGACCGCGGAGGGGACCCAGGCCCCCGAGGATGCGGTCGCCCTCGCGACCTATATCGAGGGCACCTGGGTCGAAGGGATCATACCGGGGTACGAGTACGAGGACCGTATCCAGTCGATCCGGGAACGAGCACGGGAGGCAGGGGGTGACGGCGGGGCCCGAGAGCGGTGACGGCGGAGCCTGAGAATTCGCCGCTCTGATCCTTCCGTGGACCAACTGTCGGGCGGCGCCTGTCACCGGACGATGGTCACCGGGACCGGCGAGCGCCGGACCACGGCCTCGGCCACGCTCCCGAGGAGGATGCGGGTGACGCCGGAGCGGCCGTGACTCCCCATCACGATGTGGTCGACGTCGTGCTCCTCCGCGTACTCGACGATGGCCCGGGAGGGCCGACCGACCTCCGTGGCGGTCTCGAGCTCGACGTCCCCGGCCAGCTCACGGGCCTCCGCGAAGAGGTCCTGGGCCGACTCCTTGGCCTGGTCGTACCACTCCTCTGTGTACCCGGGGACCGTGGCGGTGGCACTATATCCCGCCTCGATGGGGTCGATCACGTGGAGGAGGACGAGGGACTCCTCGCCGAACGCCTCGAGGGCGTACTCCAGGGCCCGGGTGGACTGCTCGCCCCGGTCCATCGGCACGAGGATTGTCTGCATACGTGATACTCGGCCGGGAACCCGCAAAAAGGTACGCACCCGCCGAGCGTGCCCGTCCAGGGAACACCGTGCCAGCGGAATCCTGAGACCGCTGCGGCGGTCCGGGACAGCGGGAATGCCCCAGCGTGCATCCCCGTTTTCTGGGACGATGGCAGGGGAGGGTGGACGTCCGAAAGTCCTGCGGCAGTACGATAGGGGACCGTTGGACCGTAGACGCTCGAA
>JBDGRH010000105.1:0-3143 GCA_042218225.1 Halodesulfurarchaeum sp. | reverse complement strand
ATCTCGGAGCACCGGGCGGATCGCCGTGACGTGGATCCGGGCGAGCTGCTCGACGGGTAAGTCGGAGCGGAGGGGCCGGTTTCACTTCATTCACCACTGCAGGCCGAAAGGTCGCAGGACGCCTCGATCCCCCGACCTGATGGAATCGATCACCGTCCTCCACTGAAGGAGGATACACCACGTCGCCGGACCCATTTGATGAACCATTCCCTCCCCGAACGACCCAGTCTACAGTTCAAGCGGGCCGGAGCTCGAACCGCCGTTCGACGGCGATACCCACCCCGATGAGGCCCACGCCACCGACGACGAACAGCCAGACCGGCGAAAGCACGGTGACTGCCGCTCCGGCGAGGAGCAGGGGGATCGGGAACGAGGCCTGGAGGACGGAATTGACGAAGGTGACCACCCGGCCCCGATCGGACTCCTCGGGTGCGGCCTGGAGGAGACTGCTCGTCGGTACATTGAAAAGGGGCTGTCCGACCCCAACGAGGAACAGGGCCGCACTCGCGAGCAGGAGGCCCGGGAGCCATCCGAGCCACCGGAGGGCGCTCACCCCGACCACCACGCTCACGGCGGCGACCCCGACGAGGAGGAGACCGGCGAGGATCTTCCGCCGGGCCGTCCACCCGAGCCACCCCGCCACCCAGTTCCCCGCAACCATCCCGCCACGGAGCCCGAGCAGGAGGACGGTGAACCCGACCGCACCCCCGAAGACATCCCGACCGAGGGTGGGAACGAGCACCGACGGGATCGGGACCATGAAGAGGTTCACCGCGATCCCCAGGGCGAGCAGCTCCAGCAGGAGCCGGTTCCGCCGGATCGCGCCGACTCCCTCGCGACCACGCTCGCGAACCGACTCGAGGACACGGGTGGCTGCGGAGAGCACACGCGCCCCGCGTTGCCCGGACGGGATTCCCTCGACCAGACCGAAACGCCCGGGAACGTCGGCCCCCTCCCGTTCCGGCAGCCCGAGCGGGAGGAGAACCACCCCCGCAAGGAGGGAGCCCACGACGGCGGCAAGGAGTGCATACGCCGTGCCGATCGTCGCGAGAAACCCCCCGCCCACCCCGACAAAGGCGAGCGAGAGCACCGCGTCCACGCCCTGGAGCCGCGAGTTCGCCCGGTCGAGTGCCGATTCGTCCACGACGCTTGGCAGGATCGTCCGCCGGGTGTTGTACGCCAGGCTGGTGAAGACGGAGAGCCCGACCATGGCGACGAAGACGTGCCAGATCGCCAGCCCACCGGAGAGCGCAAGGGCCGGAAGGGTCAGGAGTGTCAGCCCCCGAAGTCCCTCGGCGGCGACGAAGACCCATTTCCGCGGAAGGCTGTCGATCGCCGTCCCGACCACCGGGGCGAGGAGGACGTCGGGGGCGGTCCGGAGGGCGAATGCCACCCCGAGGTGGAGCGGGCTCCCGGTCAACTCCAGGATCAGCCAGGGAAGGGCAATCCCCTGGATGCCCGCGCTGGTGGCGGCGAGGGCCTTGTTCGCGAGGATGAACCGGAAGGACCCTTCGTCGGACGCGTTCGCGCCCCCGAGCACGGACCGGGGTGACACCTGGGTCGACAGTATGCCTTTCGGGATCGGGGCGTGAGGATTGGAGCGGGGCGTGAGGAGTGGAGCGGGGCGTGAGGAGTGGATCGCGAATGTGTGGCTCGGACCGGGAGGACTATATATAATGCCGGTTGTCCAGGTTCGAAGGGAATCGCTTTTCGATCCGACACGCCCTCCACCTGAAGATCTCACGATCCCACCACCTCGCCAGCGCTCGATCCTTGACCTGGTATCGAACCGCTCCCCCCATCCAGAAGCCATTTCTTCCCCCCTCGATTCCACACGGGTATGGACACCTACGACCTCCTCGCCCGGAACACGGCCGAGGTCGTGACCGAGGAGGAGCTGCGCTCGCTCGCCGCGGATCCGGACGGCAAGCGGGCCTACGTCGGGTACGAACCCTCCGGAGTCCTCCATCTGGGCCACCTCCTCACGGCCAACAAGCTCATCGACCTCCAGGAGGCGGGCTTCGAGATCGTCATCCTCCTCGCGGACGTCCACGCATTCCTCAACGACAAGGGGACCTTCGAGGAGATCCGGGAGACGGCCGAGCGGATGAAAGCCCAGTTCCTCGCCTACGGCCTGGATGCGGACGCGACGGAGTTCCGGTACGGCTCGGCGTTCCAGCTCACGGAGGAGTACGTCCTCGACCTCCACTCCCTCGCGGTCGAGACGACGCTCAACCGGGCCCAGCGGGCGATGGCGGAGATCCAGAGCGGCGAGACCGCCCGGGTCTCACACGTCGTCTACCCCCTCATGCAGGCGCTCGACATCGAGTACCTCGACCTCGATCTCGCGGTGGGGGGTATCGACCAGCGGAAGGTCCACATGCTGGCCCGCGAGGAGCTCCCGAGCCTGGGCTACGCGGCCCGACCGGCCATCCACACGCCGATCCTCGGCGATCTCACCACCGGGGAGGGGAAGATGTCCTCGAGCGAGGGGATCACCATCTCGATGGAGGATTCGACCGAGGCGATCGAGGAGAAGGTGGAATCGGCGTTCTGTCCGCCCACCCGCGACCCCGACGGGGAGACGGTGAATCCGGTTCTGGAGCTGTTCCAGTACCACGTGTTCCCCCGGTTCGAGACCGTGGTCGTGGAGCGCCCCGAGGAGTACGGCGGGGACCTCGAGTATCGCGAGTTCGACGCGCTGGCGGCCGATCTGGACTCCGGCGAACTGCACCCCGCGGACGCGAAGGGCGCCCTGGCAACGTACCTCGACCGCCTCATCGAACCGGGCCGGGCGAAGCTGGCGGAACTGCAGGCCTGAGAGACGGGTGGTGCGGTTTTTGTGGTGGTGGGTGGGTTATTCGAATCTTCCTCGGTGAGCCGGTTCTCAATTCATGGATGGTTCTTCGTGCCGTTCTTTCTCACCGAACTGAACTTCGATGGGGATGGTGAGGTCTCTCGGCCGTCTGCGATGACAGTCGTAACCGCAACCGTCACGAGTTGAACGCCCTCGGCCGTCTGCAGGAATCGCAAAAACCAGGACCGCCACGAGTTGAACGCCCTCGGCCGTCTGCAGCAGTAAGGATACCCCCGACCGCCACGAGCTGAAAGCCCTCGGCCGGCTCGGGTCGGGGGGCTCGCTG
>JBDGRH010000172.1:0-3143 GCA_042218225.1 Halodesulfurarchaeum sp. | reverse complement strand
GGGTCGGCCAGCGGTGCATCGAGTACCTGAAATCCCGGAACGCGGGCCGGGCGACCTTCCTCCCCATCTCGAAGATGGACGTCCGACACCTCCCCGAGCCCCCCGACCGCTCGGGCGTCATCGATTTCGCCTACAACCTGGTGGACTTCGAGGGGACCTACGAGTCGGTCTTCTCCTACGTGTTCGGCGACACCCTCGTCGTCGAGGACATCGAGACCGCCAGGGACCTGATGGGGGAGTACCGGCTGGTGACCCTGGAGGGGGAGCTCATCGAGAAGAGCGGCGCGATGACCGGCGGAAGTCGCTCCGGGTCGCGGTACTCCTTCGAGACCGCCGGGAAGGGGAAGCTCCAGCGCGTCGCCGAGCGCATCGAACGTCTCGAGGAGGAGCGGGCCGCGATCCGGGAGGACCTTCGCTCAATCGAGGACCGCCTCGAGGATGCCCGGGAGAAGCGCTCGGATGCGGCCGAGCAGATCCGCGACATCGAAGCCGAGATCGAGCAGGCCCAGCGAGAGCGCGAGGACGTGGAGGCCGAGATCGAGGAGCTCGACGAGCGCATCGAGGACCTCACCGACGAGCGGGAGGACGTGGACGACGAGATGCAGGCACTGGACGAGGAGCTCGAGGAGGCGACGGCAGCGATCGAGGACAGCCGCGAGGAGATCGACTCCCTCGAGACCGAGCTGGCGGATTCGAAGATCCCCGAGCTCACCGAGGAGAAGGAGGCGGTCCAGGCGGACATCGACGAGATCGACGACCGGATCGACGATCTGGACGCGGAGATCAACAGTCTGGCCCTGGAGAAGGAGTACGCCGAGGAGGCCATCGACGACCTCCACGACGACGTCGAGGAGGCCCAGAACAAGAAAGCCGAGCAGGAAGAGCGCATCGAGGAGCTCGAGGCGGAGATCGAGTCGAAGCAGGAGACCCTCGAGGAGAAGGAAGCGGCCGTGGAGGCGCTCGAGGAGGAGCTCGCGGACCTCAAATCGGAGCGCGAAGAGCTTCGGGAGGAGCTCTCGGCCGCGCGGGAGCGTCGGGACGAGAAACAACAGGAGGTCGAGCGGGTCCAGAACCGCGTCGAGAGCCTGGAGAAGGCGGCAGAGCGGCTCTCCGATGAGATCGAGGAGCTCGAGGAGACCGTCGAGGGGTACGAGGCGGAGGAGATCCCGGACCTCGAGGAGGTCGAGGAGAACGTCAGACGGCTCGAGCGCCAGATGCACGCCCTCGAGCCCGTGAACATGAAGGCCATCGACGAGTACGAGCGCGTCGAGGAGATCCACGAGTCCCTCACGGAGCGGAAGGACGAGCTCACCGAGGAGCGTGACGGGATCGAGGAGCGCATCGAGCGATACGAGCGCCAGAAGCGCGAGACCTTCATGGACGCCTACGAGGGAATCAACGAGGAGTTCCAGCGCATCTTCGAGCGCCTCTCGGACGGAACGGGCGAGCTGGTCCTCGAGGACCCCGAGGATCCCTTTGAAGGGGGCCTCACGATGCGGGCACAACCGGGCGATAAGCCGATCCAGCGTCTCGACGCCATGTCTGGCGGGGAGAAGTCGTTGACCGCGCTCGCGTTCATCTTCGCCATCCAGCGGTACAATCCCGCGCCATTCTACGCCCTGGACGAGATCGACGCCTTCCTCGACGCGGCGAACGCGGAGCGGGTCGGGGAGATGGTGGACGAGCTGGCGAGCGACGCCCAGTTCATCGTCGTCTCCCACCGCTCCGCGATGCTCGAACGCAGCGAGCGGGCCATCGGGGTGACGATGCAGGACGACAACAAGTCGGCGGTGACGGGCATCGATCTCGCGGGCCGCCAGGAGGTCACGGCCGATGACTGACGTGGCCCTCCTGGAGGACGGGGGCGACATCGACACCGACGGGGAGGACGTCGAACCGGTCGAACTGCTCGTCCAGTTGGCCGAGGAAGGCGAGATCGACCCGTGGGATATCGACATCGTCCGGGTGACGGATCGGTTCCTGGACGCGCTCGACGAGGGCGACCTCCGGGCGTCGGGACGGGCCCTGTTCTACGCGAGTGTCCTCCTCCGGATGAAAAGCGACGAGCTCCTTTCGGTCGACCAGGACCGGGACGAGCGGGACCTGGTGGAACCCGACCTCCGGTGGGACGACCAGCTCCCCCCGACGGAGGAGATGGCCGGCGGAGACCCGATCCACGCCCTCGAGTCGGAGATGGACCGACGCCTCGACCGCAAGAAGGCGCGCGGGACGCCCGAGACCCTGGACGAGCTCATCCGCGAGCTCCGGGAGGCAGAGCGCGGAAGCTGGTGGAAGCGCCACCGGAGCTACGACACCGAGAACTCCCCAAGGGGGTTCAGCCGGGGCGTCCAGACCCTCGATTACCGGACCGGCGACGAGATGCGCCGGGAGGGCGAGCCGGGAGAATCCGAGGTCACGGGGACCACCCACCAGGAGGACATCGATGCGCTCATCGAGGCGGTCCGGGCGGCCCTGGAGGAGCACTACGCCGCCGGCCGGGCCGAGGTCCTCTTCGAGGAGATCGACACCGCCGCCGGGTCTCGGATCGAGACGTTTCTCGCCCTTCTGTTCCTTTCGCATCGGGGCGAGGTCCGACTCCAGCAGGACGAGCTCTTCGGCGACCTGTGGATCCAGGACCCCTCGGGGCCAGGTGCCATGGAGGGGGCCGTCGCCGACGGCGGTGCGGAAGGTGGAGCCCCTGCGGAACAGGACCGCGGGTGAGCTGGGTTTCGGCAGTGTCGAAGGTATGGTATACGGATTAGCGAAGACGTTCCCGTCCTCTCCCTTCTGGCGGATATTATACAATAGGGATAGAAGAATCTGTCAGGGAGACGGGCTCGACCAGCAACAGATAGTGAGTTTCTGACTCGCAAATAGTGTGAACGTCGTCGGTCGGCTGGTATAGGTTCGGACGGTATTGAAATAGCCCACAACTGAAAGCCCTCGGCCGACTGCATGGGACGGAGGAAACGGAACCGCAACGAGTTGAAAGCCCTCGGCCGTTAGCAGATCAGGCAGTAGCTTGAATCGCCACGAGTTGAAAGCCCTCGGCCGGCTCGGGTCGGGGGGTGCTCACGGGTCGCTCCTGTCTCGCGGTTCACTTCTGTCTCGCGGCTCACTCCGTTCACCGCTCGACCGTTCGG
>JBDGRH010000235.1:0-3170 GCA_042218225.1 Halodesulfurarchaeum sp. | reverse complement strand
GCTTTCGGCGGTCTTGGTTTCTATGACGTTGGATAGTGCAGAGGAGCTTTCGGCGGCCTTCTTTGCTATACCCTTCAAAAATACTCCTGAGGGGCTTTCGGCGGTCTCCTTTGCAATGACTTTGGATACTCCAGAAAAGCGGACGGCAGCATCCATTCCGAAACGCCCCAATAAAGACCACAAACCAACCACCACCCCACCCAAATATACAATACCCGAACCTACCCACCGGAGACCTCCTCGTAGGACTCGACGATCGACAGATCGCGTTCGAGCATGGCCTCCAGGTCGGGACTGCGGGCGGCCACCTTCACCCGCTCGTACTGCCAGTCGAGCTGGTCCTTCCCGCGCCACACCCCCAACACGGACGCATTCGGCACCTCGATGACCCCGAACACCACCGCCAGCAGGGACACCAGCAACTCCACCTCACCCCACGAGGCCGACACGGACTCCGACACCGACGGCAACCCGTCCGGAAACGCGATGTGCTGGCCCAGGATCCGATGCCCCTGGGCCAGCTCCACGAAGTTGCGATCGTTGCTGAACAGCAGGATCTCCGCCCGGTGCTCCCGGTTGTATTCGTCGTACGCCTCGACGATGGCCTGGTCCCCCGTCCCCGAGTCGATCTCCTGGGCCTGCTCGATGTCCCGGATGCGGCGATAGGTGAGCTGGCCCAGCCGACCGACCCGCGCCGACCCGAGCGGCTGGTTCCAGTACTCCTCGAAGACGTCCCCGAAGGCCGCCTCGAACGGATCCGTGTCGTGACACTTGTAGTCCCAGTCCAGCTCGTCGCGCACCCCCGTCGCGAGGACGAACCCGTTCACGTACCCGACGCCGGCGTCGGGGTCGTGCAGCCCGAGCACGCGGTCGATGCGCCAGGGGAGGAGATTGGTGTCGAACCCGGCGAACACCGGCGGGTGGCCGGCCATCAGGTCCGGGTCGCCGTACCGCTCGAGCAGCTGGCGCGTCTCCTCGCGGTTCTCGATCTCGAGGATGCCGCTGGCCAGGACCGCCTTCAGGAACTGGTCTGGTGACGGGAGGTCGTCGGCGACGGCCTCGGGATGATTCCGCCGGACCTCCTCCAGGGCCGCGGCGTAGGCCTCGAGCGAGGTGGGAAAGCGCACCCGGCAGTCGTCGTGCGGGCCCAGCTCGACCCGCACCAGCTCGTCGAGCTCCGGGGCCGGGTGCTCGATCGCGAAGGTCTCGTCGCCCCGGTCGAAGAAGGCGTTGAGCAGGACCGTCAGGTGGTCGCGCCGGATGCGCATCTAGGGCACCTCCACGGGTATTGCCAACCGCATCTACCCCACCTCCGTGAAGTCGACCAGCCGGACCGCGGGCCGGGGGATCGTCGGGACGCTCTCCCCGAAGAACTCATCGGAGGCGACGTGGGCGTAGTAGAGGTGATCCACGTCGGCATCCAGCCCGGCCCGGAAGCCGATGATGGACCAGACCTTCCGGCCCGGGGTGACGTCCACGGCCACCTCCGCGTCCGCCTCCAGGCCGGCGTCGATGGCGGACTGGACGTACGAGAGGATGCCCTGGAAGTCAAGCTCGTCCTCGAGGTGCTCGACCTCGATGCTCGGCTCGGCCCCGCCGTGGGCGGTGACGACCGTCTTCATCAGCGAGCGCGCAGAGCGCGTGACGTCCTCGATCCCGGGGTTGTCCAGGATGAAGACGTCCGTCGGGACGTAGCCCTCGTGACACGCCGCGATGAGGGGGTTCACCACCGGCGCCACGGAGGTGCTCCCGTTGGTGATCCAGAGACGGTTCATGCCCTCGATATTCAGCCGGTGGGGTGATGATGATTGTGGGCGGGAGCGCGTTCCCGGGAGTCCGTGCTCGGACACCTCCCCTTCCCTACTTTCGCGCCCCACTTACCCGACACCCGGCCACCCGAACCGCGAACACCCACCACAGGAACCCCCCAAGCACGACTCCCAGAAGCGAGAAGACCACCCGAGGAACGGCGGTCACGAGGAGTGGCGCAAAAAACATCACCCCGGCCCCCACACCCAGCACGACCAGGAATCCCCGTTGGTACCGCATGTCCGCGGGGTCCGTCGACGTGGTGATGTCCCCCTGCACCCGCCAGGAGTCGAAGGGGAAGTTCCACTGGATGCCCGACCGGGTGCAGCTGTCCTCGAGGAGGTGGAGGACGGCCCCGGCGAGGTAGCCGGCCAGGAAGACCACGATACCGACCAGCCAGGCAAGACCGACGAGGAGCAACACGATTCCCAGGTAGATCCCGGTGACAACGGTGAGCGTCCCCAGTCCCAGAAACGAGTGCAGGAACCCGCGATGCCGCTCGCGGATGTCTCGCTCCTCGAAGACCACCCGGTCGTAGAAGGCCACCGCCGGCTTGTAGATCAGGTACTTCGTGACGTACCCGAAGACCGGATAGAGCACGCCAGGGGCGTTCAGGAGATCACCGAGGTCCCCGCGGATGCCGCTCACCTGCGTGTGGAAGATGGCCGCGTCCTGGCTGTCCGCGTCCGGGATCAACGAGCCGATGGCCGTCCCCACCAGCGCCACGATGGTCGCCACCGGATATATTGGAAAGAGGGGGAGAACGACCAGCGCCACCGTCCCGACGGAGAGCGTGAGGTGGTGGCGTCCGAGCATGGATGGGCCTCCAATGTGCGCTCAAATAAAACCACACTTCAGCTTCTCAATTCCGGGAGCAAACATTTCTCGGGCAGTTCGTCGGTGTCAAAAATGACCGTGATTGTGGGTGTGGAGAGATCCAGGAAAATCGGACCCGGAAACGAAGCAGATCAGGGGCATTTTCAGAAGTCCCCACCAACACTCTCCCCAGATGCCACGCGTAACGGAACTCGCTGCCTGGGCGGTCGTTCTCGGTGCCGGTGTTGGATTCTTGGGATTCCTTCTGGGGACGAACGTCTGCGCATCCGGCGGCACGTGCCCGGCCGGATTCTGGGACTACGTTCGAGGCGTGGGACTCCTGCTCGGTTTGCTCGGAGTGGTCACGCTGGTGGGGGCACTTGCGTATGATTTCGTCCGTAGCCCGCGGTGAAGGAAAGCGGCTTTTCACGGGCGGGTGGGTGTTTCCCGGACAGAATTTAGGGTAGAGAACCACCACTCCTCCCCGGGTAATTGACAGTTGCCCAATACGGGTTAAACGCACCTTTTCAACGAGGTTCTATCCG
>JBDGRH010000257.1:0-3177 GCA_042218225.1 Halodesulfurarchaeum sp. | reverse complement strand
TCGATCTTGAGGACGAGGTTGGCCGCCTCGGTTGCCGAGGAGAGCGCCTGTTCCTTCGCGTGGGCGGGCTCGACGACGCCGGCTTCGAAGGTGTCCTCGACCTCGCCGGTGAAGACGTTCAGCCCGGCGCGCATCTCGCCGCTCTCGTGGGCTGCCCGGAGGTCAACCAGCGTGTCGATGGAGTCGAGGCCGGCGTTGGCGGCGAGCACCCGGGGAACGAGCTCGACGGAGTCCGCGAAGGCCTCGACGGCAAGCTGCTCGCGGCCCTCGACGCCGTCGGCGAAGTTCCGGACGCGGTCGGCGAGCTCGACCTCGATGGCGCCGCCGCCCGGGAGGACGCGGCCGTCCGTCAGGGTCTGCGAGGCGACGTCCAGGGCGTCCGTGACCGAACGCTCGATCTCGTCGACCACGTGGTCGGTGGCGCCGCGCAGGAGGATGGTGACGCCGTGGGCCCCCTCACGGTCGCTCTCGACGTAGAAGAGGTCGTCCGCATCGTCCCGGCGGACCGAGCCGGTGCCGAGGTCCTCGGCCGACGCCGCGTCGAGGTCCGTCACGATGCTGGCGTCGAGGACGTTCTTGAGGAACTCGATGTCGCTCTTCCGCGCGCGGCGGACGGCCAGGATGCCCTCCTTCGCCAGGAAGTGCTGGGCCATGTCGTCGATGCCCTTCTGGCAGAAGACCACGTTCGCGCCGGTCTCCTTGATCTGGTCGACCTTCTCCCGGAGCTGCTCCTCCTCCTGGTCGAGGAACTGCTGGAGCTGGTCGGGGCTCTCGATGGAGACCTGGGTGTCCGCCTCGGTCTCCTCCACCTCGATGGCCTCGTTCAGGAGGAGGACGCGGGCGTCCTCGACCTCGCGGGGCATGTCGTCGTGGACGGGATCCTTGTCGATGGCGGCCCCGACGAGCAGCTCGGACTCGCCGGCACTCCGGCCGGTCTGGGTCTCGATCTTCACGTTGTCGAGGTCCACCACGGTGGAGCCGTCGTCGGCCTCGACGGAAACCTGCTCGAGGGCCTCGTAGATGATGCCGGAGAGGAGCTCCTTGTCCAGCTCGGCCCCCTTGCCCGTCATCGAGGTCTCCGCGACGCTCCGGACCAGGTCCTCGTCGTCGGGGTCCACCTCGATCGAGATATCATCGACCTCCTCGCGGGCCCGCTCCGAGGCGAGGTGGTAGCCCTTGATGATGGCCGTCGGGTGGATATCGCGCTCGAGGAGGTCCTGGGCGTTCTTCAGGAGCTCGCCCGCGATGGCCACGGCGGTGGTCGTGCCGTCGCCGGCCTCGTCCTCCTGGGTCTCGGCGACCTCGACGATCATCTCCGCCGTCGGGTTGTCGATGTCCATCTCCTGGAGGATGGTGACGCCGTCGTTGGTGACGGTGACGTCGCCCATCGAGGAGACGAGCATCTTGTCCATCCCCTTCGGCCCGAGGGTGGACCGAACCGAGTCGGCAACCGCCCGGGCGGCGGAGATGTTGTGCTCCTGGGCGTCGCGATCTTTGACACGCTGTGCGTCCTCGCCCAAGATGATCATGGGCTGACCCTGCATTCGTCGCTCAGACATCGTCAGATGGCGATTGATTGTCCTTCTATATAAGGATTCGGTTAGCGTCTCGCCGGGCCGCTGGGGCGTCCACCTCGGAATCGGCGGCCGGTCTCCGGCTCCCGCACGTGGGTGCCGGCATCCGTTCCATTGGGATGCAAGGGCATGCCACGCATTTTAAGTTCGGCCCGGACTCGTTCCCTCCAGCAAGACGGGAGGACGGAAAACTCGGTTCCCGGCCACTGGCGACCATGATTGGGGTTCGAGCGCCGATCAACCCGATCTATACGGTCACCCAGGTGAAACGAGAACCGTTTGCGGACGCCGGGACTGGGATTTGAACCCAGAACCCCATGACGGGGACACGCTCTCCAAGCGTGCGCTTTACCATTCGGCCATCCCGGCCCGGGCGACCGTAACCGGCAGTCCAGGTTAAACCTGTCTCTTCCCGTCCAGGTACCGACCGGCGAGGTGGGCCGCGATGGACGCCCCGATGAAGACCACGAGGGCGACACCCAGAAGCGGGGGGAGACCGATGCTCGGGCCCCGGATCAGCCGGTATCCCTGGGCGAGGACCAGGAAGGCGAAGGCACCGACCAGGCCCCAGAGCAGGCTCGCCCGACGACGCGGGTCCATGTCGACCCTACTCGCGCTGGGCGGCCACGGCCTCGATCTCGACGGAGACTCCCTTCGGGAGGGCTCCGGCCTGGATCGCACTGCGTGCGGGTGGGTTGTCCCGGAAGTACTCGCTGTAGGCCTCGTTCATGGCCTGGAAGTCGTCGATGTCGGCGAGGAAGACCGTGACCTTCAGGACGTCCTGCATGGTCAATCCCTCCTCCTCGAGGATGGCCTTCACGTTCTCGAGGGCCTGTCGGGTCTGGACCGCCACGTCCTCGTCGTCGAGGAGTTCGTCGTCGGAGGTGAGCGGGATCTGGCCGGCGGTGAACACCAGGTTGCCGTCGGTCGTCGCCTGGCTGTAGGCGCCGACCGCCGCGGGGGCCTCCGTGGTCTCGATGACGCGCTTCATGTCCCTACGCTCGCGGGGTGGCCCCATAAAAACAGGCGGCCCAGTCGTCCGAGCGTCCGAGCAAGCCGCCCTATCCCACCGGCGCGCCAGCGAGGACGGCGAGGGTTGCGGCGGCGACGAGCAGCGACGCGGATCCGACGCCGACGGTCACGAGGACCGCCATCGGACCGGCAGCGGGCCGGTCGTCGAGCTGCCGCGAAAGGGCCCACCAGGTGCGGACGAGGTCGGGTGTCCCCTCACCTTCGGCGTGTGCGTTCCCCATGCTCGCGTCGGGGCGCCTCCACCCCTTAAATCTCAGTCAGCGTTCTGTCGGACGAGAGTCGCCTCCCTGCGGGGATCTCCCGATAGATGCCGCATTATTGAATGGTGAGCCGGGGCCCAGCTCCATGGATGACCGGGGCCCTTTCAGAATGATGGTCACTCCATCCAAGCCTGACCACCCCCCACCCCCCGCTCCCCCCGAACCTCTCGAGAGGTCTCAGGACATTTTATACCCCGTCGGCGAGCAGCTACGATGGACGGTCACCGGCCGCGCTGATACCATGGCAACACACCGAACCCAGTACCTCAAGGAGAAGCTCGAGGAGATGGAAGCCCGCGGGGAGACGTGGA
>JBDGRH010000132.1:0-3214 GCA_042218225.1 Halodesulfurarchaeum sp. | reverse complement strand
GACCCGAGCCGGCCGAGGGCTTTCAACTCGTGGCGGTTGCGGTTGACGAGTTCTCCGCTGACAACCGAGGGCTTTCATCCCGTGGCGGTTGCGGTTAACGAGTTCTCCGCTGACGACCGAGGGCTTTCATCCCGTGGCGGTTGCGGTTATCGCATTCACTGCTGCTGACAACCGAGGGCTTTCAACTCGTGGCGGTTGCGGTTATCGCGTTCACTGCTGCTGACGACCGAGGGATTTCATCCCGTGGCGGTTGCGGGAACTGCGTTCACTGTTGCTGACGACCGAGATCGGGCGATTCGCCCACGCCGTCCTCACCCATTGTATAATGCACCCCAGCGCCCAGGTGACACCCGTCCGAGCGGTCGGCACTTTCACTTTCACCGCGCTACCGGCGCAGGTATTTGGGCCGGGCGGCCCTTCCCGCTAGCCCGGGTCCGAACCCGACACATTCGGCCATGCACATCCAGCACACGGACGACCTCGTCATCGACCCCGCCGTCTTCCAGGAGGAGTGGGTCCCCGGCGACTTCCGCCAGCGGGACGCCGAGCTCGACCTGCTCGGGTCGGCGCTCGAGCCGATGCTCTCCGGCGAGCCCGCGAGCGACGTGTTCGTCTGGGGGCCGAGCGGGGCCGGGAAGACCAGCGCCGCCCGCGTCCTCCTCGACGAGCTCGGCGAGCGGGTCGCCGACCTCGACACGCACGCGGTGAGCTGCTGGAGCCACCGCACCCGCCACCGGGTCCTCTACGAGGTGCTCGCCGGGTTCGGGTCGGTGGACGGCCTCCGCCGGACCGCCGTCGCCGCGAGCGAGGTGCTCGACCGGGTCGAGCGGACCGTGACCGGCCCGGCGGTGCTCGTGCTCGACGAGGTCGACCAGCTCGACGAGCCCGACGTGCTCTACGACCTCTATCACGTGCCCGGGCTCGTGCTCTTCCTGGTCGCCAACAGCGAGGACGCCGTCCTCTCCCGGCTCGAGCCACGCCTCCGGAGCCGGCTCGCCAGCGCGACGAGCGTGCACTTCGAGCGCTACGGCGTCGAGGCGCTCGTGGACATCCTCTCCCAGCGGGTGCGCCACGGGCTCGCCCCGGGAGCGGTCGAGCGGGAGCACCTCGAGCACGTCGCCGACACCGCCGCGGGCAACGCGCGGGACGCCATCCGCATCCTCGGGACCGCCGCCCGGCTCGCCGAGCACCGCGACCGCGAGCAGGTGTCGATCGCGCTCCTCGAGGAGGCCGTCCCCGCGGCGCGCTCCGAGCTGCGCGAGACCAGACAGGACCGCCTGGGCGAGCACCAGGAGGCCCTCTACGAGATCATCACGCGGGCCGGGAGCATCGCGCCGGGGGAGGCCTACGAGCGCTACACGGAGCGCGTGGCGGAGCCCCGGAGCAAGCGCCGGGTGCGCGATTACGTCCGGAAGCTCGCCGCCTACGACCTCATCGAGGTGCACGGGCAGAACCGCGGCCGACGGTACACCGCGGTGGCGCCGGCGGACGGGGAGGAAGAGGAGAACATGGCAGGCTCCACGTAGCGTGGTCAGAGAGGATCCCGGACCGTGGGCGGACCCCCGTGGCAGTCGGTCACAGGGCCCGCATAGGTTTATCCGACAAGGCGACGGAAGACCTGTCCATGGGACAAGGCGATACCCTCCTGAACGCCCTGATCGGCGCCGTTATCAGCGTCATCCTCGCATTCCTCCCGCTCTCCCCCGCCCTGGGCGGCATCGCCGCCGGATACCTCCAGAAGGAGAGCCGCGGGGCGGGCCTCCGGGTCGGAGCCATCGCCGGGGCCATCACCATGGTCCCGCTGTTCTTCGTGACGATGTTCGGGGGGACGTTCTTCCTCTCCCTCCTGGGACTGCCACCCGGGGCGTTTTTCGGCTTCGGCCTGCTCATCGTGTTCGCGGCCGTGTTCTTCGTCCTGTACACGGTCGCCCTCTCGGCCGTCGGTGGGTATCTCGGGGCGTACATCGCCCTCGAGACGGACATCGGCACGGGACGTGTTTGAAAAGGGTCGAACTGGGATCTGAGCGGGGCCGGTTCCCGTCCAGAAGCGGCCGCTCCGCGGAAAAGAAGAACGACAGGCACCCTCAACCCTCAACTCTCCACTCTCAACTCTCAACTCTCAACTCTCAACTCTCAACCCTCAACTCTCAACCCTCAACTCTCAACTCTCAACTCTCAACTCTCAACCCCCAACCATCCCCCGCCGCTACAGGTCCTGGAAGGCGGACTCGAAGTCCTCGTCCGACTCCAGGGCACGGTCGAGTTCCTCCCCGAGTGACTCGACCTCCTCGACGAGCTCCTGGTACTCCTCGCTCGCCTCGAGCTCGGAGGAGGGCTTCGCCGATTCGAGTGTGGCCTTCTTCGAGGCCAGCGAGAAGTACTCCCGCATCCGCTCGTCGTATTGCTTCCGGGAGAGCAGCGACTCGATGACCTCCTCCAGGTCCTCGCGGTCGATGGGTTTGGTGAGGTAATCGTCGAAGCCCATCTCGATGACGTCGAAGTCGGGCTCCACCGCGGTCACCATGGCCACCCGGCAGTCGAAGTCCTCCTCCCGGATGACCTCGAGAACGTCGTCGCCCGAGAGCCCCGGCATCCGGCGGTCGAGCAGGACGACGTCGACAGATTCGTCGAGGGCGTCCAGGGCCTCCTCGCCCCCGTTCGCCGTTCGGACCTCGTAGTCGGGCTCGAGCCACGCCCCGAACAGCTCGGTGATGTTGACCTCGTCGTCGACGATCAGGACCGTGGGCGTCTCCGTCGCCATTCAGCTCACCCCGTCAGTCCGTCGTCGAAGCAGGTTCTTCGGTCCCGTTCGACGGGAGCCCCTCCTGGCGGTTGTCGGGCCCCGCCCTGGGGCGGTTGTCGGGCCCCGCCCTGGGGCGGTTGTCGGGCCTCGCCGGCCCCAGGAGAATCCGCCCGGAGTCCACAGCGAGAAGCCTGCTCCCCCACGGTTGACTGCCATGTCGATACCGACTTCTTGGAGGAGGGGTACAAAAAAGCCACCGGGTACGTGTTCGTGGGGTGGAAGCTCTCGCAGGGTTTCGGATGGATACCCCCGGGAATTCATCGTCCCGGCCCAGTCGCGCCGGACGAGGGCGGTTCCGGCGATGCGCCGTGAGGTCCGCCTCCGAAAACACTGGTGCACCGTCGATCGCCGCCTCCAACAAACACTGCCGGACCGTCGACCGCCGCCTCCGACAAACACTGGCAGACCGTC
>JBDGRH010000119.1:0-3218 GCA_042218225.1 Halodesulfurarchaeum sp. | reverse complement strand
TCACAGGTGAATCAACTGCTCGAAGACGAAGATAGAGGACACGTGTGCGGCGTAGGGGAGCAGCAATACGAACAGGAACTCGAGGACGAGACCGACGTCGATGGGGAACTCCTTCATATTGTCCACGTAGATGAGTCGCAGGTACTCGTGGGTGTACTCGCTCGTCTCGTCGAGCGTGCGCGGTCGTGCCTCCGGAAGGCTGTCGAGGTCGTCCTCCGGCCCGGCATCCTCGATATCGGCTTTGATCTCCCGGATCTTCGATTCCTTCTTCCCGCGCAGGTACCGGTGGAGCCAGTACACGGGGAGGACGAACATCGCGACGCCGAAGCCGATCCCCCCGAACACCAGCAGGCGGGAGTACGGGTCGAGCGGATCGGTCCCGGCCGAGACCGTCTCGAAGACGGCGAACAGCGAGAGCAGGAGGAGGAAGGCACCCGAGGAGTCCCGGAGGAGCCGTCCGACCGGGCGGAGGCCCCCGTACAGGAGCGGGTCGGTGAAGTCGATGCGGTCTGTCATGGTGACCTTCAGCGGCAGGAGGACGTGGACACCCAGGTACAGTGCGATCAGCTCCCCGCCGAAGACGTAGAAGATCCCCGGGACGACCGCGTAGAAGTAGAGGGAGGCGAGTGTCGTCCCATAGACCTGTGTGAAGGTCTGCATCGGCGAAGGGTCGATGACGAACCAGGCGAGATGCAGGCCGATCCCTCCCGCGACGAGCACCCATCGGAGCCGGCCGGGGAACATCTCGGCCAGCGGCTCCGATTCGGCCCGCCGGGAGACGCCGAACCGCCGGACCCAGGCCGCGTACCGCGGCTCTCCCTCTCCCTGGATGCGAACCGGGGCCGGGAGGCCTTCGACCACCTCGGCGTACCGGTCGCGCATCCGCCGGGCGACGAAGACGACGAACAGCCAGGCCGGGAGCAGGACGAACATCCCGGGGGTCTCGAGCAGCGGAAATCGTCCCACGTGGAGGTATCGGAGGGTGGCGAAGCCCACCGTGACGAGGAACCAGACCGTCACGACGAACAGATACGGGGCGATCCGACTGCCGTCGGACCCGGGGACGAAGCGGTCGCCGAGCCATTCGAACCCGGTCACCTCTGCGTACCGCTCCATCCAGAGCGGGGCGGTCACGTCCGACTCGTCCTCGGCCATCCGTGCGGAGTCATCGGGAGACGGGATGGTAAATCATGGTCATGGCGGCAACGCGGGGGCAGTATCCGACAGGAGGCGGTGCACTATTCGACGCCGAACCGATACCGGCGGGGGACCGTCCCATACCCTCATTGGACAAATATACAGGCCTCGTTACAGACGGCGACCCAGCCAGAACGTATACCTCAATGACAGGGGCCTGGATCGGTCTGGCGAGTCCAGTTTGGTTCTCGCCCTGCTGTCGACCGCGAGGTTTGGTGACGGCCTTCTCACTGCGAGGCTATACACTATCGACCAATACCTGTAGCTGCGAACGCGATGCGGCACTGTATATCGTGACAGTGTCCTCTCGAACGACGACCTTGGTCGCGCCCGGGAACCCCTCCATGTCCACCTTCCAAATACCCGGAGCGACTTCCCGCCCGCCATACGCCCGCACCATGTCGACGTACGCGTTCTCGAACTCCGTGGCGTCCTCGGCACTTCGCCAGCGGGTCTTCCACATGTAGGCGGTGGTCCCGTCAACACTGTATGTAGAGAGTGCCCCACCGGTCCACCCCCTCGAGGCGCTGAAGTTGTACACCAGGCCGCCACCGCCGATCGGTGACGTGTCGGTGACCACGCCCTTTCTCGTGAGTGCCGGCCCGGCCAGCATCGCCGCGATAGTGGCCTCCCCCACGGTCACATCGGTCACCGCTCCTCGAGTGACTGAACCCGCAGGTGACGGTGTCTCGACCTCAACCACCTCCTGATCGATGGAGTGGATGACCTGGGAGGTGGCTCGAGGTGGCTCAGCGTACAGGTCCTTCCCCGTCTCGAGCCCGACCCGCCGGACGAACCGTTCCCCTGCTTGATACGGGAACGCCGAGAGGTAGGCCAGCTTCGGATTCGAGACGTTCTCCGGCAGTGGCGCCGGCCGTTCGGTACACGTCCACGCTCCCCCGCACTTCGCCGCGTATCGAGATTCGACGAGAGATGCTTCGCCCTCGGTGAGCGCCAGATAGGCAAGGACGCGATCGTATCCATCCGGGCGAGAGACCAACACCCCGCGTTGGTGCTGCAGCGCATGCACCAACTCGTGGGCCACCGCCGGGCCGTCGAAATCACTCCGGTCCCCGATCAAGACGATCCGCTGTTGGTCCGGGTGAAAGAACCCGATGACGTGTCGTTTCCGCATCTGCCTGGCGACCGCCATCGCGTCTCGGGACTGTGGCACCAGAAACGTGACCGCGTAGATCGCGTTCACCTCCTCCCGATACTCGGGAGCGAGGTATTCACGGGGAAACTCCGCGTCGGTGCGAAACACCACCCCGATATCCGCCTCGAACTCCTCGCCCTCCAAGATCTCTACGCGGGCCATCGTCCGATTCACGAGAAACCGGACTGCCGAACGGGTCAATTCGTGCTCGGTCGCACCCTCCAATTCAGCCGTGGCGGTCACGCCATTCTCGACACCGATCCGGTCTGCAACCGGGGCACTGCTGGTTGTCGTTGGCGCTGGTTGACGGGTTGTTGGGGTCGGACTCGGCGTTCTCGTTGGACTCTTCGTCGTGTCGACCGACGTCGGAGGGGGAGCTGTCGTGGGCGTCCCCTCGGTGGATCCCATTCCGAAGCATCCACTGGAGAGCAGTAACATCGCGACAGACAACACGAGAAGGGACCGCTTCATACGGACCGCGTACGAATCCAATCGGAAAAACGTATCTCCTGGCGTAAGGTCTTCGGTGTCGTCTTCTCTTCGGCTCGTTGGGGGATGGGCTCGGACCGGTTGGGGGCATTCGTTTGCCGCCCGTCGTCGCCCCGGTGGCCTACGGGGCGCGGGCGTTCGTGTATGGAGTCATGGGGGTATGGTTGGAACGGCCAAGCGCGGGAAGTATCCTGGCGATGTGGGGCGCGGCGCTGGTGTATTTCGCGCTTACGTAGACCGGACTCACGTAGACCAGACCATTCTCGACGCGCACCCGTCCTAACCAGCGTAGGCTTTGAACCTAACGTATAAAGGAAGTAACAAGCCGGTGGAGGGATTTGAACCCTCGACCTATTCCTTACGAAGGAATCGCTCT
>JBDGRH010000170.1:0-3230 GCA_042218225.1 Halodesulfurarchaeum sp. | reverse complement strand
GGCCCGCACTGTCCCCAGATCGATGAATCCATTCGGCGGCGCCCCGGGAAGCCGCGACCCTTATTCCGGAGACCGCCATAGACACGTCCAATGCCCCTGTCGCTCGTCGGGACCAGGTTGGCCGACCCGGGCGAGGAGTTCGTCTTCCAGGGGGAGGCCAGCGGGTGTACGGGCTGTCCCTATCGGAAGCAGTGTCTCAACCTCTCGCCAGGGACGCGATACGAGATCACCGCGGTCAGGGACGGTGGGCAGGTCCTCGACTGTGCGGTCCACGATGAGGGCGTCATCGCGGTGGAGGTTGAGCCGACAGACTTCGACGCCAACGTCCCGCCTACGGGCGCTTTTGCCGGGAGCAAGACGACGCTTGCGGGCGAATGTCCGCATACGGGGTGTCCCAGCCACCACCTTTGTGTGCCCCTCGGTGTCGACTTCGATCGGGAGTACCGGATCACCGAGATGCTTGGCGATCCCCCGCACGAACACTGCGCCCTCGATCGCGAGCTCACGAAGGTTCGATTGGCTCCTCCGGAGGATTAACCCTCGGAGCGCGTTCCCTGGGACTCCCGGGAGAGAGTGCCCCGCCGCTGGCTCCGGTAGCCGAAGATGTCCCGGTACCCCTCGGCGGAGAGCAACACCGGCCAGAATGGCTCCTCGGCCCTGAGCGCTTCCCCGTCGGCCCTCGCGAAAGGTTGGCCCTTTCGGACTCGGGAGAAGTTCTCGACCAAGACCTCGTACGCGCTTGCCCTGGGCTTTTCGAGCGGGGTGCCCAGGTCGAAAAGCGGCAGATCGCGAACCATCGTATCCCCTGGGAGGGCCCCGGTTGCCGTAAGGAACTCCCGCGTCAGCCGATAGGCGTTCTCCGCGGCGGCCTCGCTTCGCTGATAGCCCGCCTCGACCTCGATGATGTCGGCGGCGGCCTCGAAGATGCGCCCGTTCACGGCGGGACCGGCGTCGACCACCGCATCGACGGAGAGCCGCGGGACGACCTCACGGACCGCCGGCGCCATCCCCGAGGTGATGGCGAATGGACTGTGGTAGGACTGGGTCGAATGGATCGAAAGCGTCGTGGTCCCCTGGATCGCCGTGGCCAGGGCCTCCGCCAGGCCCCGCTCGTGGGCCTCTGCCGGGGCGTCGGTGAACGCCCGGTTGAGGTCGGCGTCAACGAACCGGACATTCCGGGCCAGCGCCTCCTCGTTGGCCACGATCAGCTTGACGGGGCGACGGACCGGCGGATCGTCCGCCAGCAGGCGCTGGATGGCCTCGACGCCACAGGGTTCGTCCCCGTGGACCCCGCCGACGATGGCGAGCTCGGCGTCACCCTCGCCAAGCCGCGTGACCTGCATCATCGGATTGGCAGGGCGGGACCGTACTAATGCCTTGGGTCACCGGTGTCGCGGGCGAACGGCTCCCGTGTCTCACGGCCGCGACTCGGCGAAGGCGACGTCGTCCTCGTCGGCGGTCTGGATACGGCCGTCGAGGCGGATCGTCCATCCATCGAGGGTACGTCGGTCATCGAGCACCCGCTCGATCCCGTCCCGGACACCCGCCACATCGACCCCGTAGAAGTCCTCGGGGATGTCATCGAGGTACCCTCTCGCGGTCGTCAGCAGTCGGCGCAGACCCTCGGGTTCGTCGTGCTCCACCAGCTTGTAGGCCCCTGCCGCGACCTGGACCATCCCCTGGAGGAAGTCCTTCTCCCTGGTACCGTTGCCGTAGTTGAACCACTCGTCCTCGAAGCAGTCGTGACTCTCGTGGTATGCTCCCGCGTTGAACAGTCGGACACCATGGACGACCGCCCGACGGAGGGTGTCGTGCTCCCACCGGTCCTCCTCGGGGAGCCACCCGGTCGGGTTTCGATCCCCGGTCGGGGGTTCGACGGACGGTTCGCGCGTGTGCTCGTCCATCAGGCTGGAGGTGGCTATTGCGCCGGATGAACCCTCGGGAGGGGGCGGAAGGGACCGTCACCCGGGGTTCGACCATCGCGAGGGATATCGGTATGACCCGTTACATACGACCCGGTAACTTCGACGAGAAGACCCATCTCCTCCGAGTCGAGAAGACCCGTCCCTTCGGAGTCCAGAAGATCCTTCCGCTCCAGGACGACCTGTCCCCTGAGAGACGAATGCGGGATCCGATGGAGTGTCGGTCCTTACACGCCGGGGCCGGTGTCGAACTCGAACCTCGCGCCACCGGATGTCGCCTCCGTACACCGGACCGACCAGTCGTGGGCCTCCGCCAGGTTCTGGACGATGAACAGCCCGAATCCACGACCGCTCTCCGACGTGGACATCCCCGCATCGAAGATGTCCTCCCGACGCTCCAGGGGGATTCCCGGACCGTCGTCCTCGACGAAAAAGCCGTCCGCGGTCTGGCCGACGGTCACGGAGACGCCCGAACCGGCGTGTTCGACGGCGTTCCTGAAGAGGTTCTCGAGGATCCGCTGGAGCCGGCTCGGGTCGGCCTCGAGTCGCCCGTCGGTTTCGACCCGGAGCGTGGCGTCACCCGTCTCGACCATCCCCCAGGCGTCACGGGCGATGCGCCCGAGAGAGACCGCCTCCGTCTCCCGG
This sequence comes from Halodesulfurarchaeum sp., assembly GCA_042218225.1. Lineage (GTDB taxonomy): Archaea > Halobacteriota > Halobacteria > Halobacteriales > Halobacteriaceae > Halodesulfurarchaeum. The sequence continues at coordinate 663 of JBDGRH010000170.1, read as the reverse complement.
ACCGCCGCTCCCTCCCGCGCTGCGGTGAGGAGATCGTCGATGATGTGGTCGATTCGCTCGAGCGCCTCGATGGCCCGCCGAAGGTGTTCGGAATCCCCCCGCTCCTCCTGTTCCAGCTCGAGGTTTCCCTGGGCGACCCCCAGCGGGTTTCGGAGGTCGTGGCTGAGCACACCGGCGAAGCTCTCGAGGCGGGCCTTCTGCCTGGCGAGCTGCTCCGTGGTGTGGCGCTCCTCGCTGACCTCCTGGGTGACCAGGACGCCGTACGAGGTTCCCCGGATGTCGACCGGCTGGGTCTCCAGGTGGTGGATGCGCCCGTCGAAGGTGACGTCGAACGAGCGCGAGGAGCCATCGAGGGTCGCCCGGAGCTCCGTCTCGAGCTCCGCGGCTGTCTCCTCCGGGAAGAGCTCGTAGATCGTCTTTCCAACCATGTCAGCCGCCCGTCGCTTCGAGAAGGGGAGCACCTCGGGCCCGACCAGCCGGTACCGGAGATCCGTATCGAAGAGGACCAACACCCCGTTCGGGAAGTTATCGACCGCGGCCCGCCAGAGGTCCTTCTCGGGAACCTCGACGGGGGGTTCGCATGGGGCCATACGTTCACTATGTCCGGCGTCGATATAATGTTGCGGAAGGGTGGAAGCGTCGCATCCTTGTCGTATTGTGGCG
>JBDGRH010000012.1:0-3314 GCA_042218225.1 Halodesulfurarchaeum sp. | reverse complement strand
GCGTGCTCCGGCAACAGTCGCGTGCCGAGCAGGGGCTCCACGATGAGATCCTCGCCGAACCCCTGGATCTCGTCGGCGACAGGTTCGGGTGCGCTGATGAAGGCGAGGTCGGCGCCGGCCCGGAGGGCTGCCTGCCCGGCGAGGGCCGGCGCGCCGGTGTACGGGCCGCCGCCGATCACCATGACGCGTCCGAAATCACCCTTGTGGCTTTCCTCCGGCCGGGTGACCTGCAGCAGGTCTCCCGGGCCGACGAACGTCTCGGCTGCCGGGGGGATCCCGATATCGGCGACGGTGACGTCTGTTCGGTCCGCGAGACCCGGCTTGGTGTCGTGGAACGTGACGACGCGGTCGGCCTCGACCGCGACGTCGGCGACCTCCCCGGTATCGACGTCCATCCCGGACGGCACGTCGACGGCCACCACGGTCCCGCCGGTCTGGTTCACCGCGACGATGGCAGAGCGCTCGGGCTCGCGAGGGGGCCCTTTGACGCCGGTCCCCAGGATCCCGTCGACCACCACGTCGGGTTCGGCCAGATCGAGCGTCGTCGAGTCGCGGACGATCCGGGCGTCGACCTCGGCAGCCTCGAGCGCCTCCCAGTTCTCCCGGGCGATGTCGGTGGTGATCGCCGCCGGGCGGCCCAGCAGGTGGACGGTCACGTCGAACGCGTCCAGGAACCGTGCCGCGACGAAGGCGTCGCCGCCGTTGTTGCCCCGCCCGGCGACGATCGCCACCTGGTCCCCCGGGGTCGCCTCCTCCCGGACCGCCCGGGCCACCGCGTTGCCGGCCGACTCCATGAGCTTGGCCTGGTCAACGCCCAGCGCGGCCGCGTTCCGGTCGATGGCGGCCATCCGCGAGCTGTCGATCATACCACCCCGTTCGACCGGGGGCGCCCTAAAGTCACCGCGGTCACCGGCGGATGCGGAACCCCGATTCGCCCGCGGGTTCCTCGTACTCCACCGCGACATCCTCGACCCGGGCGGCGGGACTGCCCTCGTGACACCACTCGACCATCTTTTCGACGTCGGATTCCGGCCCTTCGAATACCGCCTCGACCCGTCCGTCGTCGAGGTTCCGGACCCAGCCATCGATGCCGCGCTCTTGGGCCTGTTCTCTGGTGTTCGCGCGGTAGAAGACGCCCTGTACCTTCCCTGAGACGAACACGTGCGCCCTGACGCGATCGCCCTCGCTCATCGGACACACCCTACGAACGCCCGCATTAAATAGGGGGCGCCGATGCTGTGGGGGGCGTACACGCTCAGGGGTGGGATAATGGGCGCCGACGCTCAGGGGTGGGCGACCACCGGTGCCGGAGTTCTCGCCCCCGTCAATCGTCCGCCACGACAAAGTCGTCGGCGTCGGCCGTGCGGAGATGATGGAACACGTACGTCTGCGTGTATCCGGGACGAGGACCGAACCGTTCCCGGATCGCCCGCGAGGTCTCCGCGTAAGAGTCCCTGGCAGCGGCCGGGAAGTGTTCCTCGATGGCGGTCCGGATCCAGGTGTCGAGCGGGACCGGCTCGTCGAAATCCAGGGCGAAGAGGAGGACACAGTCGGCCACCTTCTCGCCCACACCGACGAAGCGCGTGAGGGCCTCCCGTGCCTCCTCGTAGGGAAGATTCCGGAGACGAGCGGTATCGATGCCCTCGGCCGCGACCATGGACGCGGTCTCGGTGATGTAGGGTGCCCGATAGCCCAGCCCGAGTTCCCGGAGCTCTGCCTCGGTCGCCCCAGCCAGTGTTTCCGGCTCGGGAAACGTGTGGACGGTCCGGTCTCCGATGTCGACTGGCTCGCCGTATTCCCGTCGGAGCCGTCCGACGAGGTCGTGGATCCGAGCCACGCGCATCTGGGCCGAGAGGATGAACGAGAGCAGCGTCGGAAAGACGGGTTCGGAGACGAGGCGGAGTCCCGGAAACCGCTCTCGGGCGGCCTGGACGACGGGCTCGTCCGGAAACGCCTCGACGATGGACGGGAGGTCGTCGGTCAATCGGAGCCGCCGTCGAAGAATCGGTGCTGCATCGGTCGTGGCTCGCCAGGCGAGTCGCTCCCCCTGGCGTCGGATTTGTATCACGTCAGCTCCTTCGGTGGTCCAGTACCACTCATCGGTCGACGGGCGCTCGGTGGCATAGGTTTCGCCCGAGAGCCGCGACCAGAGGAAAGTCTGCCCGCTCTCGAGGGTGGCCTGGAGGTCCACGGCTCCGGGGATCGACGAGAGGGGGATCGCCCCGCGCTCCATCGCATCGGGATTGGGGAGAGTTCGGGAGAAACCTGTCGGTGCGAGTTCGGGAGAAACCTGTCGGTGCGGGGCCAATCTATTTTTATGAGGGGGAAGAAATAGCACACGTACCCATGGATTGTAGGGTCGTCGTCGAGGCCGCGGTTCCGGTGTACGACGTGGAGTCGCCAGACGAGGCCGTTCGCATCGCCATCTCGAAGACGGGCGAGATGCTCAACCCCGATCTCAACTACGTCGAGATCAACATGGGGGAGCGGTCGTGTCCCCACTGTGGGGAGGAGCTCGAGCCGGCGTTCGTCGCCGCAGACGAGAGCCTGGTCGCCCTCGAGCTCGAGATGACGGTGTTCAACGTCGAGCGCGAGGAGCACGCCTCGCGCATCGCCAGGAAGGAGATCGGGCAGCGCCTCGAGAACATCCCCCTCGAGGTGCTCGTCGTCGAGGTACTGGAGACCGACGAGGAGGAAGCCGAGACGGAGGAGCCCGAGTCGGTCGAGGAGTCGGTGGCGGAGGAGGACGACGAGGACGTCCTGCCGGAATTCGACGACCTCATCGAAGGCTGACGGTCCGCCAGCCGCCCTGCGGGGGTGGGGCGAGTACCGGTGGGCGGACGTTCTCGGAGGCGGTTCTCTCCAGGAGTGGTGCGTCAGTAATGTGTGGTGGCCAAAAGTCAGCGGCATTTCATCATTTCTCGGATTGTGGGGGGTTGGTGGTTCCACCGACACTCTCAGGGTGTGTGACTCGAAAACCGCATGGTCGGGGATTCTGGTCCGTCCGAATGAAGGCGTGGTCAGGGTGAAATTGGACTTACAGGAATCCTTGTTCTCCCAAGGGGGAACTGGAACGGGGTTACTCGGTACTCGGCCATTTGCCGTGTTTCAGGACGCTGTAACGTCCTCGGCCGTCCAGCAGTAAGGACAATCCCGGCCACCACGAGTTGAACGCCCTCGGCAGGCTGCAGAGGACGCATTGACCGCAACCGCCACGAGTTGAAAGCCCTCGGCCTTCTGCAGTAACCGTAGTATATGGAACCGCCACGAGCTGAAAGCCCTCGGCCGGCTCGGGTCGGGGGGCTCGCTGCGGT
>JBDGRH010000303.1:0-3391 GCA_042218225.1 Halodesulfurarchaeum sp. | reverse complement strand
TGTTTTCGTTTCTCGTCGAAGTATCCCGATCACCTCCGCGTTCCGTGGCTGCTTACATCCTCTATAGTCAGCAACGTAGATTTGCCAATATCAGTTCCCCTGTCAATTTCAGATCCAGGTCAAACAGTCTGACCAATTGTGTCCACCACTCTATAACAAGCGGAGATGCAGCTCCGCACAGTATATAATGAGGAGATGCGGCCCCTCACAGTATATAATTCGGAGATGCCTGCCCTCTTTTCTGAAAACAGCCACCCTCTTCGCAGTTGCACCTTCAGAACTGGGTGGTGACCGGTGGAACTACCCCAGGATGGTCTCGACGTCGACGTGGTCGTGGAGGAGCTGGCGCATCTGGGCGACGGTCCGCTCGTCCCGCACCCGACCGCCACGGATGAGCTCCTCCGCGCGCTCGACAGTGGCGAGCGTGTCCGACTGGACCGTCAGCACCGGCACGTTCCGCTCGGCGGCCTTGCCAAGCACCGCTCCCGGGGGCTCGAACCCGCCGGTGAGGATGAGGGCCTTCACGCCGGGTGCCTCGAGGGCCGCCCGCTGGATGTCTGCCCGGTCGCCGCCCGTGATGACCGCGGCGTCCTTCGTCCGGCGGAAGTAGCTCAGGGCGGACTCCCCACCCATCGCGCCGACGAGCACCCGCTCGACGAAGACCTCGTCGTCAACCTCCGTGAGGACCTGCCCGCCGAGCTCGGCGGTGAGGTCGGAGAGGGTCACGCCCGCCAGTTCGCGGTCGTGGGGGATCACGCCATAGACGGTCACGTCCCGGCTCTCCAGGTACGGGACCACGTCGGACTCCACCAGGTCGTACATCGCATCCGAGACCGCGTTGAAGATGATGCCGTCGATACGCCGGTCGAACCGGTCGACGGCACCGAGGATCCGGTCGATGTCCGTCACGGATCCGATGCGCTCGAGGAGGAGGACCTCCGCCTCGAAGAGCGACGCGATGTCGTCGTCTGCCAGGTCCACGATCCCACCGGTCGTGTATTGGCCTCCTCCCTCGACCAGGACGAGGTCGGTGTCGTCGGCGATGCCCTCGTAGGCCTCCTCGATCCGGCTCCGGAGCTCGTCGGGGTCCTCCTGGCCCCGGATGGCCCTCTCGACGAAGGTGGGCGAGTACACGATGGGCTCCATCTCGTGCATCTCGGCGTCGAGGTCCAGGATCTCCCTGGCGAGCATCGGGTCGACGTCGAGCGTCTTGCCCACGTTTGACTGCAGCCTGGTCCCCTTCGGTTTCATGTAGCCCACCGACGTGCCCTCCTCCTGGGCGAGCTGGCCCAGGGCGAGCGAGACGGCGGTCTTTCCGGTACTCTCTTGCGTTGATGCGAACAGTAGCGTGGTCATAGTTGGTCTGGATCGACGGTGAGACGGATGTCGACGGCCTGTACCCCATCGGGCGTGGCGACGAGCGGATTGATGTCCAACTCGAGGATGGCCGGGAAGTCGGTGACGAGCTGGGAGAGCCGCTGGATGCTCTCCTTGATGGCCCCCTCGTCGACGGGTTGGCGACCCCGGGCGCCCCGGAGCAGCGGGGCGGAGTCGATGTCGTCGAGCATCTGGTCGGCCTCCCGCTCGGAGACCGGGGCCACCCGGACGGTCGTGTCCTCGAGGATCTCGACGAAGATGCCCCCGAGACCGAAGAGGAGGAGCGGTCCGAACTGCGGGTCGCGGTTCATGCCCAGGATGGTCTCCGTCCCCGCGTCGAGGTCGACCATCTCCTGGACCTGCACGCCGAGGATGTCGGCGTCTGGCTGGTAGTTCCGGGCCCGTGTCACGAGGTCTTCGTACGCGTCGTAGACCTCCCCGTCCGGGACGCCGACCTTGACGCCCCCGATGTCGGATTTGTGGAGGATGTCCGGGCTCACGATCTTCATCACCACGTTGCCATCGATGGATTCTGCCACGGTCTGTGCGTCCTCCGGCGTATCGACGATCTCTCCCGCTGGCGTGGGGATGCCGTACGCGTCGAACAGCTCCATCGCCTCGACCCCGAGGCGGTTGGTGTCGCGGTCGTGGACCGACTCGAGCACCTCCCGGGCCCGCTCCCTGTCGACGTCGAACTCGCGGGGCTCCTCGTAGTCGATCTGGGTGATATCCCGGTACGTGAGCAGCGCGTCCAGGCTCTGGACCGCCCGCGCCGGGTCGAAGTACGTGGCGATCCCGTACTCCCGGAGGATGTCCGCGGGCTCCTGGGTCCGCTCCCCGCCCATCAGGCTCGCGGCGACCGGCTTGTCGTGTTTCGCCTGCAGCTCGGCGATGTCCTCCGCCAGCACCTCGTAGGAGAGGATGGCGGTCGGACAGGAGAGGACCACCGCCGTGTCGACGTTGTCGTCGTCGAGGACGATGTCGATGGCCTCCCGGAAGCGGTCGTTGTCGGCGTCACCGATGGTGTCCACGGGGTTGTATATATTGGCCTCGTCGGGGAGCGCCTCGGAGAGCCGGGAGAGCGTCTCGTCGGTGAAGCTCGCCATCTCCATCCGGGAGTCGCCGATTGCGTCGGTGGCCATGACGCCCGGGCCGCCGGCGTTGGTGACGACGGCGATGTTGCTCCCGTCGGGGACGGGCTGGCCCTCGAGGATCTGGGCGAAGTCGAAGAGCTCCTGGACGTTCTCCGCGCGGAGGACACCCGCCTGATCGAGACCCGCCTCGTAGGCGCGCTCGCTCCCGGCGATCGTCCCTGTGTGCGAGGAGGCCGCCTGAGCACCCGCCTCCGTCCGGCCGGACTTGACCAGGACGATCGGCGTGTCCTTTGTCACCTCGCGGGCGGTGTCGATGAACTCGCGACCCTCCTCGATCCCCTCGAGGTAGCCGAGGATGACCTCGGTTTCGTCGTCTTCGTCCCAGAACTGGATGAAATCGGTCTCGTCGAGGACCGCCTTGTTCCCGAGCGAGACGATGTCCTTGAACCCGATGTCCTGGTCGTTGGCCCAGTCCACGACGGCCGTGATGAACGCCCCGGACTGGCTCATGAACGACATGTTCCCCGGGAGGGCCATTGACGGTCCGAAGGTGGCGTTCATCCCGGCCGGGGTGCTCATCACCCCGAGGCTGTTCGGGCCGACCAGATTCAGGTCGTACGCCGATGCGATCTCCTGAAGCTCCCGTTCGCGGGACGCCCCTTCACTGCCGGTCTCGCCGAAGCCGGCGGTGATGACGACGACGTTCTCCACGCCGGCCTCGCCGAGGTCGCGGACGGCGTCCACGGCGACGTGTGGTGGGACCACCACGACGGCCATGTCCACCGGCTCGTCGACCGCGGAGATGTCGGGGTAGGCGGTGAAGCCGAACACCTCGTCCCGTTTGGGATTGATCGGGACGACGTCCCCGTCGAACCGGTCCTTCAGGTTCTCCATTATCGCGCGCCCGATCGACCCCTCCC
>JBDGRH010000137.1:0-3391 GCA_042218225.1 Halodesulfurarchaeum sp. | reverse complement strand
GTCCTCTCAGCCCACCGGGGGAGAAATGGAGGTCTTTGGATACTGATACTGTCAATTCGAGGTTCGTTTGTCCCGTGGCGAGCTCGGCTCCCACACAAATCCAAATCCAACAAACATTTCGCCGGACCTACATGGAGAAATGGGATTGGCTCACTGGAGCAATCCCCTTATTGGGCACCCCTACAGGTGCGATACACTCTAAATGTAGGTTTCAAACCCTGAATCGGTTGTTCTGCGTTGGTTTCGCGACGCGGTGAGGCAAGTTTTATGCGAACCCTGTCGTCACGTTTTGGTATGCAATCCCTCGCCCAGACCGGGGCGGTCACCCGTCCGACGTTCTGGCACATCGGCCACGCCGGCGAGGCGCTCTTTTACTACCTGGCTGCCGTCTCCATCGCACTCTTTCTCTACGGGTCCTACGAGCGCGTGCGGCGGTACATGACCGGCGCCGAGGAGCCGATCAAGCGCCTCGACGATCTCGGGCGCCGCGTGGTCTCGGCGGCGGCCATCGTGGGCTCGAACGTGAAGCAATTCGACCGGCACCGACTCGCGGGGGTGATGCATACCCTCACCTTCTGGGGCTTTCTGACGCTCCTCGTCGGGACGACCATCCTGGCCTTCGACATGGACATCTGGACGAAGGCCCTCGGCCAGCCCTCGTTCTTCGTCGGGGACTTCTACCTGAGCTTCTCCCTGGTGATGGACGTCATGGGACTCCTCTTCGTGATCGGCGTGGGGATCGCCCTCCTCAACCGCTACTGGTTCCAGGACCCGCGTCTCTGGGGCCGGCACACCAGTCTCGAGGACGACCTGTTCGTCTGGTCCCTGTTCGTCCTGGGGGCGGGCGGCTTCCTCCAGGAGGGTGTCCGGATCCTCGCGCAGGGGTTCCCCGCCTACGAGACGGTCAGCGTCGTGGGAATGACCGTCGCCATCGGTCTGGATGGGTTGGGAGTCACGCCCGCGATGGCCGAGGCGGCCTACCGGCCGCTATGGTGGTCGCACGCGCTGGTCGCGCTCGCCTTCGTGGCCACCGTCCCGTACGCCAAGCCGGTCCACGTCCTCACCAGCTTCGCGAACGTCGTCACCCGCGACCCGCAGGCTGGGGTTCGCCTCCCGGGCGTCCCCGAGGACGCAGGTCCCGAGGAGATCGGCACGTCGACCATCGAGGACTTCACCTGGAAGCAGCTGCTCGACCACGACGCCTGCACCAAGTGCGGCCGGTGCTCCGCGGTCTGTCCGGCGAAGGAAGCCGGTCGACCGCTCGATCCGCGGGACGTCATCCTCGACCTGCGGACGTACGGCCGGGAGCTCGAGGCGGGGGAGACGGAGCCGATGGACATCGTCGCCGCGGACGGGGGCAGCGTGATCGACGCGGAGACGATGGAATCCTGCATGAGCTGTCTGGCCTGCGTCGACGCCTGCCCCGTCGAGATCGAGCACGTCACCCAGTTCACGGAGATGAACCGGCGGCTCACGGAGTCCGGGCAGATGGACGAGAACGTCCAGGACGCGATGATGAACATCTTCCAGCAGGGCAACTCCTTCGGCGAGCCCGACCGGACCCGGCCGGACTGGACCGAGGACCTCGACGTGGAGATCCCGGACGCCCGCGACGAGGCGGTGGAGTACCTGTGGTACGTGGGCGATTACCCCAGCTTCGACGACCGCAACCAGGAGGTGGCCGAGGCGCTGGTCCGGATCTTCGAGGCGGCCGACGTCTCCTACGGGATCCTCTACGAGGCCGAGCAGCACGACGGAAACGACGTCCGGCGGGTGGGGGAGGAGGGCCTCTACGAGATGCTCGTGGAGGAGAACCTCGAGGCCTTCGAGGAGGCGACCTTCGAGACCATCGTCACCACCGATCCCCACTCCTACAACACGTTCAGGAACGAGTACCCCGATTTCGGATTCGAGCGGGCCGACGACGTCCGACACTACACACAGGTCGTCGCCGAGCTGGTCCGGGACGGTGCCCTCCCCCTCGCCGGCACCGAGCTGGACCGGCGGGTGACCTTCCACGACCCCTGTCACCTCGGCCGCTACAACGACGAGTTCGAGGCACCCCGGGACCTCCTCGCGTCGACGGGCGCCACCCTCGACGAGATGCCGCGCAACCGGTCGGACTCGTTCTGCTGTGGGGGCGGCGGGGGCGGACTCTGGATGGACTTCGAGGAGGATCCGAAACCCTCCGAGGACCGACTCCGGGAGGCGCTCGAGGAGACCGAGCGCGGCGGGGACATCGAGCAGTTCGTGGTCGCCTGTCCGATGTGCCTGACGATGTACGAGGACGGCCGGAAGACCGGCGGCTTCGAGGACGACATCGAGGTCGTCGACCTCGCCGAGCTGGTCCAGGCGGCAGTCGAGGGCGAAGGCAACGGCGAGGACGGGAACGGTGAACCGGTGCCGGGCCAGGGACCGGAAGGGGCTGGATCGGAAGGTGGAGAGGAGGGCACCGCCGCCGACTGAGAGATCTCGGCCGGAGGTTCATACGTGATGGCCGGGCCACCTCGGGGCGTGACCTGACGAGCGAGCGAGGTCCGGGCCGCGGGTGTGCGCCACGCCGGACGTCGCGCTGTGGGTGGCGCCTGTTCGCACGAATCCGCGAGAATCGATCCACCTGTCAGCCCGCGTGTGGCCCCCATCGTCAGAGGCCGGCCGCGGCGAGTGCCACCGCGGCCAGGCCCAACAGCAGGGCGGGGCCGGCGGGCGACAGCAGCAGCGCGGCCATCAGCGGCATGGCCAGCGCCACACCCAGCGAGTACGCGGCGGGCGGATCGAGTCGGTATCTGTCGGACGGTGCCTCGTCGTCGGATCGGAATCGATGTCGGTGCATCGGTTGTGGAGGGTCGGTCGGTACTCGGATGTCGGTACGTCGTCAGCGGGGAGCGTGGTGCCCCCTGGCGGGGCAGTACACGCGAGAACGGCCCGGCCGCCGGGAATGCGGGGTGACCCGGTCGACGCGTTCGATGATTGCGGTCACAAACGCTCCCGGTCGTGCGGGAGTGTCACCGCAGGAACGCGGAACCGGGGAGGGTCAGGCCCCGAAAGGGACCTGCACCCGGCAGAACGGGCGGAGCGTGGCCGCCCAGTCACGCGCCCCGGGCAGGAAACCGTCGAGCGGGCGGGCGATGGGCCCGACGGCCCCGGTGCTGGTGAAAGGGGCGAGCACCGAGATGGCCGGATAGCGCGTGGTCATGTCGATCACCTGAGCGGCGCATCCGTTCCTTTCGACGCGGGGATAAAAGGCTTTCCCCGGGCTTGCGGTCGATTCCCACGCCATACTGGCGCAGGATTGGCAGATTGGCACAGTGTCACGTGGTCCGGGTGGCTCACTGGCACACTGTCCGGGTAGCGCACAGCCACACTGTCCGGGTGGCGCACAGCCACACTG
>JBDGRH010000217.1:0-3448 GCA_042218225.1 Halodesulfurarchaeum sp. | reverse complement strand
TTCGGCGACTCCCTTCGGTCGTCGCCCCGTTGCCGCCAGCTCGCTGCGGTCCTCAACTCGGGGTTCGCTACGCTCACCCCTCGTTTGCGGTCCTTAATTCGTCACCAGAACGCCGTCAGGCGTTCTGGTTGCGCACGAGAGCTTCGCTCTCGTGGCCGCCCGCCTTCCCCGAGCCGGCCTCGCCCTTTCGATCCGCCAGGAAGGCAAAACCTTCACCGGCCGCGTATTTCTAGTGTTGAGGAGCCGATTCGGGTGGGACTACGAAGGGGGTCGGTGGCGTGGGGCCGATCGGAGGGAGGTCCCATGTTATGGAAGGCTGGCAGCTTTCGACGGTGTACGGCTCAAGGGTACTGTTTTCTGCAGGGGGCGTTCGGCGTCTCCGCTCCAACGACATCACAGTCTTGGGCGTTCAACTGCTTCTTATCAATGGGGGCTGGCTACTCCAAGAAGAGGTTCGGCAGGGTAGCCACAAGGGAATTCGAATACGACGGCAGCTACACTCCCTCATCCATGATCACCCGGCCATCGAACCCCAAGACCACCCTCACCCGGTATAATAATACTCACCCTCGCGCTTCTGCTGCCGGTCGAGCTGGCTGTCCGGCTTGTTGATCCGGGGGCGTCCAACCCGCTGGTCGCGCCGGAACGTCACGTCCAGGTTCGCGAGGAACTCGTTCATGCCGGACCGCATCGACTGGGGTGGGCTGGCGTGCCCGTGGGCCGCGGGCTCCCCGTCGAAGACCATGAGCCGGTCGGAGAGGAGGTCGATCATGTAGATGTCGTGGTCGATGACCATCACAGTGGTCTCGTGATTCTCGGCATACCGCCTGATGGCCCGCGTGGCGAGCACCCGCTGTTCCACGTCGAGGTGCGCCGAGGGCTCGTCGAGGAGGTAGAGGTCGGCGTCCCGGGAGAGCGCGGCCGCGATGGCGACGCGCTGGCGCTCCCCGCCCGAGAGGTCCGGAAGGAGGGTGTCCATGATCGGTTCGAGCTGGAGCGGCTGGGCGATCTCCGTGTTCCAGTAGGAGGTCCCCACGTCGTCGGTGAGCTGGGAGAGGAACACCTCGACCGGGAGACCCTGCTCGGCCTCCACGTACTGCGGTTTGTACGAGATCTCGAGGCCCAGATCGAGATCGCCCTCGTCCGGCTCGAGTCGGCCCGCGAGGAGCTTGGCGAAGGTGGACTTGCCGATCCCGTTGGGCCCGACGATCCCCAGGACCTCGTTCCGGTGGACCGCCCCTGGCTCGACCTCGAGGGTGAAGCCGTCCTCGCCGTACGTCTTCGCCATCCCCGGGTACTCGAGGAGCACGTCCGCGCTCTGCACCGGCCGGGGGGCGTGGGCCTCGAACTCGATCGGCTCCTGGCGGATCCGCATGTTCTCCGCGTCCAGGTAGCCCGCCAGGTACTCGTTGATGCCCTTCCTGACCGATTTCGGGGTGGTCATGACCCCGAAGACGGACGGCTCACCGTAGGTGACGTGGAGCGAGTCTGCGAGGAGGTCGAGAATCGCGAGGTCGTGCTCCACGACCAGCATCGCCCGGTCGCCCTCCTCGGCCAGCTCCCGGACGAGCCGCGCGACCGCCACGCGCTGGCTGATGTCGAGGTAGGGAGTGATCTCGTCGAGGAAGTAGAAGTCCGCGTCGCGGGCGAGGGCCGCGGCGATGGCGACCCGCTGCAGCTCGCCCCCGGAGAGGCTGTCGATGTCCTGCTCCATCACCGGCTCCAGGGACAGCCGCGAGACGATGTCGGAGAGGGCGCCCCGCTCGTCCGTTTGCTCGAGAAGCTCCCGCGTCACCCCGTCGAAGCGCTCCGGGATCCCATCGACGTACTGCGGTTTCCGCGCGACCGCGACCGTTCCGTCCTGGACCGCGGTGAGGTAGTCCTGGAGCTCCGTGCCGGCGTAGAAGTCTATCACCGCATCCCAACCGGGTGGGTCGTCGACCCGGCCCAGATTCGGGGTCAGATCGCCTGAGAGGGTCTTCACGGCGGTGGACTTCCCGATGCCGTTCGGCCCGAGGATGCCGGTCACCTTCCCCCGCTCGGGGATCGGGAGGCCGTACAGGGCGAAGGCGTTGTCGTCGTAGCGGTGGGTGGGCTCCTCGTCGAGCTCCTGTGGCAGGTTGCGGATCTCGATGGCGTCGAAGGGGCACTTCTCGACGCAGATCCCGCAGGTCTCGCCGAGGCAGATCTCCTCGGAGATCCACACCTGGTCCTCGTCGCCCGCGAAGGACGCATCGGCCTCGTAGTGCTCCCCCCGCGGGACGATGCAGTCCTTTCCCGTCCGGTTCGGCGGACAGTAGTTGATGCACTCGTAGTTGCACCGGTCGGGTTGGCACCGCTCGAGGTCCACGACGGCGATACTGTCCTCGGCCATGTCAGAAGCTGACGCCGCTGGTCAGGAGCACACCCCAGGTCACATACCAGAGCGAGAACGTCATGAAGGCATTGAAGAGGTGGTCCTTCGCGGAGAAGTCCTCGACGTCCACCCCCACGACCCGCATGATCCCCAGGTTGAGAAGGGTCATCGCCAGGAGGATGACCAGCCCCAGCCGGTCGGTGGGGCCACTCGCGAAGTACCCGGAGAGGAGGCCCGCGGCCACCCCACCCAGCGACGTGATGGAGGTGACCGTCACCGACCGGAGGTGGCCGGTCATGCCCGCGTCCGTCTCGGTTGCCATAGGGGTGATTGTGCCCCGCTGGCTCAAAAGGCGTTCGTTCCGGCGACAGCGGAAGGTGATCAGGGACATTGTATTGGAACGTTGGTGTCGCGAGGCGCGAATCGGATACCCCGAGACGGTTTGAACCATCGGTGGATCGCACCCATCCGGGGAATCGAACCCTCGAAGGTAAATCGGGTCCACCGAGGGGATTAGCTCCCCGCCCGGAGCGGTCAGCGTCCGGGCGACCGAGTCCACACCGAGTTCCCCGGGCGGGATTCTGGGTGTTTCCCGGGCACCCGGACGGCCCGAAATCGGGCCCGACTCAGCTTGCCGTAGACGCTCGCTCGACGGACACGCTTCCTCCGAGCCCAACGATTTAAACCCGTCGGATGTTTCGATTCGTAACGATGGTCGAGAATCCCTGTCTCGACGACCTGCCACCCAGCGCCAAGCTGGTGTTCAAGGTCCTCGAGTACGACGGTCCCCTCACGCAGAAGCGGATCGTGGAGGAGTCCATGCTCTCCCCGCGCACGGTTCGCTACGCCCTCGAGCGCCTGGAGGACTGTGGCCTGGTCGACGAGCGCATCCACTTCAAAGACGCCAGACAGAGCCTCTATCACCTCGCCTCCGAGGACGACGAGGCCGAGGCCGACGAGGAGCCTGACGAGCCCAGCACCGACGTCGAGGCCGCCTGAGGGCGGAGAACGGACAACCCCTCCCCCCACCCCCGAGCGAGTGTGATTGTTCCGTCAGATCAGTTCCTCACCCGAGAGGCCCTCATCCGTGGG
>JBDGRH010000093.1:0-3450 GCA_042218225.1 Halodesulfurarchaeum sp. | reverse complement strand
GTGGGTCCTGGTGGGGTCGCTGGTCTGGGCGGCGCTGTTGGTCGCCTACGCCCTGGAGTACGAGTTCGCGTTCTCGGTGGTCACGTCGTTCCTGGTCCTGCCCGTGCTGTTCGTGAGCAACGCGTTCTCGCCACCGGCCTTCATGCCGGACTGGTTGGCTGCCATCGCCCGGGCAAATCCGGTCTCCATCGCCATCGACGGGATGCGGGCCCTGGCGCTGGACGGGTGGGTCTGGGCGGAGATCCTCCCCGCCGTTGGTCTCCTCGTGGGGCTAGCCATCGGGCTGGTCGTCCTGACCTCCTTGACGTTCACGCGAACGCTGGAGAGCGAGACCGGCCTCATCAGGGCGCTGGTCCCGACCTGATCTGCGGTCACCGAATCGCCATCCGGACGGGGGCCAGCGGTATCACCGAACCCCCCTCGGTGGGCATGAGTCAGCTTTCATCTCGTATCCACGCGTGCCCCGGATCGTTCACCTCGAATCCCTCGTGCCCCCATCTCGTTCACCTCGAATCCCTCGTGCCCACGAATATTTCAATGCACCAAGCAACGAGAGATACGATGGCAGCATTCGACATCGCGCTCGGTCGCTGCGCGATCCGCGACGACGCCCTCGTGATCGACCGCGATGACCCGGAGGCGATGGGCCGGGTAACGCTCTTCCGCCGCGGCCTCCGGACGGCGCTCGCCACTCGCCCGCGATACAGCGCGGCCTCCCTGGGGACCATCGCGGTCCTGACGCTCGTGTTCGTCGCCCTTCTCGGATACATTTATACTGCAAACCCCGCCGCCGCGCCGTTAGTCGTCGGCCTGGCAGCCCTCGGCGGGATCGTGGTCGTCGGGTCACTCGAGTACGCGTATCGCCGGGCGATCAGGGGCCGTCGCCGGCTCCGCGCGGCGATCGAGGAGGACCACACCATCGAGGACGCGGAGCACATTCCCCTCGAGCAGATATCCCACGTCACGGAGCGGCCCGTCGCGGCCAATGGACCGCTCGCGGGCGGCCACCTCCTCCTCGTCCACTGGACCGCGGACGGGGCGGACGTGAGCACGTATCTGGGGTTCCCGACCGGGATGGAAGCGGATGCGGAGATCGCCGGGCAGGTCTTCGACCAGCACGGAATCACGGTGGAAGAGCGAGAGCAACCGCTTACTATCTGACGGGTCGGTTCCCTCCCGCCCCGGTGCACGAGTTCCCGATCACGCTCCGTCGCGATGCGCCGCCCACTCCGAACGCGTGATGCTGTACCGGACGGAGTCGCGGGGCTCCCCGTCCACGACGATGTCGTTCCGGATCCGGCCCTCCTTCTGCTCACCAAAGGTGTTGTACAATACTGCAGAGGGGCTTGCGCACAGCTGCATTCCAGGGAAATAATGAATTAACGCAGGTGACCTTCAGCCGTTCCCAACCAACAGAACCGATTACCTGCGGGGGCTGACACAGCCTTCAGCAAGGGTTCGGTATCCGCGAGTGACGGAACCTTCCACTCTCCTGGCAATACCCGCATTCGATACAGTTGAAATTGTCCTACTCAATCCCACTCGAACTATGGTCCGACAATCTCACCTGATTGGACCCGGGACTTCGGTCGGCGCCGTCTCGTTGGCCAGCGCCAGATGCACCCAGTCCGGACGCGGAATACTGGTCGAACCGATCGCCAACACACGGACCGTCCATGACTCGCGATACCTGATCCCGTCGGCCCGGACGACGACCCAGGAGACCCGCCAGAATCTGATGAGGCCATCGTCGGTGACGATGAGCTGGACCCGCGCATCCGCGACCGAGGCGTCCGGGGGGTTCCTGGTGCGGTCGAAGGCCCGGACCACGGCCCACGGCCGCTCGGGGATGCGCCCACTGAGGAGCAACTCGTCCTCGCCAGTGGCGGCCCGGACCGACAGGTCGCTCGTTGCCAGCAGGACGTACAGTCCCTCGCGGAAGTCACCCGGGGTCGGCTCCGGGTAGAAGAGCCCGACGCCGTCCCTGGTGCCGGCGTACGTCGTCCGGGTGCCCACCGTCCGGTTGATGGCGATGGCCGTCCCGTTCGACCACCGGACGACGGTCCGGTTCGCGATCCCCTCGCCTCCTGGCCCCCAGGTCCCGGTTCGAGACCGGGCCCAGTACCGGCGGCGATCCCCGCCGAAGCGGATGACTCGCGTGACGCGGACACCCGGCTTCTCCCCCGCCGGCCGGCTAACGAAGGTGTTCTCGACGGTATAGGGGAGGTCTGCGAGGCGGCGGCCGTGCGCGTCCAGGAGGACGTGTGGGTCCTCGACGGTATCGCTTCTCACTCCCGGGGGGAGGCGGTCGGCTGGCCCTGGGGCGCCGACGTACCCTGCACAGCCAGAGAGCGTGACGAGAAACAGGAGGAGTGAGAGGAGTAGGAGAAGAACGGCGAGCGAGCGGGAGCGTGAGCGGGGGCGAATTGCCCCGTTCGATTGCATTCGAGCGGCCGCGAGACGGGGCAGGAAGGGGGAAAACCCGCCGGGAGAATCACGCGGGAGGGGATCCGAGTCGTCGACTCCCCCGGGTTCACGGCCCATTATATATGATGAGCGGTGCCACCACCATCAAGCACCGGGACGCTCCCGGTGGGAGGGACGTTCGCGGTCGTACTGGAGACGCCCCCGGTCGTCCGTCCGCGGAGCGGCCGGGAGGGCTCCACCTGGCCCCTCAAGTGCCCTCGAGATGGTCGACCAGGTCGAAGAACGTCTCGATCCGCAGGTCGGGCGTCCCGTCGAAGGGCTCCCACGGGTCGGCCTTGCGATCCACCCAGACGCCCTGCATGCCGGCGTGCATCGCCCCCTGGACGTCGAACCAGCCCGCGGAGACGTGTGCGATCTCCTCGATGGGGGTCCCCGTCCGGGCGGCGGCGTGGCGGTACACGTCCACGTGCGGTTTGAACGTCTGAATCTCGTCGGCACTGATGGTATCCTCGATGAGGTCGCCGATCCCCGCGTGCTCGACCATCGATTCGAGCATCTCGGGATTGCCGTTCGAGACGACGTAGCACTCGATTCCCAGTTCGCGGAGGTCACGCAACCCGGGCCGCACGTCGTCGAAGACGTCGAGTTCGTGATAGACGGCGAGGATCTCGTCGCGCTCGTCCGCGGACACCTCCACGCCGTAGGCGTCGAGGGCGTACTGGAGGGCGTCGCGGTTCATCTCGTAGAAGGGCTGGTAGGCGTCGATGTGGTTCGCCACGAAGGTGTACTCGAGCGACCGCGCCCGCCAGAGCCGGGAGACCGGCTCCGGGTCGGCGACCCGGTCCGCGAGCGCCCGCTCCGCGGCGTCCACGTCCACCAGCGTGCTGTACGAGTCGAAGGTGAGTGTCGTGATGCGGTCGGTGTCGAGGGACACGGTGGGATTGTCTCGCGGGACGGACTAAGGCCTTTGCAGGAGCGCGGGGTGGGCAATTCGACGTTACCGGAGCACTGGGTGGGCAACGC
>JBDGRH010000048.1:0-3467 GCA_042218225.1 Halodesulfurarchaeum sp. | reverse complement strand
CGACGCGGTCGTGGCTGGGCGTCTCCATCCCGCCGGACTGGAACGGGTCGTGGCGCACGTCGCCCAGCAGTGCCCCGGCGTGGGCGCCCGTCGCGTCCTCGAACGGCGCCGTCTGGCGGTCCGCGTTGTTGATGAGGAGCTTCGGGACCATCGCGTCGTTCCCGCGGTTGCTGTACCGGAAGGCGAAGAAGATGACACCGGCGGCAAGCAGGCCCAGGAGTGGTTGCTTCGCGATCAGGAGGGAGTACCCGACGATGATCGCGATGATGATCCACATCAAGAAGGAGCGCATCTGGTTGCGCTTCCGGGCCTCCTCCTTGTGTGCCTCGACGATCTGCTCGCCCTTGCCGGCCGGAACGGTCCGGACCTTGGGTTCGTTTGAGTCCTCGGGGTTGTGATAGACCAGGACGTCCTGCAGGGACTCCCGCGGGAGGAGGTGGGCCATCGCCTTCGCCAGCATCGACTTCCCGGTTCCCGGTGCCCCGATCATCATGACGTGGCGGTGCTGCTTCGCCGCCCGCTTGACGACCTCGCGGGCCTCCTCCTGCCCGATGACCTGATCGACCAGGCGGTCCGGGACCTCGATGTCCCCCGTGCTGTCGATACGGAGGCCCCCGAGCAGGTCGTCCGCTTCGGCGTCCTCGTCGATGGTCACGTCCCCCTCCACGTCGACCTCGCTTCCGAGATCCTCCTCGAGCGGGGTGGGCTCGTCCCCATCGTCGGGGCGGTCCCCGTCTCGAAGCCCGTCCACGTCCCCGACCTGGTCAGGGTCGTCGGTGCTACCCGACTGGTCTGGGTGCACGTCGTGGCGGTCCACGGAGTCCTCGACCTCGTCGGCTCGGTCGTCGCGGGGAGGGTCCGTCGTGGGGTCGTTGCTCATAGAAGTGCCTGAACGGTAGAAGGCAAGGCCGGCCGATTGATATACTTTCTCCCTCCAGCGGCCGACAGAAACGGTCGGACTGGGCGCCCTCGGCCGGTCACTGGCGGCGGGGCGGCCGGCGAACAAATCCAGGGTTCTTATACCAGGGCCGCCAAGCCCGGGACGAGGAATGACACGGGGGTTCTACATCGGGCGCTTCCAGCCGTACCACGACGGACACCACCGGGTGATCGACCAGATCGCCGCCGAGGTCGAGGAACTGGTGGTGGGCATCGGAAGCGCCGACCAGAGTCACACCATGCGTAACCCCTTCACGGCGGGCGAGCGTATCATGATGATCACGCGGTGTCTCACGGAGTTCGACCTCGTGACCTACGTCGTGCCGATCGAGGACATCAACCGGAACTCCGTGTGGGTCAGCCACGTCACGAGCATGAGCCCGCGCTTCGACGTCGCCTACTCCAACAACCCGCTCGTCATCCAGCTCTTCCGGGAGGCCGGGATCGAGGTCCGGCAGTCGCCAATGTTCGAGCGGGACGTGCTGAAGGGCTCGAAGATCCGGGAGAAGATGCTCCGCGATGAGGACTGGGAGAGTCTCCTCCCGGCCCCGGCGGTCGAGACGGTCGAGGAGATCGACGGTATCGAGCGCCTCCAGCGGGTGGGAGACAGCGATGGCGACGAGGCCGTCGGATACTCGCGGGACGAGGCGAACCGCGTTCGATGATCACCCTCGCCTCGGACTTCGGGACCCCCTACCCGGCGGCGATGAAGGGGGTCCTCCTCTCCCGGACGGACGCCCAACTGGTCGATATCGCTCACGACTTCCCCCGACAGGACGTTCGCACCGCCGCGTTCTGGCTGGAACAGGTCCTGCCGTACTTCCCCCCGGCGGTCCATCTCGTCGTGGTCGATCCGGGAGTCGGGACCGACCGAGACGCCCTGGTGATCCGTGCAGGAGATCACGCACTCGTGGGACCTGATAATGGGGTCCTCCATCCGGTCGCCGAGCGCCTGGAGGCGGGTGGTGGCGTCGCCGTGTATACCATCGAGATGGAGGGGGACGACCCGGAGAGCGTCACGTTCCACGGGAGGGACGTGTTCGCCCCTGCGGCAGCGATGGCCCACGAAGCCGGGGTGGAGCGGATCGACGAGGTGGGCCGATTCCACCCGACGAGCGACCACGTCGAACTGCGGTTCCCCGAGCCGACGGTCAGCGCCGACGAGGTCACGGGCGAGGTCCTCGTCATCGACGGGTTCGGGAACGCCATCACGAATATCCCTGGTTCGGTCCTCGCGGACCGCTTCGGTTCGACGGTAGACGTGTCCGGCCTCCAGGCGCCCGTCGCCAGGACGTACGCGGCCGTAGATGTCGGCGAGGCGTTGGTCACCGTCGGGAGCCACGACAACGTCGAGCTCGCCGTAAACCAGGGACGGGGAGCCGACGCCTTCGGTGTCGATGTCGGCGACGCCGTCGAGCTTCACTTCTAGGTCGGTGGCCAAGCGGAGGTTTCACGGCTGATGTCATACACTGAGACAGCGTCCCTGGACCCGTCGGAAGGGGGCGGTTAATCCGGCTGAATTCGGGATAAGCGTCCCCAAGCGCGTCGAAACTGTCCGAAATCCACCGCAAGGGTTTACCCCTTTTATTGTCCAGTCGCTCCCAGCATTGCCCGCAATGAGCTCGAGAATGCTCGCTTCCACGCTCGCCCTGCTGGTGGTCCTCGCCACCATGTCGCCGGCCCTGGCGGCGGCCCAGACGGATGATGGCTCACTCGGCCTCTCCGTCGTCCAGGCCCCGTCGAACGGCCAGGTGACGCTGGAAGTGACGGGAGAGGGGATTGAAGACGAGACTGCGTCGGTGAACATCACGTCGAATACGTCCTACCCCGGCAACGGAACGTATGACGTGGCGTTGAACGGCAGCATCGACCTGCCGGCACCGGATGACCACGTGGAGATCTACGTGACGGCGGAGGCAGGAGAGGAATCCGCGAATGAGACGTTCCAGCTGGTCCCGTACGAAGATTCCCTGTCGATCGACGTCATCCAGCACGACGACCGGTCGGCGACGGTGACAGTCACGCAGTACGGAACCCCAGTCGAGGGGGCCAGCGTCGATGTCACTGCCAATCGCTCCTACGCGGGGAACGGATCGTACACGACGAACGGGGAAGGAAACGTAAGCCTCCTCGCGCCTGAACATGCTGTCAACATCTCGGTGACCGCGACGAGTGGGGACCTCGTTGCCTCGACGCACGCCGTCCTCCGGGGTCCACACGTGAGCCTCTCAGTCGGACAGACCGCCGAAGGGAACGTCTCGATCGAGGTCACGTTCAATGATTCCCCCGTGAACGCCTCCGTGGACGTCTCCGGCGAGTACGGGGGAACCGGGTCCTACACGACTGGCGATGACGGGGAGCTATTGCTTCCCGCTCCGACCCACAATACGACGATCACGGTCACGGCGACCTACAAGGACGATAGCGCAACCACCACCGCCAACCTGACGGTGAGCTCAGACGAGACGGAGGCGAACGATTTCGCGGAGTCGCTGGTGGCGTTCATCCACATGCTGCAGGGGATGGAC
>JBDGRH010000077.1:0-3474 GCA_042218225.1 Halodesulfurarchaeum sp. | reverse complement strand
GCGGGGCGCGGAGCGACCCGCGAGCCGCGGGAGTCGAGCGCCCGGGGGCTTTCGGCGGTCTGGTTTGCTACGACATTGGATAATACTGCATGGGTACTTTCAGCGCTCTGGTTGTCTGTACCGTTGAAAAACACTCCAGACGCCTCTCCCACCGAGAACACCCCAAAGGGATTCCATCCACACCCAGGAACACCGACCCGCCGACCAAACCACTGCCCTTCTGCAGACCCTCACTCGGCCGCATCCCGGATCGAGCCAACAAGCTCCTCGGCGACGGCATCCGGACCCAGAAGCGCCGGATCGACGGAGAGATCGAGCTGTCCGCGGACGAACTCGGGCAGGGAATCGGGCGTGTAGAACACGATCCGGAGGGCGGGGTTGCGGTCCTTGGCCACGGGGACCGCGGTGGCCTCCTCGATATCGGTGAGGACGAGGAGATCGGCGCCGGCGATGTCGGCCGCGTCGAGGGAATCCCCGGTGGCCAGCCCGTCGACCCGGGCGACCTCGACGCCGTTGTCGGCGAGCGCGTCCCCGATGCCGCGGTCGGGGCCGGCGATGACTGCCTTCATGCGCCGGAGTGGGGGGCCGACAGATATGAATGTGGCGAGTGGCGGGTTGTGAGTCCCCCACCCACGCATTCCGCCCGACTCACTCGTACTCGATCGTGGCGGGCGGCTTGTGCGTCACGTCGTAGACCACCCGCGAGACGTTCTCGATGGTCCCGGTGATCCGGCTCTGGATCCGCTGGAGGTCCTCCCAGGCCACGTCCTGCGCCCGGGCGGTCATCCCGTCCCGGCTCTCCACCGACCGAACCGCCACGACCCATCCGTGGACCCGGTTGTCGCCCTTCACGCCCGTCGCCTTCCCCAGCACGCCGGCGAAGGCCTGCCAGGGGTCGTACTCGTCGAGTTCGTCCTCGACGACGGCCGTCGCGGCCCGGGCGACCTCGACCTTCTCCCGGGTGACCTCCCCGACCACGCGAACCGCGAGGCCCGGCCCGGGGAAGGGCATGCGCTCGGACACCACCCGCTCGAGGTCCAGCGCCCGCGCAACCTCCCGGACTTCGTCCTTGTAGAGCTCCCGCAGCGGCTCGACGATGTTTTCGAAGTCCACAGCCTCGGGGAGTCCGCCGACGTTGTGGTGGGACTTGATGTTCCCCTCGCTCTCGATGCGGTCGGGGTAGATGGTCCCCTGGACCAACTGCGTCGCGCCCACCTCCGCGGCGACGGTCTCGAACTCCCGGATGAACTGCTCGCCGATGGCCTGGCGCTTCGCCTCCGGGTCGGTCACCCCCTCGAGGGCGTCGAAGAAGCGGTCCTGAGCCTCGACGATCCGGAGGCTCTCCATGTACTCGAAGGTCTCCCGGATGGCCTCGGTCTCGCCCTCGCGCATCAGCCCGGTGTCCACGTACACCGGGACGAGCTGCTCGCCGACGGCCTCGTAGGCGAGTGCGGCGGCAGTCGAGGAGTCCACCCCGCCCGAGAGCGCGATGATGGCGGTGGCCCCGTCGAGTGCGTCCGCGATGTCGGCCGTCGCGTCCGCGATGAAGGACTCGGCGTCGACCATTTCAAAGGGTCACCCCGTCTGTGACAAGGGCGGGTTCGTCCCCGACAGCCCTGTCTCCAGCCACCATCTCAGGCCGTCACCTCGCGCTCGGCCTCCGCCCGCTCGAGGACCGCGTCGAGGAACCCGACGAAGGGCGGGCTGGCGCGCGTCGGCCGCGAGCGGAACTCCGGGTGGAACTGCGTTCCCAGGAAGTAGGGGTGGTCGTCCAGCTCGAGGATCTCCATCCGGTGGCCCGCCCGGCCGGAGAAGGTGAGGTTCGAATCGGTCAGGCGGTCGATGTACTCGGGGTTGACCTCGTAGCGGTGGCGGTGGCGCTCGGTGCAGGAGTCCGCGCCGTAGAGCTCGTGGGCGAGCGTGCCCGGCTCGATGTCCGTCTCGTGGGCCCCCAGGCGCATCGTTCCCCCGAGATCCTCCAGGTCGTACTGCTCCGGGAGCAGGTCGATGACCGGGTGGGTGGGGTCGTCCGCGATCTCCGTGGAGTGTGCCCCGTCGAGCCCCAGGACGTTCCGGGCGTACTCGATGACGGCCAACTGGAACCCGAAACAGAGCCCGAGGTAGGGGACCTCCCCCTCCCGGGCGTGGGTGATGGCCCGGAGCTTCCCCTCGACACCCCGGCTGCCGAAGCCGCCCGGGACGACCACGCCGTCGGCTTGCTCCAGGCGCTCGCGGTGGGCCGCCTCCATCTCGTCGGCGTCGACCCACTGCACGTCGACCTCCACGTTCCGGTCGAGCCCCGCGTGCTTCAGGGCCTCCCGGACGGAGATGTAGGAGTCGCGGAGGTCGTACTTGCCGACGAGGGCGACGTCGACGCTGTCCGTGGCCTCCCGGGTGACCAGGTCGCGCCAGTCCGTGCTCCGATGGGCCCGGGGGATGGCCCGCTCGGCGAGGTCGAGGCGGTCCATCACGTACTCGTCCATGCCCTCCTCCTCGAGGACGAGCGGTACCCGATAGATATCATCGACGTCGGGGTTGGAGAAGACGGCCCGGGTCGGCACGTCACAGAAGAGGGCGATCTTCTCGCGGACGTCCTCCTCCAGGGGGTCATCACACCGGCCCACGATCATGTCGGGCCGGAGGCCGATGCTCCGCAGCTCCTTCACGCTGTGCTGGGTGGGCTTGGTCTTCTGCTCGCCGTTGGGGGCGTAGGGGACGAGCGTGACGTGGACGAAGAGCACGTCCTCCGGGGGCTCCTCGTCGCCGAACTGGCGGAGGGCCTCGAGGAAGGGCATGCCCTCGATGTCCCCCACGGTGCCGCCGACCTCCACGAGACAGATGTCGTGGCCCGCCGCAGCCTCCCGGATGCGTCGCTTGATGTCGTCGGTGAGGTGGGGGATGATCTGGACGGTCTTTCCGAGATAGTCCCCGGCCCGCTCGCGCTCGATGACGTGCTGGTAGACCTTCCCCGAGGTGACGTTGTGATCGAAGGTCATGTCGACGTCGAGGAAGCGCTCGTAGTTCCCCAGGTCGAGGTCGACCTCCCCGCCGTCCTTCAGCACGTAGACCTCCCCGTGCTGGAAGGGGTTCATGGTCCCCGCGTCGACGTTGAGATACGGGTCGATCTTGACCGCCGTGACGTCGAACCCCGCGTTCTTGAGCAGCCGCCCCAGGCTCGCGGCCGTGATGCCTTTCCCCAACCCCGACATCACCCCGCCGGTGACGAAGATGAACTTGTTCCCCAGCGAGGGGTCGTACCCGGTCTCTGTCGGCATACCGAGGGTGGGGGTCCGGCGGCAAAAACCATTTCGGCACGGTCGAGTTCGGTGGATGGTCGTGGGATTTTCGGAGGGTGGTGGAGGTATCGGATGGGTCGTGTTCGTCCCCCGATTTCGTGCTGGATTCTGGATGGCTCGGTATGCTCGGTTCCTCCCGAGGGGACGTTTCTCCCGGCCGGTCCGCTGTGATATTCAC
>JBDGRH010000006.1:0-3560 GCA_042218225.1 Halodesulfurarchaeum sp. | reverse complement strand
CGAGGACCGCAACGAGCCCCCCGACCCGAGCCGGCCGAGGGCTTTCAACTCGTTGGGGTCACGGTTGAGCCACCTGCTGCAGGCGGCCGAGGGCTTTCAACTCGTGGCGGTTTCGCTTCCAGCGTCCACTACTGCAGACGGCCGAGGGCGGTCACCTCGTGGCGGTCGGGTGTGTCTTCCGTATTGCAAATGGCCGGGACCATACAACCCCCATTCATACTACCCACTACCCGGTCCAAACAACGCAGCCTCGGGGGCACTTTATAATGTCCAACGGACCCGTCGACAATTCTTGCCCGTCACACCCAACGGGATCCGTGAACATTCGAGTACGTCTTTCCAAATCACATACCACCCCACCGAACGCCGGCAGGACACGCGCCCAACCGAACCCTTTCCATACGACCGCCACCTACGGGGAGAAGATGAGCGATCCGGAGGCAGGTGAGCTGGCCACGCGGATCGAATCGTGGCTGTCCGCCCAGATGCCGATGATCCAGATGCACGGGGGGACGTCCGCGGTGCGCGAGGTCGACCCGGAGGAGGGCCACGTTGTGCTCGAGCTGGGGGGCACGTGTGCCGGGTGTGGCATCAGCCAGCGGACCGAAAGCCGGCTCCGTGAGGAGCTCACCGCGCACTTCGACGCGGTGACGTCCATCTCGGTCCAGTACCTGGCCGACGGATCCGGCGGCTGGGCCGGCGACCAGCCGGAGACCTTCATGGGCATGGACCGAAACGAGGGCGGCCGTGGCGGCCAGGGCAAGAGCCGGCCGATGAGCGATCATCTATAGACGAGAGAATCACCAGCTATCGGTTCGAGCGCCGACGAACCGCCGCCCCGGGTCCCGAATCCTGGGATGACCGATACTAGACACACCGACTGCGCTTCCGAAGCTCCGTCGAGGGCTCCGTCGAGGGCTCCGTCGAGGACTCCGTCGAGGGCTCCGTCGGGTGCTCCATCGAGTGCTCCGTCATGAGTCGTCTTCGAAGGCCGTAGCGACCTTCTCTGCCACGTCGAGGGCCTGCTCAGCGGCGGATTCCGGAACCAACCCCTCGTCGACGGCGCCGGTCAGCTCCTCGCGATCGACGATCTCCACTGTCCCGTCTGCGTCCTTGATGACGTCCACGTGGAGGTCCACGTAGCGGACCGTCTCGGGAAAGAGCTCGACCGGGGTCGAGATATTGACGTACGTGCCTTTCACCTCCCCGGCCTCCGAGCGATACACCGTCGGATACCACCACCGCCCCTCCGCGAAGCGCGAGATGGCCTCGTCGCCGGGCTCGCGGTCCACGCCGAGGGCATCGTAGGACCCGGCGCTTTGGATCTCGCGGGTGACGGTGATCCGCTGACGGTCGATCGACCGGTCCGTGACCGTCCCTCGACCGAGCGTCAAACAGTGACCGGCGGGCTTTCCGTGGCTGATCGTCACCTCGTCGCCCTCGGTGGGTCCGAAGACGTCCGTGACCGCCTCGAAGGGGAACTCTGGAGTGATCTTTTCCTTCTGTTGCTTCTTTTGCTTCTCTTGCTTCTCTTGCTTCTCTCGCTCCTCTTGCTCCTCTTGCTCCTCTACACCGCCGCTCCCCAACCGCTCGGCGAAGTCGACCGCCACACCCGCCCCATCGCTGCCGGCCTTGATCCGGTGATGGCCGGCTATGGTGGGCGTGACCTCGCGGCGGATCTCGTCGAGCGCGAAGCGGGTCTCCCGCCCGAACCACGCCCAGATCGACGTGACCGGGGCGACGATCAAGTTGTCCTCCCCCGAATCCGGTTCCTCCGGGAGGGCCGCCTCGATGTCCTCCGCTCGCTCGACGACCCGCGAGAGCGCCCCTTCTAGGGTGGGCATGTCGACCTCGTCGGCTCCGTAGGCCCAGTCGACTCCCCATCCATCCGGGACGTCCACCGACAACAGCTCGGTGGTTCTCGCGAGCTCGTGCGTCGGGGTGCCGTCCGGCGTCCCGGCGACGAGGGACTCCACCCCCCTGACGAGGGAGACGATCCCCCCGAAGGCCCGGATCTCGGTGTCGAGTCGTGGCCGGTCTTCGGCCCAGGGCGCGGCCGGTTCGTGGACCTGGACCCGGATCTCGTCTCCCGTCTCGAGGTGGTCCGCGACCGCCCCGAACGGGAGATACCCCTCGCGGTCGGTCCCGAGTTCCACGATTCCGCCACCCCCGACCGTGTCCGTGACCGTCCCGCGGAAGATCGCCCCGCGGGGTGCTCTCGCCGGCCAGGTGAACGTGTCCCGGCCGAGGTCCGCGATGTTCGCGGCGATCTCCGAGACGCCCGGATCGTCGCCGGTGATCGCGACGCCCTGTCGGTCGCCGGTCATGTCCACTGCCACGTCGGCCGTCGCCCCGTCGAACGCCACGTCGAACCGGTCCTGAATCGGCTCAGAGGCCTGGACCACGTCGGCCCCGGCGTCGAGAAGGTGGCGGGTCAGGGCGGTCGCGTAGATTCCCCGGATGCGCACGGCGGCGTCCGGGTCCGTCGCACTCGGCATGTCTCCCTGTTGCGGGCGGGGGGCTTTGAGCGTTGTCGGTTCTCGGGGAGGGTGGGGCCACAGCGGATGAACCTGTGGATGGGATCGTGGTCCGATCCGGCGGAAGCGTCTTTACCGGGGCCCCTGAAATGCGCCCATGGCGCAGGGCGACCGCCGCGACCCGATCCAGTGGGCGGCCGAGGCGGGGACGGACCTCTACGACGTCGCGACCTGGGAGTCACGCACTGCCCTGGACCGCGTCTCGGAGTTGGTCCACCGGGCTCTCATCGCGAGCGGACGGGCGATCCTGGTCCTCGTCGCCACACTCATCGTTCTCGGACAGTTCGTCATCACCGCCCTCGCGAGCATCGAGGACCCGCTGGTTGGCGTGTACATCCTTCTCTCGATCGTCCCCGCACTCCTCCTCGTGTTCGTCCTCTGGCGCTCGGACGTGATGATGCGCGAGCCCCTCGACACCCTCCTCGTCACCTTCCTCCTGGGCTTCGTCTTCGCGGGGTTCGCAGCAACCATCAACTCCGCGTTCCACGGCCTGTTCGCGCAGTTCGGGGGCGTCGGACTCGTGCTCTTCTTCTATCTGATCGTCGCGCCCATCGAGGAGACGGTGAAGTGGCTGGCGGTTCGGGTGCACGCGTTCCGCTCTGCGAACTTCGATGCGGTCATCGACGGGGCGGTCTATGGCGCGATGGCCGGGCTGGGGTTCGCCGCGATCGAGAACTCGATGTACATCACCCAGGAGTACCTCCAGGCCGCGGGGATGGGCACGACCGTCCTTCTGCAGTCGACGGCCCAGACCGCGGCGATCCGGAGCTTCGCCGGCCCGGGTCACGTCATCTACTCGGCGTTCGCCGGGTACTACCTCGGCCTGGCCAAGTTCAATCCGGAGAATCGGGGCCCGATCGTGGTGAAAGGGTTGCTCATCGCGGTCCTCATCCACGGAACGTACAACGCCCTCGTGTCGAATCTCGGAGCGGTATTGCAGTTCGCCCCGGTGCTCGCCACACTTCCCCCGATGCTCGCCTTCATCGGGTTCGTGATCGTCTACGACGGGGTGTTCTTCCTGGG
>JBDGRH010000087.1:0-3561 GCA_042218225.1 Halodesulfurarchaeum sp. | reverse complement strand
CGACGGGTGACTGATGGGCGTCCGTCGCCCACATTCGCGGAGGGTGCCAGAGTCCGTTCCTGACTCTGAACGGCCCCATGAGGGGGGTCACTCGATCGCGGAGAGGAGGGCCGACACCCGCTCTGGGGAGACCGGGGAACCGGGGTCGCCACCCTCCTCGAGCGAGGTTCCCACGATGGCGCCATCCGCGATGTCGAGCAGCGGTCGGGCAGTCTCGGGGGTCACGCCGCTTCCGACGACGAGCGGGACCGTACCCGGGTCGCCGAGGGCGGCGCGGGCCTCCGAGAGTGTGTCCGTCGAGGGCGGGGATCCTGTCCTGGAACCGGATACGATCACCGCGTCCGCCAACCCTCGGGTGACGAGGTCGTCGATCCGCTCCGAGAGGGGCCGGTCGCCGATGGCAGTCGAGTGTTTCACGTCCACGTCGGCCCAGATGTCCACGTCGGCCGAGAGGCGATCCCGGAGGCGAAGCGTCTCGTGCGCCGAACCCTCGAGAATCCCCTGGTCCGTCACCCGGACGCCGGTGTGAACGTTCACCCTGATGAAGTCCGCCTCCACGGCGGCGGCCACGGACAGGGCCGCCACGGCGTCATTCCTGAGGACGTTGACGCCGAGGGGGACGGTCAGGGCGTCCTGGAGGGCCCGCCCGATGGCGGTGAGCTCGGCGACGACGTGCTTCGGAACCGAATCCGGATGATAGGGGGTGTCTCCGAAGTTCTCCATGAGGACCCCGTCAACTCCCTCCTCTTCCAGAGTTCGTGCATCGGAGAGGGCCCGTTCACGGATGGCCTCCCGGGTTTCCCCGTGGCGCGGACTGCCCGGAAGGGGATCGAGGTGTACCATTCCGATGACCCGGGTTTCGGCGAAATCCATGGGGGTAGCTCGGTGCCCCGGGGCCATTAGCGATATGGGTGAGGAGGCATCGACCAGCGGGCGATGCGGTGCTTGATTTCCCATCGACCTGGGAATGTTCAGGACTCATTCGGGAAAATACACACCGGTCGGTTGGGGAAGATCCGCTACGGTCGATTGGATAAGATCCGCGAGCGGTGCGTCAGTTCCTCCCGGATCGTCACGATCGGCACCCCGAGGACCGACAAAGCTAAAAGGCCTTCGTGGGTCTGTGGTAAACATCCACACATTCCTAGGGGACCCAAAAGCAGCGAATTTTACCAGTTTCGGCCGTCTATCACGGCAATTCTTGTGAACAATCGTGATGGAAAATTGCGAAACATTTAAGTGTATTTCGGTCTAACTCATCCTCAAGGAACTTCGGGAAGGACGCTTAAAGCTTCCCCTTCCTGGTCCCCATCCATCATGAGCGATACCACGATACGCACCTACTCCAGCGAACGGCAGCGCAATCAGGTCGGTGAAACCACGGAGAGCGAGTCGGAGATCGAGGTCTGTCCCGAGTGCAGCGGCAACCTCGTCATCGACGAGGAGCGTGGCGAGACTGTCTGTGCCGACTGCGGCCTGGTGGTCGAGGAGGACGAGATCGACCACGGCCCCGAATGGCGGGCGTTCGACTCCCAGGAGAAAGACCAGAAGTCCCGCGTCGGTGCGCCGACGACACAGATGATGCACGACAAGGGGCTCTCGACCAACATCGGCTGGCAGGACAAGGACGCCTACGGTCGTGCCCTCTCCAGCCGCCAGCGCCAGAAGATGCAGCGCCTCCGGACCTGGAACGAGCGGTTCCGGACGCGCAACTCGAAGGAGCGCAACCTGAAGCAGGCCCTCGGCGAGATCGAGCGCATGGCCTCGGCCCTCGGCCTCCCCAAGGAGGTCCGCGAGACAGCGTCCGTGATCTATCGGCGGGCCCTCCAGGAGGACCTCCTCCCGGGCCGGTCGATCGAAGGGGTCGCGACCGCGTCCCTGTACGCCGCGGCCCGACAGATGCAGACCCCGCGGAGCCTCGACGAGGTGGCGAACGTGAGCCGGATCGACGAGATGGAGTTCAAGCGGACGTACCGCTACATCGTCCGGGAACTCTCCCTGGAGGTGCAGCCCGCGGACCCGGCCAGCTACGTGCCGCGGTTCGCCTCCGAGCTCGACCTCAACGAGGAGGTCGAGCGCCGGTCCCGGGAGCTCCTCAAGACGGCCCAGGAGAAGGGCGTGACCAGTGGAAAGAGCCCTGTCGGACTGGCCGCCGCCGCCATCTACGCCGCCTCGCTCCTGACGAACCAGAAAGTGACCCAGAGCCAGGTCAGCGACGTGACCAACGTGAGCGAGGTCACCATCCGGAACCGGTACCAGGAGCTGCTCGAGGCCGCGGACGTCCCGGCCTGAGCGCTGCTGACCACATTCTCCCCGCGAGAAGAAGGTCGGACCTCCAACGGGTAGTGACACCACCCCACAATCCTGGTAGTGACACCACCCCACAATCCACCCAGTAATACGCCCATTGACACGCCTTTTAAAACGAGTCGTCAGTCCCGCTTCCGATCGTCGGGTTCCGGGAGGCGCTCACCGGCCCGGATCTCCACGTGCACCCGATTGTCCTCCGGCGGGAGGGCGCTCGCGAAGGAGTCGTCGTGGACGCAAAAGGGGTGATAGGCCAGATTGAAGTCGAGGGCGACGGGCTTGCCGGATTCGACCCCCTCCACGTCGAGCGTGACGTATCGTCCACAGGCCGCTGTCTCCACCCCGTTGGTCTCATCCCGGAATGGGACGAGGAGGTCTTCGAGCCCCGGTGCCCGATACGCTGCCAGGACAGTGTGGTCGCCTCCAAGATCGAAGCCGAGCGACGCGACGTGCTCGAATTCGACGTCCGGCCCCCGGTTCGCGGCCAACGAGACCGTCTCCGGCGTTGACCGCCACGAGAGCGTGGCCGGGAGCCGGAAGTCGCGATCGATGGGGAAGTACGAGAGCCTCGGAGGATCAGAAAGTCGGTCGCGGAGGGTCTCCTCGTGTTCAGCCCTGAAGCGTTCGATCCGCCCCCGCCACGCCGCCTCGTCGAGTTGCTCCTCCATTCGTTGGTGATTCGGTCGTCATCCCTCAAGGGTGCTCCGGATGGGGTCGAGTGATCCAGGTGTTTGGCTCAATTCTCCAAGTATAGTGGGATGAACAGTGGCGGGGTCAGCCCTGTGTCGGAAATGCGGATTCAAATCGAACGGATGCTTGTAGAAGAACCGGCCAGGGCCATGCCGAACGGGAATCCGGTCGGTTCAGTTACTCCCCGCTGGCCCATAGCTTGTCAAAGGCCTACTGCATTATCCAACGTCCGCGGAGAGGAACCCGGCGAAACCACACTACTGGCTACGAAATCGTTGGAACGTACACCGCCGAAAGCCCCCGGGCGCTCCGGTCGCGCGGTGGCTTTCAACTCGTGGCGGGTCCCTCGGCCCCCTTCTCTCCCAACGGACGGGGGATTCAACTCATGACAGTTCCGTACCCGACGTTCTCGATACGCGGGTGAACCCGTTACATCCCGTACACGTATTCTGGCAGGTGAAAGCGGTCAACCATTCGATCGGCTTGGGGGGACCAATCACCTCCCCGGGTTGCTCCTTTATACTGTTTACCTGCGGACTTTATGCCCGTGGCCCGAGTGCGGTG
>JBDGRH010000069.1:0-3591 GCA_042218225.1 Halodesulfurarchaeum sp. | reverse complement strand
GCCCGAGTCGAGCGCCCGGGGGCTTTCGGGCGTCTACGTTCCAATATCTTCTCGGTCTAAGAGCGCCCGGGGGCTTTCGGGCGTCTGCGAACAAGGTACGTCGCAGCCGAGGAGCGCCCCGGGGCTTTCGAAAGTCTACGTTCAATGATATCTAGGACCGCCAGGGTACCTTCAAACGGCCCCGGTCCAGCTGTATTGGATAATACTGCAGGGAAGGATCCAGGAGGGTGGGACCCAGCCGTGGACAAGAGCCACCGAGTACCCACAAGCACACCGACACACCCACCGGCGAAGGCGCTTTGGACACGCCCGACGTACCTCGTCCCATGCCGGAGCCAGAACCGATGATCAGGCGACCGGAGGAGATCGAGTACGAGCCCCAGGACGCCGCACCCGGGCTCGAGAAGGGCGTCCTCATCGGAGAGGCACAGGAGGCGCCGAACTTCCGCATGCGTCGGTTCACGCTCGCGCCAGGGGCCAGCGTGCCGAAGCATACGAACGAGGTCGAGCACGAGCAATACGTCCTCGAGGGCGAGTACGTGGTCGGGTTCGAGGGCGAGGAGCACGAGATCGGCCCTGGTGACTCCCTTCTCATCCCGTCCGGGACCGTCCACTGGTACCGGAACGAGGGGGACGAGCCGGCGGCATTCATCTGCGTGGTGCCGAACGGCGACGACGAGATCCAGGTCGTCGAGTAGACCCAAGTCATCGAGGAGGACCCAGGTCGTCGAGGAGCCTGCCCGACCGGTAAAATACCGCTCGCGGGCCATCGAGGGGCTGAAATAGCCCGATTGCGTAGCCGGGCGCGTGTCACGGCAGGTCCAGCGGGTGGATACGCTCTTCCTCCACGAGGTCGGCGACGAGTATCTCGTGGTCGCGAGCCGCGACGGGAGCCGCCTCTTCCGCGCCAGACTGGAGCTGAAGGAGACCTCGGCCGGACCCCGACCCGGCCGCTTCCGCCTCCAGGAGGGAAGCGACGAGGAGCCCCGGCCGCCGGACGAGTTCGTCGAGATCGCCCGCCGGGCCGCGCGCATCCGCATCTCCCAGCAGACCACTCGACGGGGGCGCCGCGAGCTCCAGGAGATGCTCGACGGCTACCAGCTCGAGGCCCAGGCCGTCCGGACCTGCCGGTTCTGTGCCAACCGGGCACGCTACACGCCGATCACCGAGGAGACGGCGATCCAGACCGGGGACGAGGCCATCTGCCCGGACTGCGCGACGCGGGAGCTCGAGCGGGAGCTGGCCTTCAGCGGGCAGCTCACCCCGGCCGCCCAGGAGCGCCTCGAGGAGCTGCTCCTCGAGGTGCAGGACCTCGACCGCATCACGAACCTCCTCCAGGGCGAACTCGACCCGGAGCTCACGAAGTTCGACGAGATCTCGGCGACGACCGACGACATCCCCGAGGTGCCGGTGTCCGCACTCGACGTCCATCCCGGCGTCAAGGCGCTCCTCGAGGACCGCTTCGAGACGCTCCTCCCGGTCCAGAGCCTGTCGGTGGAGCGGGGGCTGTTGGAGGGCGACGACCAGCTGGTCGTGTCCGCCACGGCGACGGGCAAGACGCTGATCGGGGAGATCGCCGGGCTCCACCGCCTCCTGAGCGGCAAGGGGAAGATGCTCTTTCTCGTCCCGCTGGTGGCGCTGGCGAACCAGAAACACGGGTCCTTCGCGGACGAGTACGGCCACCTGGCGGACGTCACGATCCGGGTCGGGGCGTCCCGCATCCGGGGCGGCGGGGCCACGTTCGAGCCGGACGCCGACATCATCGTCGGCACGTACGAGGGGATCGACCACGCCCTCCGGACGGGCAAGGACCTCGGGGACATCGGCACGGTCGTCATCGACGAGGTCCACAACCTCCAGGACGCGGAGCGGGGCCACCGCCTGGACGGGCTCATCTCCCGCTTGAAGCACTATATCGAGCGCCGGGCGGACTCGAAGGAGGGATATACGGGCGCCCAGTGGATCTACCTCTCCGCGACGGTGGGGAATCCCGGCCACCTGGCCGACCACCTCGATGCCACGCTGGTCGAGTTCGAGGAGCGCCCCGTCCCCATCGAGCGTCACGTGACCTTCGCCGAGGGGAGCGAGAAGCCACGCATCGAGAACAAACTCGTCCGACGCGAATTCGACCGGACGTCCTCGAAGGGCTATCGCGGCCAGACCATCATCTTCACCAACTCGCGGCGGCGCTGCCACGAGATCAGCCGCCGGCTGGAGTACGCGTCCGCCCCGTACCACGCCGGGCTGGATTACAGCCGGCGGAAGGAGGTCGAGCGCCAGTTCGCCGACCAGGACCTCGCCGCGGTGGTGACCACCGCTGCGCTGGCCGCAGGGGTGGACTTCCCCGCCTCGCAGGTCGTCTTCGACTCCCTCGCGATGGGCATCGAGTGGCTCTCGGTCCAGGAGTTCGAGCAGATGCTCGGCCGCGCCGGCCGTCCCGACTATCACGACCGGGGGAAGGTCTATCTGCTCGTCGAACCCGACGGGGTGTACCACGGGAGCATGGAGGCCACCGAGGACGAAGTGGCGTTCACGCTCCTCAAGGGGGAGATGGAGCCGGTCGTGGCTCACTACGACGAGTCCGCCGCCATCGAAGAGACGCTGGCGAACGTGGCCGTCGGCGGGCGGGCGGCCAAGCGCTTGAACGACCGGATGCTCGGGGAGATCCCCACGAAGCAGGCCCTCGGGAAGCTCATCGAGTACGGGTTCATCGACGGGCTGGAGCCGACGCCCCTCGGTCGCGTCGTCACCCGACACTTCCTCGAGCCGACCGAGGCGTTCTGGATCCTGGATCACGTCCGGAAGGGGACCGATCCCTTCGACATCATCGCGGACCTGGAGCTGCGCGAGTCGGAGTGAGGCCCGCCTCTCGAGCGTCGGTCACGCAACGGATTTGCCTCGTGGATGCGAGATGACCGCCGGATAGTCCGCTCCCGTTTCCATATTCTAGAAGGTTCTAGAAGGCAAGCGGCACGCCCAGCATCGCGGGATGGAAGAGGACGCCGAAGTAGGCGAGCAGGAGGACGAGCAGCGCTCCCGGGACGCCCCCAACAGCCACGACGAGGACGACGATGGGGGTGACGTCGACGGGGAACCCGAGGAAACCGGCGATGAGGAGGACCACCAGCCCCACGACGGCGTTCACGATGAACGGTTTGACCACCTTGATCACGACGTAGGCTCCGAAAGCCAGGGCGGCGACGGCGAGCAGGAGTCCGATCTCGATGGGGGTGACCATTGTGGGCGGGGATACGTCGGGCAGGAGAAAAGCCCTTCCGTCGGTCAACCGCGGTTGGCGTGGATTTGCGTGGATTTAGGTGGGTTTGCGGTGGGTTTGCGGTGGGTGTGGACTTTTGTGGGCTGTGAGCGGTTTCCGGGTCGGGTGCAGAAGCGCAACCCTCTTTGCCCGGCCCTCGGTACTGGGTGGTGCGGGACCGTAGGGTAGCTTGGTATCCTTCGAGCTTTGGGTGCTCGTGACCCCGGTTCAAATCCGGGCGGTCCCACTTCAACGACATCACCCGCCCGAGCACCGCGAAGCGTGTGCGAGGGCGGTGATTCCACTCTGGAGTGCGGACCACCCCGGATTTGAAC
>JBDGRH010000228.1:0-3700 GCA_042218225.1 Halodesulfurarchaeum sp. | reverse complement strand
CGGGGGCTTTCGGGCGTCTACGTCTCACTTCCGTCTCACCCTATGAGTGGCCGGGGCGTTCGGCGGGCTTGAAATCTATGACAGTGAATAATCCTGCAGTTGAGCGTTCGGTGGGCTGTCCGACGAGACGAAATGAAAAGACGGCAAGGGAAGTCACGGCTCGGAGCGGTCCCTTCCCACTATAGATAGTATCCCTCCAGACCTCGAACCCGCGATCTCAGTCCTCCCCCGGCGGCCCATCCCGGGGGATCGCCGCCCTGCTGACGTACCCGAGGAGGTCCGAGGTCGTGACCATCCCCACGAGGACACCCGCCTCGTCGACCACCGGCAGGTGCTTGATGCCGGCCTCCCGCATCCGGGCGGCCACGTCCTGGAGGTCGGTGTCCCGCCGGACCGTCTCGAGGGAGCCGCCGACGTACCGGGAGATGGGATCCGACGTGGAGACATCGTCCGCCGCGATCGCGGCGACCAGGTCGGTCCGCGTGACGATGCCGGTCGGCTCATCGGCCTCGTTCGTGACGACGACCGAGCCCACACCCGTCTCGGTCATGCGCTCGGCGACCGTCCGGAGTGTCGTCGAGGCCGTCACGGTCTCGACCGGGGCCGACATGACGTCCGCCGCCGAGAGCGTGATCATGGCCGTCTAGTATGGGAGTGATTCGCATGAAGGTTCTGGCCGGGATCACGCGGTGTCTTGCTCCAAATTTGGTCAGGACACCCGGCCGGCCCGTCCCCCGGCCTGAGGTGTTAAGGGGACGGGTCACCTGCCATGGAGCATGTGCGGGCGGACCTCCCTCTTCCTGCCCCAGGCCGTCGTCGAGTCGCGCTTCGATGCGACCTACGAGGGGTCGCTTCCCTCCCGGTACAACATCGCCCCGTTCGACGACCTGGCAGTGATCACGGGCGACGCGCCCGACACCATCGACCTCCTGGAGTGGGGCTTTCTCCCGTCCTGGGCCGACACCCCCGAGAGAACCCACCGCCCCATCAACGCCCGCTCTGAGACTGCGAGGGAGAGCCCGATGTTCAGAGACGCCTTCGAGGAGCGCCATTGCCTCGTGCTCGTGGACGGGTTCTACGAGTGGCAGGACCGCGAGCGCGGGGGCTCACAACCATACCGCATCGAAAAACCGGACGAGGAGCCATTCGCCCTCGCCGGCCTCTGGGAGCACTGGGAGGATGGCGGCGAGGATGACGCCGACGTCCAGGCCCTCGACACCGTCACCATCCTCACGACCGACGCCAACGACCTGCTCGAGCCCATCCACGACCGCATGCCCGTGGTCCTCCCCCCGGACCGAGAGCGGGAGTGGCTCGCGGGCAACGGAGGGACGGCCGAGGACCTCCTCGATCCGTATACGGGAGGGGACCTCGAGGCATTCCCTGTCTCCCGGGCGGTGAACGACCCCGCGAACGACAGCCAGGCCGTCATCGAGCCGGTCGAGCCGGACCAGGAGGAGACGCAAGCCGGCCTCGACGACTTCGCCTGAGGCGATCGCTCCTCCACGTTACGACCCCACCACCGGGGTTTGGTAACTCCCGACAGGCCCCTCCGTCCGGTAACTTCCGACCGGCCGCTCCGTCCAGTTCTCCCCACCCGGGCCCTCGATGACGTACTTCCGGCCGAGCATCGGGTCGAGAAGTGCCTCGACCGGCGCCTTCCCGTCGCGGAGGACCGGCACGTCCGCGGTCCGGACGTCGCCGACCCGCCGGTCGATGGCCTCCTCGAGGTCGTACCCGATGTGGCGTCTGCGGAGCCGCGACCGGAGCTCCCCGGGTGAGAGGCGGTCCGCGCGCTTCGTGGCGACGATCTCGATGTTCTGCACCCCACCACCGCCGGTGGTCCGGTACGCGTGAACCTGCGGGAAGACCTGCGAGATGGTCTTATACTCCGCCCGGAAGAATGCCGAGCCGGGTCCGCTGGGGGCCGAGATGACGTTCGCGAGGAGGACGCCGTCCTCGTCGAGGTGGGCACTCGCGAGGCGCATGAACTCGACGGTGGTCAGCTGGAAGGGGACCTTGTCCTTCTTGTACGCGTCGAGGACGATGACGTCGTAGGTCCGGTCGGTCTCCTGGAGGAACTGCCGCCCACCGACCACGTGGATCCGGAGGTCCCCGTCCTCCTTCACGCCGAAGTACTCCTTGGCCACCCGCACGACGGTGGGGTCGATCTCCGCGACCTCGACGGTGACGTTGTACGTCCGGGCGAAGATCTTCGGGCCGGTGAAGCCGCCGCCCCCGATGAACAGGACCCGGTCGACGTCCTCGGTGAAGAGGAAGGCCAGGTGGAAGTAGCGGGTGTAGGTGAACACGTGGCGGTTCGGATCGTCCAGATCCATCGCGCTGTGGGGCTGGCCGTCGAGATACAGCGTCCGGACGTCCCCCCGGTCGACGACCTGGAGGTGCTGATAGGGCGTCTGGGTCTCGTAGACTACCTCCCCGGGGACCGTCACCCCCAGGGAGCCCCCGGCAACCGCCGCGAGCAGGAGCACCGCGACGACGAGCAGCTGTCCGATTCGCTTCCCGGAGAGCGGGGGCAATGCCAGGAGGGCCGCCGTGCCGACGAGGAGGACGCCGAACACCAGGCCGATCAGATCGATGGAGAGGGAAGGGATGAGGAGGAAGGTGGTCCCGAACGCCCCGGCGATGCTGCCGGTGGTGCCCAGGGCGTAGACCCGGCCGGAGGCCTCCCCGGTGCTCTCCGTGCTCGAGAGCTCCGCCGCGTACGGGCTGATGAATCCCAGGAGGTACACCGGCGGCCCGAAGAGGAGGGCCACGGGAACGAGCGGGGCGAATCGCGCCGGGACGGGGAGCGCGGAGGAGACCCGGAGGAGGACGTTGCCCGCGAAGAGGACGAAGGCGACGTACGCTGCGGCCCACAGCAGCAGGGTCGCGAGCTCGCCGGTGGTGGCCCGGTGCTTCGCCCGCCGCCCGCCGAGGTGGTATCCCAGGCTCAGGGCGGCGAGGAAGACCCCGATGATGCTGCCCCAGGTGTAGATGCTGCTGCCGAACTGTGGCGCGATCATCCGCCCGGCCAGGATCTCGAGGCCCATGCTGGTGATCCCGGCGACGAGAACCGCGATCTCCGTCTCCCCCGGGCGATACCGGCGCCAGCGCGCCTCCCGATCCATCCAGTCGGCCTACGTGACTGGGGTCCCTAAACCGTTCCCTGTCGGCAGGGCTGGTGTTGTCGGAAGAGGATGATGGAGTCGAAAACCGGGTCGTGTGTATTCTCAGAGACGGGAACAGTGGTTTCGGAGCTGCAGTATCACTGCCGTGTTGCTACACAGATCGTTGGAATCCACCCGCAATATACAATGTCTCTGGAGAGTGGCTCCCTGGGGAATTGATCTCTGGAGTGTAGACTCCAGAAGGCGTCCGGGCACCCTTCGAAACTGTCCTTCCCGGAACGTAGATTCCCGAAAGCCCCCGGGCGCTCATGGAGTGAGACGGAAGTGAGACGTAGACGCCCGAAAGCCCCCGGCGCTCGACCCGGGTGGCTCGCGGGTTGCTCCGGTCTCACGGGTCGCTACGCTTCCCGTTCGACCGTTCGGAGACTCTCTGGTCGTCTCCAGCTCCCCGCTCGCTCGTTCGGCGGCAACCGAGCGGAGCGAGGGCGCCGCCGAAGGGCTGAGCGGTGAGCGGAGCGAGCCGCGAAGCGGAGCGACCCGTGAGACCGAAGCGACCCGTGAGCACCCCC
>JBDGRH010000118.1:0-3710 GCA_042218225.1 Halodesulfurarchaeum sp. | reverse complement strand
CCGCCCGATCTGGGTGACGCCGAAGGGCAGTTGCCCGCGGGCGTACTCCTTGAGCCGGGGGAACTCCACGAAGATGCCCTGGGCGGTCTCCGGCCGCATGAACCCCCGCTGGCCGCTCCCCGGGCCGATGCCGGTCTCGAACATGAGGTTGAAGTCCTCGACCGGCTCGCCCGCGAGCGCCGCCCCACAGGTCGGACACTGGAGGTCGTGCTCCCGGATCAGCTCCTCGATCTCGGGGATCGCCAGGGCCTCGGCATCCTCGATCGCCGTGTGGTCCTCCACGAGGTGGTCGGCCCGGTGGCTCTCGCTGCACTCGGCACAGGTCACCAGCATGTCGTCGAAGGTCTCGAGGTGGCCCGAGGCCTCGAAGACCGCCTCGGGGAGGATGGTCGGCGCGTCGATCTCGGGGTGGCCCTCGGCCACCGCGAAGCGCTCCCGCCAGGCGTCCTCGATGTTCGCCTTCAGCGCTGCGCCGTGGGGACCGTACGTGTAGAAGCCGGAGACGCCGCCGTAGGCCTCACCGGTCGGGAAGAAGAATCCCCGGCGCTTGGCCAGCTCGACGAGCCGTCTCATAGGCCCGCGAGGAGGTCGATGTCCCGGACGATGCCGGCGAGCTCGTCCCCGCTGACGAGCGGGATCTGCTCGATGTCGTCGTTCAGGAGCATGCGGGCGGTCTCCTGAGCCGTGCGTCCCCCCGGAACGGTCACCACGTCGGTCGTCATGAACTCCGAGACCGGCCGGTCGGGGATCTCGACGTTCCGGGTGGGGAGATAGCGGTTGCCCACCGCCTTGATGCCCTCCCACATCCACTCGTCGTCCTGGTTGGCGATGCTCTCCCCCGTGGCGTCCTCGCCCTCGACGACCTCGGCGACCTCGATGATGTCGACCTCGGTGATGATGCCCGCCATCTCCCCCTCGTCGTCGAGCACAACCGCGTAGGGCACGTTCGCGAAGGAGATCTCGCGCTCCGCCACCGGCAGCGGCGTGGCCTCGTATGTGGTGTTCACGTCACGCCTGGCGAGGCCGCCAACCTCGACGTCACCGTCGACCTCCCCGTCGGCGATGGCCCGGACGACGTCCGTCACCGTGATGATCCCTTCGAGGGCTCCCTCGTCCACCACCGGCACGCGTCGGGTGTCGGTCTCGACCATGAGCCGCGCCACCTCGACGATGCTGGCGTCGCTGGTGGTGGTCGGCACGTCCTCCATGAGGAGGGCGAGCTGGTCCTCGTCGGGGTCCTCGATCAGGCTCTCGCGGGAGACGAGCCCACGATACTGCTCGCCGTCGTCCGTCTCCTTGACGACCGGGACCGAGGAGAACCGTCGCTCCTGGAGATACTCGAGAACGTCATCGCGGGTCCCCGGGAGGGTGACACTGACCACCTCGGCCCGGGGGGTCATCGCGTCGGCGACCTTCATGTGACCCGCTTACTATGCCCTCGCATTTGTAGGCTACGACACTCAACCGGTCGAATCGCCGGGGCCTGGGTGCGGGGATGACTCGGTGGGATAGTGGATATGGCCGGTGCTGTTCGATCGCCCTCTGGTGTTCGATCGCCCTCTGGTGTTCGATCGCCCTCTGGTGGTCGGTCGCCGTCTGGTGTTCGGCCGCCCTCTGGTGTTCGATCGCCCCTATTGACACCTCTCCCTGCAGTTATATACAGATTTATCGGCGTACAGACCCCCGAACGACCCGCCACAGTATTGTATTGAAATCCCTGGATCGAAGCCAATCGAAAGCTCCCAGAGGCTTCGATCACGGGGCTCGCAACCCGCTTCTGTCTCACGGGTGCGGTGGTCTTGTGTACTGCGTTCTATCCTGCAGCCAGCCGAGGGCTTCCATCTCGTGGCGGTCCGGGTTGCTGCGTTCACTACTGCAGCCTGCCGATGGCGCTCAGGCGAGCTGTCACCCTAAAGAGAGTACGCTGCACATCTCAGGTCAGCTAGACCATGCTATCCTCGACGTGAGTTGATGACGCAGCCCTTCGGGAATTTGAATTGGATGAAATGTCCCCCCATTGCGCCCGCCCGGCAGCGATCCATCCCGAAACTACACCACCGGATCGGACGAACACCACGCCATGATCGTCGTCCTGTCGGATACCCACGCGAGGGAGCGACCCGGGCTCTCGGGCCGCCTGGCGGAGGGGGTCAGGGCGGCCGAGCAGGTGATCCACTGCGGGGATTTCGTCACGGCCGCCGTGCTGGACAAGTTCCAGTCCGTGAGCCGTTCGTTCCTCGGGGTTCACGGCAATGCCGACGCGCCCCCGGTCGTCGACCGGCTCCCCGCCGCCACGACGTTCGAGGCGGGTGGGCTCCGATTCGCGGTGACACACCGACAACGCGGGGGCGAGACGGGGTTGCGCTTCTTCGGACGGGAGCGAGGGGCGGACGTCGTCGTCTTCGGGCACACCCATCGCCCACACGTGGATCGGTCCGGGACGCCAATCCTGTTGAATCCCGGGAGTCATGCGGAACCGCGGGGTGGGGAGCCGACCCACCTGGAGCTCACCGCGCGCGACGGCGGTGTCTCCGTCGAGGTGGTCACGGGGAAGGGGGCTGTCCGCACCGGGTTCGACCTGGAGGGCCGACGGTGAAAAGCGGGGATGGAGCGGACAGCGGGCGGGGATGGCGGCAGGGGCGGTGGCAGTGCGGGCCCGACAGGGGCGGGGTGCCCGTCGGGCCTGCAGGCACACCGACGGGTCGAGATGTCAAATACCCGGTGTAAGCTCAAACGGGCGTTTTACCCACGGGCGTACCAGATGACGCTCATCACGCCGAGCGCGAGGATGCCCCCGACGAAGAAGAGGATCCCCGGTGGCAGCCCAGCGGCCTGCTCCGTGGCGGCGGCGATCTCGTAGGACTCCTCGGTCATCGTCTTCGCCACGGTCGTCGTCATGTTGACGTCCTGGGCCGCCATCATCTGTTCCTCGGTGGTAGCGGGGGCGGGCGCAGCGCCGCCACCCCCGCCGATGCCGAGGAGGGCGCCGATGCCGCGACCGAACAGCTCCTGGACGAGAACCGCCCCGAGGCCCACGACTCCCACCCCCCCGATGAGACTGGTGAGGGCGGAGCGGACGTCCTGGCCGTGCTCCTCGGAGCCCGCGAAGAGGACGACGGGCGCGTCCTGGGCCCCATAGACGTTCATCTCCCGGCCCTTCTCGGAGTAGCGGGTGTCGATGACGTCGATGAGGTCCGCCGACTCGAGCTTCTCCAGGTGGTACTGGGCGTTCTGGAGGGAGGTGTCGGTTCGGTCGGCCAGGGTGGAGGGCGTCCCTGGCTTCTCGTGGATCTCGGCGAGGAGCGAGCGCGCGGTCTCGGAGGACAGCGCGGAGAGGAGATCGTCCGCCTCCTCCTCGTCCACGCCGATGACGCGGGGTTCACCCTCCGGGGGCTTGACCTCGGAGGGGGAGGGCAGCAGACCGGACATGCGACCGAGTTCGTGTTTCATACGTATCAGCTTTTTCGGTCGCTGGCCGCCGACGAAACGGTTTTTGCCGTCGGTTGAGATGTCCCGGTATGGTCGACGTGGGTCCCGTCTTCTACGGGATGCTCGCCGCGCTGTTGGTCTTTTTCTTCTTCATCTACCTCCTCATCCGCCGGACGGTGCTGGGGTTCAAGGAGGGGATGGAGCGAGGGAAGGAGGAGTGAAGGTGGTTTGGTGGGACGCAGGTAGGTGTTTGCAGTCGGGAAATATGTAATAGTGACCGC
>JBDGRH010000011.1:0-3713 GCA_042218225.1 Halodesulfurarchaeum sp. | reverse complement strand
GACCTGGGACCGGTCATGAGGGACCTGGGCGTCACGCGGGCGCTCTCCGGAGCGGTTCCAGACATCCTCGTCCCCGTCCTCGCCGTGCTGACCTTCCTGGGAAGCCCGGGGTTTCTCACGGTGGCGACACCGGTTGGGGCGCTCCTGGCTTATCGGGCCCGCGCCCTGAGCCGCGCGGATGCCATCCGTCTGGCCAGCGTGGCCCTCTTCGCCATCGGAGGGATCACGCTGGTGAAGTCCCTCCTCGCCGTCCCGCGGCCGCCGCCAGCCCTCCATCGAGTGCCCGAGAGCGGGTTCGGGTTCCCGAGCGGCCACGCGACGGCCACCACGGCGGTCCTCTTCGGGACTGCCACCCTGGCCGAGGTGTCCACTCGCCGTCGCCGACTTGCCATCGCAACCGGGGGCGTCATCGTCATCGGTGCCACCCGGGTCCTGCTGGGCGTGCACTTCCTCGTGGATGTCATTGCGGGCGTGGCGACAGGTCTGCTCCTTCTCTGGCTCGGTCTCCGGCTCTCGGCCTCGAGCATCCCGGTGACGCTGGGACTGGCCGCGAGCGCCGGACTGCTCGGGACCCTGCTCTCCCATCGCA
Source organism: Halodesulfurarchaeum sp. (assembly GCA_042218225.1). Classification (GTDB taxonomy): domain Archaea; phylum Halobacteriota; class Halobacteria; order Halobacteriales; family Halobacteriaceae; genus Halodesulfurarchaeum. The sequence goes on along the minus strand of JBDGRH010000011.1, from coordinate 3,124 downwards.
TTGTATAATGGGCCTGGTCGCTCTCCATAGACGCGCCGTCGGTCAGTCGACCAGCCGGTCCACGAACGCCACCCACCGGCGGTTCCCCTCGACGTATTCTGCCTGGCTCCGCTCGGCCATGTCCACCGGGTAGAGATTGGAGAGTGCCGTGACCGCCCGGTCGATGCCCACGATCGCGGCGGCGAGCCCCTCGCCCTCTTCGCGGGTCAGCTCCTCGGTTCGAAGCCGGTTGCGGCGTCGCTCGCGCTCGTTTTGCAGGCGCTCGCGCACGGCCTGCACCTCGTCTCGACGGTCCGGTGGCACGGTCCCCTGTTTCTTGGTCTCCCAGACGAACTCCCGGAGGGGGAAGGGTTCGCCGTCGATATCGATCGTCTCCGGGATCCGCTCCCCCACGGTCGCGGTGTGGCGCTGGATCCGGTCGAGCAGCTCCTGGCGGCGAGTGTCCGAAAGTGGCGCTTCCGGAGGATGGTCGGTTGGGGAAGACTCGTCCGGGGACTCATCGTCCGGGGACGAATTCATACCTCGATCTTGGTTGTCCGTCCGGGCAGGTCTTTCGGTCAGTGGGGTGCCGTCATCCCATAGCGCCCGTCCGGCCGGGACAGTGGACGTAACGACCGGTCTCGCCCGCAACACGCCCCGCAGCGCAAACCCCCCGGGGAGGGAGGACCTGACCTCCCTTTCAGAACGTCTCGAGGTACCGATCCAGCTCCCACTCCGAGACTTCGGCCTTGTACTCCGCGAACTCCTGGGTCTTCGCCTCGATGAACTTCTCCGCGACGTGGGAGCCGAGGGCGTCCTTGATGACATCGTCCGCCTCGAGGGCGGTGATGGCCTCTCCCAGGCTCCCGGGGAGGGTCTCGATGCCGTACTCCTCGCGTTTTTCCTCGTCGAACTCGTAGATGTTCTCCCGGACCGGCTCGGGCGCCTCGAGGCCCCTCTCGATCCCGTCCAGTCCGGCCTGGAGCATCACCGCGAGTGCCAGGTAGGGGTTCGAGGACGGATCTGGCGAGCGGAGCTCGATGCGGGCCGCATCGGGGATCCGCGCGGCCGGCTTCCGGATGAGCGCGGAGCGGTTGACGTCGCTCCAGGCCACGTAGACGGGTGCCTCGTACCCCGGAACGAGCCGCTTGTAGGAGTTCACGGTCGGGTTCGCAACCGCCGTGATGGCCGGGGCGTGCTCCAGGACGCCGGCCAGGAACTGGTAGGCGGTCTCGGAGAGCTCGAACTCGTCGTCGGGGTCGTAGAAGGCGTTCTCGCCGTCCGCCTCGAAGAGCGAGAGGTGGGTGTGCATCCCGCTGCCGTTGATGTGGGCGATGGGCTTGGGCATGAACGTCGCGTGGAGGTCGTGGAGCTCCGCCGTCGCGCGCACCACCGCCCGGAACGTGGCGATGTTGTCGGCCGTGGTCAGCCCGTCGGCGTATTTGAAGTCGATCTCGTGTTGGCCCTCCGCCACCTCGTGGTGACTCGCCTCGATCTCGAAGCCCATGGCCTCGAGGTTGTAGATGATCTCCCGGCGGATGTCCGAGGCGAGGTCCTTCGGGGCGAGGTCGAAGTATCCCCCGACGTCGTGCGTCTGGGTCGTCGCACGCCCCTCCTCGTTCTTCTCGAAGATGAAGAACTCGGGCTCGGGCCCGGCGTGGAGAGTGAAACCCATGCTCGCTGCCCGGTCGAGGGCCCGCTTGAGAACCGCCCGCGGGTCGCCGGTGAACGGCTCGCCCGTCGTGGTGTCGAAGACGTCACAGATGAGGCGGGCGGCGGTCCCATCGTCGGTGCGCCGCCAGGGCAGCGTCTCGAACGTGGCGGGGTCGGGCTCCAGGCGCATGTCCGACTCCTGGATGCGCACGAACCCCTCGATGGAGGACCCGTCGAAGTAGATGCCCTCCGTGAACGCCTTCTCCGCCTGGCTCGCCGGGATGGAGACGTTCTTGACCGTCCCCAGGATGTCCGTGAACTGGAGCCGGAGGAAGTCGATGTTCTCCTCCTCGATGCGCTCCAGCACCTCCTGCTCCGCCGGAGCGAGTCCGCCGTCGGGATGTGTTTCGCCATTCGTCATCGCTTTTGACATCTCGTCTCAAGAGGCTAGGTATAAAAGCCCTACCGGTTAGAGCAATTCTGCGAAACTCGTTCGAAAACTGGACATTCGTAAAATTATAATACCCTGGGTGGGCAGTAGGTGGTATGACGTACGAGAACCTCGACGCGAAGCTCATCAACGCACTGCTGGGCGACGGCCGGGCGAGCCTCCGGAGCCTCGCGGAGGACCTCGACGTGTCCGTCACGACCGTCTCGAACCACCTGAAGGACCTCGAGCGCGACGGCGTCATCGACGGGTACACCCCGATCATCGACTACAACGAGCTGGGCTACGACGTGACGGCCATCCTCCAGCTCAAGGTCGAGGGATCGGCCCTGCCCGATATCACCGACCGACTCGAGGCGAAGACCCAGATGACGGCCGTGTACGAGGTGACGGGCGATCACGACATCATCGCCATCGGGAAGTTCGAGGACACGGACAACATGAACCACCTCATCAAGGACCTGCTCGCCGACGAGGACATCAAGGAGAGCAACACGAGCGTGGTGCTCTCCGCCCCGGTGGAGTGCGAGCAGTTCGAGCTGCCGGTGGAGGAGTGAGGGTCGCCGCCACGTTGTTGCCTGTGGGGAAGGATAGTGATCCTTGCCTCGCGGGACCGGTATGGTGGACACTCAACGGGGGGTTCGCGGTGTTTCCAGTGGAGCTCCACCAGGTGTTCCCCCTTCTGAGACCGATAGTATCGATCCAGGAAAACCTCAAATTTGCCTGATACGAGAGGAGACCCAACTGGGAGATTCTGCCGGCTCGGTCCCATTCAATGTACGCGGAAACCTCCTTCACTCACCCGAAGCCGAAGCCGCGACCAACCGCTTCAAGCATCCGCCGAGGGAGCGGTTCGGAGAACCCGACCGAGGCGGTTCACCGCGAGCGCGGACGCGCTCGCGGCCCGACGAGCGGCCGGCGCGTGGTCCGGAGGACCCGCGCCGGACGCGAGGAGGGTTTTTGGTGCAGATTTTTGCGAGGAGTGGTGCGCGCAAGCGCACCCGACGAGCAAAAAGGTGCATGGGCCAGTGCGGATTTGAACCG
>JBDGRH010000230.1:0-3738 GCA_042218225.1 Halodesulfurarchaeum sp. | reverse complement strand
ACGGGCAGAGAATGACGGAAAGGGGTGAGCCGCCAGGGGAGTCAGTACCCCCCCCCCTCGCAGGTGGGACCTTTCGGGGGAAGACTGGAGTCGGTGATCGAGTGGCTGGTCCACGACTCCGCCGACTCTCCGATTACGATGCTCACGTATCCCCCCGGTTTCCGGGGGAAGAGCCTGAAATATAGCCTCGAGGCGATGGGGCAGGTATACTGTCTGGGACGAACGAGAGCGCCCGCGCCTTACTCCCCGGACAGGTGCTCTCGGAGGGCCTCGATGCGCTCGAGTTGTCGCTCGATGAGCGCCCGCTGCTCCTCGAGAGCCTCCTCCATCCGGTCGAGCTCGGTTCGAAGCTCGTCGGGGTCCACCGGCGCCTGGACCTTCGTCGTGGCGGCGGTGAAGCCGCTCTCCTCGAGTTCCTCTGCGGCCTCCGGGACGGACGCCGAATCGGCCTCGTCGGGCTCCTCCGATCCGGTCCGGCTCGCACCGATGGGATCGACACCGCCCTCGAAGGAGACCTCGCCGGTCTCCGTGGTCGCATCCGGCTCCCCGACGTCCTCCGTCTCGGCACCGCCCACCACACGCTCGAACTCCTCCTCGGTCGTCACGTCGAAGTACTCGTAGATGGCCTCCCGGACCGTCTCCTCGACCTCCCGGAAGGCTTCCGTCGGTGCCTTGATCCGCTCCATGCGGTCGTCCGTCGTGAGGACGATCTGCGAGGCGACACTCCCCTCCTCGACGTCGTACCCCCGCAGCGCCTCGAAGGGGACCTCCTCGTACTCCCGGTCCCAGACCGCGGAGCCGATGTGCTTGACGATGCGGGCGCTCGTGACGACCAGGGTGAGTTCGCTGAACCGGAAGGTCCGCTTTACGGTCTCGCCGGCCTCGGTCACCCCTGCCGCACTCAATACCCCCGCCAGGACCGGGTGGAGCGCATCGTCGACGGTGCGCGAGGGGACCGAGAACTCCTCGACGCCCCCCGTCCCGTAATCGAGCCGTATCGTGGCCTTCCGACGCCCCTCGCCGACCTCGACCCGCTCGGCATCGTGTGGGTACGCGTCCACGGACTCGTCGCTGATCAGGCCCTCCGACCGGTAGTGGATGGTGCGGGTCCGGGTCACGAAGAGGCCATCCTCGCCATTGAGGGGAACGTGGGCCGCCACCTCCTCGTCCCCGAGGGCGTCGGCCACCAGCGTCGGAACCTCCATATGGCTCAGCTACCGCCCCGCAATGATAAACCCGGTGGGTCCAGCCGCCGGAATTACAAAGGTTCAAGGGGTGGACCCGCTTACCCCGGCCTGAGCCCGGGTGGCTTAGCTGGTCATAGCGCCGCACTCATAGGGTTCCGAGCTTCGGTGCGGCCGCCAATCAGGTGGCCCCCATGTCCGGAGGCCCGCCGAGCCTCGATCCTGGGACATGCGGAGGTCGAGGGTTCGAAGCCCTCCCCGGGCATAAATCAGAACCTCATCACGCCCATACCTGGGCGTTTGGGTTTGGTAGTGAGGTAGCTGATTGTACTGCACAAGTATTGTCAGTGGTTCTGGGGAGAGATACGGTTTCCGGTACTCCGATAGGCAGGGCTTCCCGACGAGGAGTTCGGCGAGCGCCACCAATACAAATGCAATAGCAGGGGCGAGGGTGGGTTTCACAGGGGGCCGGTCGGCCATCTCGTGACGAACGAGGGGGCTGCGTCGAAGGCACACGTCATCACCTCCGACGGGTATCGCTGGCGGATCACGCCGTTCTTCAGGGAATCGAAGCGGGACCTCGGCTTTGCGGACTGCGAGGCACAGCGCTCGACCAGCGTTCGCCGCCACTGACAGCTGGTCATCCTGGCCGACAGTCTGCTCAGGCTCCGTCCTCCGGAGAGCGTCTCCGAATCGATCCGCCAGCAAGCCACCTCGTTGCGGGCTGAATGGGAGGTCTCGCTCGTGGAAGCCACCTTCAATCTCGTCGCCTGGGTTCGCGAGCAGAGTGACCGCGCCATCAACCAGAGCATGGCGGAGTTCGATCAACTCTTTCTCGATGTGCGAAGTTGAGGTGCGAAGTTGAGCCGAACGGGAATGTCGAATGGGGGCCAGGGAGAAAACGAGATGGAGAAGTCGCCACCGCACCTCAGATACCTCGCTGATCGATCCACCACCCGCGTTGGTGGGGCGTCGGAGTCGTCCGACTATACGGGACTGCCGATACGGAGGTGTGAAATCTGAGGGGCGTCGTTACCCTGTCCTTAGCCAATGGATCTGGCGAACTCGGGGGTCCCATCGCGGCACTCTCGCAAGCCGGATATGGTTCCTCGAGGACGTGTTCCGTAGCCTGACCCTGTAAGGAGGATTGTTCCATCTCGATCTCACATTGACGTCGACAGTGATGGGTACAGAGTGAGAGTGCTCCGGCTTTACGTGAACGGAAATCGATGTACGTTCGCCGGGTTCCGAACACGACGTAAAAAATTCCGCGGGTCGAAACCTATGCCGACTTATTGAGGAACTGGTAACTGAGGCTCCCTGGTGCCTTGCCCTTCACCGTGTGACACTGGAAGCAGGACCCCTCGAAGTGACTGCTCGTCATGTGGATGGGGTGCAGCACCTCTCGCAGGTTCGTCGCGTCGACATCGAGCTGGTCACTCGGCTGGGAATTCACGGCATGACACCGGAGACAGTCCTTGTAGGTGGCGTCTTTCGGGAGGTTCCGGTGCTGGGAGATGTCCAGCGCGGCGTTGGCCTCGTAGAGGAGGTCGTAGTGGTCACCCGGTGTATTCGGTGTCGTGTCGTTGTTGGGTGTATGGTCGGAGTGACACGCCTCAGTACAGGCCAGCCCTTCGCTGGCCGGGTTGGGATCAGCAATGTCGAAAAATGCCATTTGTTGCGGCCCTGCTGGTCCCCGCGGACCCTGCGGCCCCTGTGGACCTTGCGGACCCTGCGGACCCTGCGGCCCTGCTGGTCCCTGCGGCCCCTGTGGACCGGTCGGACCCTTTGGCCCTTGCGGGCCCACCGGACCGCGTGGTCCCTGTGGTCCAGGGTTCAGGAACGCCACCCCGATGCCCACGACCAGACCAACAACAATTGCGACCACCACGTATCCCCAGAGTGTGTTATCCATCGTGATTTCCACCTCGCATCCTGGAGGTTCGAAAAGTCCGATAAAATTATTTTCGGTATTTAGATACAACGCGAGATTGTTCCAAAAAAATCACCTCTCTAAACCCTCCATTTAGTGGAATTTTTGGCTCGACGTGGGTCCTGGAAAAAATTATAAAGTACCAATAGTTTAGACTTAGAATGATTGATATGTTCGTGCGTTAGGAATATTTCGCCCCCTCTGACATCCTCCCCCCAACAGAGAATACTAGTTCGACGATTGCCCTCAGACCGGCCGAGCGTTTCACTTCAGATCGGCGCCCCGACCAGCACCAGCTTCGCCCGCTCGTCGCTCCGATTGTGAATCTGTCTCGTCTCGGCCGCATCGAGGCGGATCGCCTCATCCGGACCGAGGGAGACGGTCTCGGATCCGAGGTCGACGTCGACCGTCCCCTGGATGCAAAGGTATACCTCCTCCTGCCCGTCGTGGGTGTGATCGTGCTCCTTCCCCTTTCCGCCCGGTTCCAGCTCCAGGACGGTGACGCCCACCTCGTCGGTCTCGAGAGGCTCCTTCAGGAACCACATCCCGCCCCATTCCGGGTCGATGACCGAGTCGACGTCGTCGGTGCTGGCAGTCTGATACCCCATGCGTGTTTGCAGG
>JBDGRH010000144.1:0-3758 GCA_042218225.1 Halodesulfurarchaeum sp. | reverse complement strand
CAAACCTCAGGCGTAATTCTCGAGGAAGTCCTCGACGATGGCCAGTCCCGAGCTGGCACCGATGCGCTCGGCCCCGGCGTCGAACATCGCCCTGGCGGTCTCGTAGTCGCCGACCCCGCCGCTCGCCTTCACTGGCAGGTACTCGGCCATGAGCGCGACGTCGTCGACCTCGGCCCCGCCCTCGGCGAAGCCGGTCGAGGTCTTCACGAAGTCCGCGTCGGCGTCCACCGCCGCCTGACACGCGGCGTGCTTCTCCGCCTCGTCGAGGAGGCCGGTCTCGATGATGACTTTCACCGGGATCGGGACCGCGGCCACGATCTCCGCGAGCTCGTCGGTCACGGCGTCGGTCTCCCCGGCCGTGAGCCGACCGACGTTGATGACGACGTCGAGCTCGTCGGCCCCCGCGTCCCAGGCCTGGACGGCCTCCTCGAGTTTCACCTCGGGGGCGTTCTGCCCGTGGGGGAACCCGATGACCGTGGCGATGAGACGCTCCTCGGCGGCGTACGCCGTCGCCTCCGGGAGGTAACACGGCGGGATGCAGGCATTCATCCCGTATCGGGCAGCCTCGTCCAGCACGCGCTTCACGTCCGCGGCGGTCGTCGTCGGACCGAGGACCGTGTGGTCGATGCGCCCGGCGAGTTCGTCCTGGTCCATGGGGCAACGTCGAGGGCGTGGTGGAAAAAGCCACCTCGTCTGCACCACGAATCAAAGCCCAGCGCCGAGCACCACCTCCGGCCCGGCCGAGAAGGTCTCCTTCGCAGTCTCGAGGACAGGTACGCACCCCATCCAGGGAGTTATAGGCGTCCTCACCCAACCCCCGTGACATGCCCACGGCCAAGGTCGAGCGGACCGCCGAGGCCATCGCGTCGATGGAGATCCGGGGGGCCGCGACCATCGCGGAGGCCGCAGCCGAGGCCCTGGCGGCCGCCGCCCGGGAGAGCGACGCGGACGACCCGGCCGCGTTCCGGGCCGAGATGCGGACGGCGGCCCGGCGGCTGCGGGACACGCGCCCCACGGCGGTCAGCCTCCCGAACGCCCTCCGGTTCGTGCTCCGGGGGATGGAGGGCGATTCGGTGCCTGCCCTGCGGCGCTCCGTCATCGACACGAGCGAGTCGTTCCTCGACGACCTCGAGTCCGCCCAGGACCGCCTCGGGCGGATCGGGGCGAACCGGCTGAAGGACGGCGACGTGATCATGACCCACTGTCACTCGACAGACGCCCTCGCGACGGTCGAGCACGCCGTCGCGGACGGGAAAACGGTCGAGGCCATCGTCAAGGAGACCCGGCCCCGCAACCAGGGTCACATCACCGCCGAGGCGCTCCGCGACATGGGCGTCCCGGTCACGCTCATCGTGGACAACGCTGCCCACCGGTATCTCAACGACGTGAATCACGTCCTGGTGGGCGCGGACTCCATCGCGGCGGACGGCTCCGTCATCAACAAGATCGGGACCGCGGGCCTCGCGGTCAGCGCGCGGGACCGGGGCACCCCCATCACCGTCGCCGCACAGACCCTCAAGCTCCATCCCGGGACCCTCACGGGGCACACGGTGGAGATCGAGATGCGGGACGAATCGGAGGTCATCGACGAGGCGACCAGGGACGAATTGGGCGACATCGCGGTCGAGAACCCCGCGTTCGACGTCACGCCGCCGCGGCACGTGGACGCCATCGTCACCGAGCGCGGGCAGTTCCCCCCGGAGAGCATCGTGACGCTCATGCGGGAGCTCTACGGCGAGATCGACACCGAGCCCTGGGCCGAGCCCGAGGACGCGGATGCTCCCTCCCGGGAGGGTCAGGCCGCGCCCGACGGATAGCGGGTCAGGCCGCGCCCGACGGATAGCGGGTCAGGCCGCGCCCGACGGATAGCAACGTTTTCACGCCCTTCGTCCACACTCACAATATGGTCCTTCCCGCCGGGACGACGCTCCCACCGCTGCCCCACGCCCTGGGACTCCTCGCGGCGGCGGGGCTCGTCGGGTTCGTGCTCGTTCGACAGGGGGTGGAGCTCGATGGCCCACTCGTCCTGGCGCTGAGCCCGTGGATGATCACCGGGGCAATCCTCTATGCCCTGTATCAGATAGCCGTCCCCCCCGACCCCATTGCCCCACTCTTCAGTTCTCCGACGGTCTACCTCACGACCGCGACGGTCGCCGGGGCGGTCCTGGCCGGGTCGAGGGCGGTGTTCTCCTCACCCGACCAGTCGTTCACGGGGACGCAATCCGCCTCCGGTGATGCGGCGGCCGGGGCTCCCGCCGACGGCGCCGACGAGACGCTCCCGCCGGTCTGGAGTGGACGCCAATCCTCGTCGCTCCGCTCTCGTGTCTCGCCATCGACCCTCTCCGTCGCCGCCTTCGGGTCGATCGTGGCGCTGACCACCCTCGCCGTCGCCCTCGCCGCCGGTCGGGCTCGGGGAACCCTTGCCCCTGCCTGGCCCGCCGTCGGCGCGGTGGTCGGTGTGGGGCTGGGATGGAGCGTCTGGCGGGTCTTCGCTGCGTCCCGACCCGAAGCCGCGGCAGTGCTGGGCCGGGTCGGGCTGCTTGCGGTCGTCGGCCACGCCCTTGACGGCGTCTCGACCGCGGTCGGGGTGGACGTCTTCGGATACGGGGAGCAGACCCCGCTCTCGCGGCTCATCATGGACCTCGCTGGATCGCTGCCCACCGCGCCGCTTCTCGGGGTCGGGTGGCTGTTCGTCCTGGTAAAGGTCGCCGTCGCCCTCCTCGTCGTGTGGCTGTTGGCCGGATACGTCCGAGAGGAGCCCACACCCGGGTACGCCCTCCTGACGATCGTCATCGCCGTGGGGCTCGGACCAGGCGTCCACAATCTCGTCCTGTTCGCCGTGGCCGGTCCCGCCGGCATTTAAACACGACCCCGACGGGAGGTAAACACGGCCCCGCCGGGATGGAAGCCGGGTCCCGCCGGGATGGAGGCGGGGTCCCGCCGGGATGGAAGCCGGGTCCCGCCGGGATTTAAGCGGGGCCACGTCGGAGGACCACCATGGTCCGGATCATCGCCGCCGGGCACGTGAACTGGGACGTCACGCTCCGCGTGGCGTCACTCCCCGCCCCGGACGGCGAGGCGCAAATCACCTCCCAGCACCGCTCCGGTGGCGGGAGTGCGGCGAACGTGGCGAGCGCCCTCGCCGGGTTCGACGTCCCGGTGGGCCTCATCGGGAGTGTGGGCGACGACGAACACGGGTTCCTCGCCCGGCGGGAGCTCGAGCTCGACGGGGTGGATCTCACGGGGCTGCGTGTCGTCGAGGACGCCGCGACGACGGTGAAGTACCTCGTCGTGGACGAGGCGGGGGAGGTGATGGTCCTCGCCAACGAGGGGGCAAACGAGGCCATCGGGCCGGCGGACGTGGACGATGCCTACGTCCGGCGGGCGACCCACCTCCACCTGACGAGCCAGCGGCCGGCGACCGCCGAGCGGCTGGTCGACCTGGCGGCTGCCGGCGACAGCACGGTGAGCTTCGACCCGGGGCGGCGCATCGACGAGCGCGACTACGGCGACCTGTTCGACCGCGTGGACATCCTCTTCCTCAACGACCGCGAGGCGGTCGAGGCTCTGCCCCGGGACACGGAGGACCCCTCCGAGCTCGTGCAGGCCACGGGGCGGGTGCTCGTGGTCAAGCACGGGGCGGCCGGCGCGACGGTTTTCACCCCGTCTGGGACATACGATCACCCCGGGTTCGGCGTCGACCAGGTGGACACCACCGGGGCCGGGGACGCCTTCGCGGCCGGCTTCCTGGCCGTTCT
>JBDGRH010000120.1:0-3768 GCA_042218225.1 Halodesulfurarchaeum sp. | reverse complement strand
AGTCACGACCGGGTCAGTCGTCTCGCTGTCTCCCCCCTCCTCGTTATCGAGCGGAGCGTGGACCTGTGACTCGGAGGCGTCCGTCGATGGCCGCCGTGGGGACCGACTGACTGGGTGGGAATCCGATCGTTCGGTTTCTGTGTCCTCCTGGGACGATCCCTCGAACGGTTCGACGAGGAGTCCGCTCGAAGGATGTTGCTCGTCGACAGCATCTTCGGTGGAGCCGGCATCCTGCCCCCCGGTATCACCCGGCCTTTCGTCGCCATGCTGGTCCGGCCCCTCGGAGGGGGGTCCGCCGCCAGCGGGTTCTGCGTCGGCGGTAAGATCCCGACGTTCTGCGGGCGAGAGCGATGGCGTGTCCCCGGCGTCGGCGGTTCGCTTCCGTCGGAACTGGACCCGCCTGATGGACTCATCCCAGTCCGTCATCACGATGGCCTCCCCCGTCTCGAGCTCCTGGACCTCCCGGGCGGTGTCTCCGCCCAGGATGGATTTCACGACCCGAGTGTCGTTCTCCCAGGTGAGGCGGTGCCAGACGATCCAGTCGCACTGGGTGATGAAGTCCTTGTCCACCGCCGCCGGCCGCTGGGACATCCCACAGAGCCCGAGCCCCCGCTTGCGACCCCGCTTGGCGATCCTGATGAGGGTCTCGCCGAGGTCGTCGAGGCCACCCTGCTGGGGCAAGAACTCGTGGATCTCCTCGACGAGCACGAGGAAGGGTTGCTGCACCCGCTTCTCCCGCGAGAAGAGCTGCCGGAGGACCTTCTCGATGAGGTCGTGGGCGCGGTCGATCTCGAGGACATCAGAAACGTCGAGGATCACCGGCCGGTTCTGGTCGAGGCAGAAATCCACGATGCGCTCGGGGTCGGTCTCGAACAGCGGGTACTCGAAGCGGTCGCCATCACCGACGGTGATCACCTCGTACCGGTCGCGGAGCGGGAAGTATTCCCCCTCGATGTCCACGATGAGGAGGGGGAAGCCCTTCTCGAGCAGCTCCTCGACCATGACCCCGGCGGTATTCGACTTCCCGGAGCCGCTCTTCCCGAAGATGACCCCCCGACCCGTGAGGACCTCGATCACGGGCACGGAGAAGCCGTCCTCGCCGACCACGATCCGCTCCGTTTCGCGGGCCATACGGTCGTTCCGTGATATGCGAGCCGCGGATAAATACTTGGTGTGCACAGGGGGAGTCAGCCGGGCGCCCTCGGGCGGATTGTCGGACGGGCGTCGGACACCGTTCCCACACACTTTTCCCCGGTCACAGTCACCGTTTGGACATGGCAGAGCTCGGGAGCGGTCGGATGCGAACCGGGACGATCCTGCGGGTTGTCCTCCCGATCGCGGGGTCCACACTCGTCCTCACGGCGGCGTTCCTCGGTGCGCTCTCCCTCCTGGAGGGAAGCGTCCCCGGATTCAGTGCCCGATTCCCCTACTACGTCCTGGTGATGGCGATCGGGTTTGTGTCGGCCCTCTTCGTCCTCGAGCGTCCCCGGATGGAGGGGAGCCAGGTTCTGATGGCCACGATCGGGCTGACCGTGACCGTCTTCGTGATCGTGACCCTGGCGGGGGAGGGGCTCGCCTACGCCATGACACAGCCCGACCAGGTGTTCGTCCCGGACTTTATCCTCTACCTCCTCGCGGCGGGCCTCATCGGAAGCGGCCTGGCATACTGGACGATCCAACACTGGCGGGAATTCACGCCGCTCGGGCGATAGCTCCGAACCCCTCAGTCACCGGACCCCGGGTCGTCGACATCAATCGATGACGAACCGTCTTTCCCCTTCGGACCCGACCCGCCACCAACCGTCGGCTCTTCAATCCGGTCGAAGGCGTCCCGAACGCGCGAGAAGGCCCGGTCGACGTCCTGGGCCTTCGACTCCGCATTGGAGAGGTGGCGCTCGAGCGTGGCCCACTCCGATTCGACAGCCTCGAAGCGGGTGTCGAGCTCCTCCAGGCGGGAAAGCACGGCCTGGGCCTCCTCCGAGAGCTTCTGGGCCTGGACGCCAGCCTTCAGGAGCTCGAGCTTGTGCCCGAAGGTGAGCGGGGAGACGACCTGGACCCCCCGCTTCGTGAACTCTCGGAGGAGGTCGTACTCCTCGGTGATGAGGTGATAATAGACGCTCTCCGATGGGACGTACGCGAAGGCGAACGACGTGGTCCCCGCCTCGGGCCTGACGTAATCGGATTCGATCTTCTCGAGTTGCCCTTCGACTGCCGTGCGGAACGCTCGCTTGTGCTCCCGCGCCTCCTCGGGATCATCTGCCTCCAGGTACCGCTCGTACCGGTCGAGCGAGAACTTCGAGTCGATGGCGACGATGCCCTCCCCGGTCCGGATGTGCGCGTCCGGCGTCTTCGAGCCCACCACCTGCTCGCGGATGCCGTACATGTCGGGCGGGAGGTGGTCGGCGAGCATGACCTCCAGCTGCTCCTCCCCGAACTCCCCCCGCTCGCGTGGATTCCGCAGCATCTGATCGAGATCCCGGTGGAGCTCGCGGATCTCCGCCGCGCGGTCCTCGATCCGCGAGACGGACTCCGAGAACTCGAGCTCCGAGAGGGTCCGGCCGAGGGCCGCCGTGAGCGTGTCGGTATCGATGGGCTCGTCGGCGGTCCGGAGCGCCCGACGAACCTGAACCAGCAGAATCAGCACCAGGAATACCCCGAGGAGGACGCCGGCGAGGAGCAGGTCGGTGAGAGCCACCATCGTCCACAGGTGGGTCGGTCGGCGGCTTGAAGGTTGCCGCCCCGGGTCGATGTCCGAGTGATGAATCTGAGGGTCAGGATTCCACTATTATTAAATGTGCGTGAGGGTGCGTCCGTGGGGGTTGCCCGTGTGGAGAGGTGTGTGGATTACGGGTGTGAAACCTCTACTGGTGGTCGAGGGACAACCGCCCACAGACGGAGCCGAGAGTTTATCCCGGAAGACCGGACCACTCCGGTCCATGCTCCGCTCCGGCCACTATGGTGCGGCCCTCCTTGCCTACGCCCCGCTCGCCTGGGTGCTTCTGGCCGGTGGGCACCGAGTAGCAACCGCGCTCGCACTCCCCACGATACTCGTCCTCGCCAGGCTCCCGGATCTCGACCGTCGCCTCCCCCTCGTCCGGCACCGGGGTGGAACCCATACCGTCTGGTTCGCGGGGCTCGTCGGGATGGGAGTCGGTGGTCTCGCGTCGGCCCTCTGTCCCTCACCGACCGGAGAGTCACCACTAGGGGTCGCCGGGTGGGGTTTCGTCGTGGGTGGAGCTGCCATCGGGTCACACCTCCTCGCTGACGCCATCACGCCCGCGGGAATCAGGCCGCTCTGGCCCCTGACCGATCGCCGCATCGCGTTGGGGTTCGTGACCGCCGACAGCTGGATCGCGAATTCGCTGCTGCTCTGGCTGGGGTTCGGTGTTGCGGCCCTGGGCGTCATCTTTGGAATGGGAAGCGGCACGTGGATGTTCTGGCAAGTCGTGGGCCCATGACGAGCGGTCGCTTCCGGGGAGCCGGCGACCAGGGAAGCTCGCCAACCCGGGCCTTCGCTACGGGTCATTCAACGTCGCCCTCCCCCCGCACACTCGAACACTTTTGCCCCCGTGTCCGCTACCGGTCGATGATGGACTACGCCGACCTCGTGGGCATCTACCGGGACCTCGAAGGGACGGATTCGACCGACGAGAAGACAAGGATCGTGGCCGAGGCCCTGCGGTCTGCCGACGAAGACCATCGGGGCCGCCTCGTCAAACTCCTCCAGGGCAATCTGTACGCCGCCTGGAAGGAGGCCGAGCTGGGGGT
>JBDGRH010000180.1:0-3784 GCA_042218225.1 Halodesulfurarchaeum sp. | reverse complement strand
GCCACGAGTGAGGACCGCAGCGAGCCCCCCGACCCGAGCCGGCCGAGGGCTTTCACCTCGTGGCGGTTACGGTTGTCCTCACTCCAGCAGACGGCTGAGGGCTTTCAACTGGTGGCGGTCGCGCTTGTCCTCTCTCCCACAGACGACAGAGAACGTTCAACCCGTCCCACTGCCAGAACCAACACAGACCACAGTCACTCCCGCCGTTCGACCTCGTGTCGGCCGAACCCGTACCGGAGCCAGTTCGCCAACCGGCGGGAGAAGCGCGCCTCGCGGCGAGACCCGAATCGCTCGGCGAGGGCGGCGTAGATGAGTGGCACCGGGACCTCCTGCTCGAGCGCCTCCTGGACGGTCCAGGTCCCGGTCGAGCCGCCCGCTACGTGATCGGCCACATCCCCGAGATCCGAGCCCTCCTCGCGGAAGGCCTCCGCGGCCAGCTCGAGCAGCCACGACCGGATCACCGCCCCGTTGTTCCACGTCCGGGCCACCGCCTCGAGGTCGAGGTCATACCGCCCCTCGGCCAGGAGCTCGAAACCCTCCCCGTAGGCCTGCATGAGGGCGTACTCGATGCCGTTGTGGACCATCTTGACGTAGTGACCCGCGCCCGACGGGCCCATGCGGTGGTGGCCGGCCGGGCCCGTCGCGACGGCGTCGAAGACCGGGGTCATCGCCTCGTAGGCCCACTCGGGGCCCCCGACCATGAGCGAGAAACCGAGGTCCGCCCCGGCCGGACCCCCGCTCGTCCCGCAGTCCAGGTAGGCGGGGCTGGTCCGTGACGCGCGCTCGATGGAGTCCTCGAAGTGCGAGTTGCCGCCGTCCACGACGATGTCGTCGGCGGTGAGCACGGGGTCGAGCTCCTCGAGGGCCGCGTCCACCGGGTCGCCCGCGGGGACCATCAGCCAGATCCGTCGGTCGGCCTCGAGCGTCGCCGCGAGGGCCGGGATCGAGTCGGCGGCCCTCGCACCGGTCTCCGCGGCCGCCTCGACCGCCTCCTCGTCGACGTCGAAGGCGACCACGTCGTGTCCGTCGGCGAGGGCCCGCTCGACCACGATCCGCCCCATCCGCCCCAGCCCGATGACGCCGAGTTCCATAGGTGGGCGTCACCGGGAATCGTTGTAGGGGTTGTGGTCGGACGATGCGGGGGAGGCATGGGCCGGAATGCGGGGTACCAGGCAGCACCCGGGGAGATTCCGGGCCAGCGCAGAGTGGGGAAGAAACGTGAGAATGCCACAGAAAATGTGCTCCGACCCAATGATCGAACCCGTGTCAGGAGGACCCGCCACGGCTCGGCAGGACGCTCAGATGGGGACGATGTAGTAGGTGGCGATCATGTAGAGGGCCATGAACAGCCCGAAGACGATGTGAGCCCACCGAAGGACCGTCTGCCCGAGGTCCCGGGGCGGATACCCGTACCGGGTGGCCAGGAGGGCCAGTCCGGTGAGTGTGGTGACGATGGTGAGCGACAGCGTGGTCGTCGCCAGCCCCTGATGCTCGAACGTGAGTTCGACTGCCATCGGGTCCGCGATTGGGTTCGCACCACCTTAGTGATGGGCTGGATGGTGGCCGGGCGGATCGGGTACCAGGATTGCAAGGGAAGCCGATCGGGAATCTCGCCACGGTCTGCAAGCGGTTTCGCTTTCTCTCGCTCTCTCTTTCGCTTTCTCTCGCTCTCTCTTTCGCTTTCTCTCGCTCTCTCTTTCGCTCTAAGCTCTCACCTCGAGCATTTCACTGGCAAACCACTCCATTCACAACAGATATTATAATACGACTCGCTATCCGGGAGGTCCGCCCTACGGCCGCTTCCCCACTGGAAAGATGTATAGCGGCCGGTGTGACTCCCCCACGCCCAACAGCTCGCGGAGGTCCCCGTCCCTGAACGCGCCGATGGCGACGGTCGCGAGCCCCAGTGACTCGGCCTGGAGGTAGATATTCTCGCCGACGTGCCCGGCCTCCATCGGGACGTATCGCAGCCGCCCGCGCCGGCCGTATCGACCGGTGGTCCGCTCGTCGACCCCGGTGATGACGAGGTCGAGCGCCGCCGCCCCCACCCACTCCTGGTCGATGGCGACCTCCTGCAGGCGACCCTGGAAGCTCCCGGCCCGACGGCGCCTGAGTTCGTGCTCGCCGTGGTCGTACTGATAGATCCCCGGGTCAAGGCCCTCGACCCCCGGCTCCCCATTCACCACGAAGACCTCCAGGGGATACGTCGCACCCGCGCTCGGGGCAGCCCGGAAGTCGACGACTCCAGGGCGGCGCTGGGTGACGCCCTGGGCGGCCCAGAGCAGTTGTCCCAGCTCCGCCCGTGTGAGGGGTTCGTCGCTGTACTCCCGCCGGGAGCGCCGATCCGCGATGGCGTCTGCCACCCGTTTCGACCCCGTCGCGGTCTGGGGTCTGGGCAGGTCCGTCTCCCATGCTCCCGCCGTCTCCGCAGCTTCCGCTCCGCCGAGATGGACCTCGAACCCGTCAAATACCCCGCCCAGGACCGCCGAGACCCCCGCTGCCGCCGCCCCGGTGAGCTTGGCGACCGTCCGCCGCGAGAGCGGTCCGGTCATGGTGGAACCTCCGTGCTCCGGGCGCTTTAGCGTTCCCTGGATCCCCCGCTCTGCCGAGACCTCCTCGACCCGAGCCGGCCGAGGCCTTTCAACTCGTCGCAGTTCCGGGTACGACGTTCACTGCAGCCCGCCGACGAGATCCGGCAGAGCACCCTTTCCTCCAGCCCGGTGAATGACCACCGACCCACTGATCACGCCTCCCACAACTCCACATCCGACATGGCCGACGCGGTACTCCTCCCCGGAACGAGACATTCAAGTACGAGCTGGGGCTTCTCACCCGTATGCAGAATCAGGGCCGCTCCACGCGAACGAAGACGGGGGCGCGGGTCAGACCCCACCGCAACAAGAAGAAGCGGGAGCTCGGCCGCCTCCCGACGGAAACCCAGGTCGGTGAGCCCCGGTTCCGGGTGGTCGATGCGAGGGGGAACGTGACGAAGCAGCGGGCCCTCTCCACGAACGTGGCGAACGTCACCGACGAGGGGGAGACGTCCCGGGCGGAGATCCTGGACGTGGTGGAGAACCGGGCGAACCCGAACTACGCCCGGCGGAACATCATCACCAAGGGCGCGATCATCGAGACGGAGGCCGGCTACGCCCGCGTCACGTCGCGACCGGGCCAGTCCGGCCAGGTCAACGCGGTCGCGGTGGAGTACGAGGAGACCGACGAATAGAGACGATCGGGGGAAGGGAGGACCCGTCCCCTGGCGAACTGGTCCGAATCTACAGAGGTGTCAACCCGGATAGAAACCGCTCCCCCCGGTCCCTGCGGAGGGGGTGGACAGCGGGTGGACAATAGGTTGCCGGTCAGCGACCCGTCACTGGAACCCGATGTGGCCTTCCCGCCGACGCTCGGCGGTGGCCGGGGCCGAGCCCCCCATGAGGTTCTCCTCGACGCGCTCGTAGTAATCCAGGAGCTCCTCGGTGACCGTCGGGCGGACACTCTCCATCGCCTGGCGGAAGTGGCGCATCTCGACCTCCTCGGCCTCCGGGTCCTCGCGCAGCGCCTCGATGGCCCCCTCCCGGGCGATATTGGCCAGGTCCGAGCCGACGTAGCCCTCGGTGATCTCTGCGATCTCCCGGAGGCTCACGTCGGGGGCGAGCGGTGTCTCCTGGGTATGGATCTTCAGGATCTCCTCCCGCCCCTCGACGGTGGGCTGGCCGATCATCACCAGGCGGTCGAACCGGCCCGTCCGGATGAGCGCCGGGTCGATGATGTCCGGGCGGTTGGT
>JBDGRH010000288.1:0-3788 GCA_042218225.1 Halodesulfurarchaeum sp. | reverse complement strand
TTGGACCTGTATATGGAGGAGGGAGGGGTGAGAGGCGCCCATACGGATGGGACAAATAGCTGATATGTGGGCGACGGGAGCCAGGTGAAGAGGTGCCGGAATCGAATGTTCCTCGAGATGCCGCTGTGTCGTTGCTCACGCCGGTCAGGGTGATTCCATCCATTCTAAGAGAGACCACTGTGGAGGTCGGGTACCTCTCCAACTATCGTCCGAAATCCATCCTCGACCCAGTTGTTCGCGACCTTGCCCGGAGAAGCCGTCCCAGTTGCTCGCAATCACCCCGCCGAAACGACCGAGTAGATCGCAACTACTCCCGGAGGGGGCCTCCATACGTCAGCGACCCAGGTGTACTGGTCCGTCAAATGAAAAAGGACACCCAGCGAGACCGGGCCTCTCTCAGTCGAACTGGACGGTATCCTCGTCGAACATGAAGTGGATGAACGGCTGCGTCTTGCCATTCCCCAACTCGAAGGCAGTCTTCAACGGGACCTTGCGAGGTCCATCAGGTGTCCGTCGCACTGGTGGAACGAAGACGTGAGTATGCGTCGATTCGCCGAGATACGGGCCCGGATTCCCCTCCGCCCCCAGGGGTAATTCCGTATCGACGGCCAGCTCGTAGCTCCCGGCCTTTCGCACGTTTTGCGTCGTCATGAAGTGGACGGCCCGTTCGGTGTTCTGCTCAAGGGGCTCCTCGCCGTTGATCCGGAGGTCTCCGATGGCCCAGAAGGAGCCGAACGCGTACTGGGTCGGCATGAGCGGGGTGCCGATCCCGGTCGTCCCGTGCAGATATGCCCCCGTCATCACCCCACGGCCGTGTGGGTGGGCTCCGTCGTGATGTTCGAGGTGGTGGATATCGAGGTCGTACCGGTTGCCGTCCGGGTCGGTGAACCAGATATCCAGGTCGATGGCATCCTCCCTGGTGCCGTCACCCTCGAACCCCTGTCGATCCCGATACGTCAGATCGAGCATGCCATCGAGGTTCCCGTTCTGGTGGGAGCCGACGGTGTTATTGCTGAAGGGCAACGGCTTCGTGGTCTTCGTATACCGAGTCCCATCCACGTTCGTTGCCCGTAATCCGTTCGGCCAGCCAACGGGCACCGGGAAGGGGGGATTCGTTCCCCCACCCGTAAGCAACCTTGCTGCACCTGGCCGGTGTTGCTTGAAGTACCAGATCTTATGCGCGATCAGGTCGTCTCCGAACTGGGGCGAGCTCGGGCCCTCCTCGGGGGTGCCGAACACGTAGTTCCCGAGTTTCCTGGGCCCGGGGTTGATCCAGTGGACCCGATTTCCAGGTGGCTGTCTCGCCTTCACCTGCACCTCCCCGCGACCGCGTTTGTGTCGGGCGAGGTCGGCAATCTTCGCACTTGCACTCCCTGTACCGACGAGTCCGGCAGTTCCAACCAACCCGGCTGTCTTGACGAGGGTTCTCCGTTTCATCGTGTAACCCACTTTATCCTCGTAATCGCCAGGAGTAAAGGTGTAAGCGAACCAAAATGTAACGGCGTAACTGTTCTGTTACTGGGTCGAGGCTGCAAATTCGAGGGGATTGTTGCTGGTAGATTGATTGATAGATGTGGACGGAGTTCCAGCGGGCCCGAGGGGTGGTCGGTTACGGTTCGACGACCGCCCCTCCCCCCCGCGACAAGCCCCTTTTCGAAGCCAATCAACCGCTCGAATCGCTACTGGGACGATGGTTCCCTCGTTCGGTAGCCAGCCTGGCAAGGGGGCCGTTACCCGATAACCCTCGCAAGCGAGGATACCCAGTAGATCGATACAGTGATCGGGAACCTCTGATACCCCCGTCCCACCCAAACTCCGACAGCGTGACGGGCGGTATCAGGAGTCCGCCGGCACGGCCACGATCGCCACGTGCTCCAGGTGGGGCAGTGCATGGCGCGCAGCCCGAACCTGCTCGGTCACCACCGCCTCGTCCATTCCAAGGCGCCGGCAGATTTCTCGAAAGCCTGGCGCAAATGGCCCCGAGGCCAACCAGGTGTAAACCGTCGCGTACTTGCGGAACTGCCGGATGCTCTGCTGGCTGATACCGGCGACCATCCGCACGTCGAACCCCGCCGCACGCAGCTGCTCGGTCAGGTCGGCGCGCGTCACGAGCTCCGGCATGTCCCACGCCGCCGCGAACTGGGATACGGGGTGGCTATCAGCGTCGTCCTTCGTGTCCCCAGGTGATGTCGCACCCTCCGACCCCGCTCCATCCCCGGCGGTAACGAGATCCGTGAGCACCAGGACCCCATCCCTTTCGAGCACCCGTGCCACCTCCTCGAAGACCGCCCGCTTCTCGCCCATGTATACGAGCGAATCGATGGCCGTACACGCCCCCATGGACCCCGAAGCAAGGGGTAAGCGGGCTGCATCCCCGACCAGGAATTCGGGAGTGCGGTCCTCGCCTGCTGTACGGACGTTTTCCCGGGCCGTGACAACGTTCGACGGGACCAGATCCACCCCGACCACGTCGAGTCCCCAGCGCTCGGAAAGGCGTATCCCTGGCCCTCCCCGACCACTCCCCAGATCCAATATCGGCCGTTCTAGGGTGGTGAGAGAGTTGAAATCTGTCGCGGTCATCGACGTGTCCAGTCCCCGTTCAGACTGGCCGCCCGGGTCGGTGATATCGGGCCGGATCGGCGGCCCCCAGCGAAGCACATCCAACACCCAGCCGGCGGATTCGAGCGAGCGCCCGAGTCGCCCGGTCTCGAATCGGGCAAACGACCGCACGAGGTCCCGGTCCGACGGGACAACCGATTGCCCGGAGCGGGATGCCGGTCGATCCCCGATCTCCCGCATCAACAGCCATCCCACGAAATCGACCAGTCGGCGCTGACTGCTCGGCAGCCAGTGTGGCTGATACCACCGCGAGAACCCGAGGTTCAGGTACGCCTCCGTGTTCAGGAAACGTTCCAACCCCTTCCAGACGTCCGCACGGTCCGCATCCGCCGAGAAGTGCCGTCGCACCCGCTCCCGGATGGGATCCTCCTCACCAGGCACGGGGATTCACCCCGGGTTCGGTGTCGGGTGCGATGCGGGACACGGTCGATCAGTCCCCTGCGGTCACCTCGGAGAAGCAATATTCCGGGTCCTCACAGAAATCATCCTCCACCTCCTCACAGCCTCGCGGCCGTCGGTACTCCATCCCGCGGTGCCGGGCCAGATACGAGACGTATCCGTCGTCCACCCGATCTAGAATGTCGTGGCAAACCACCTTCTCCCCGTACCGGTCCGCCCCGAGCCCCCGATACGGACATTGGAACACCGTCCGCTCGATGTCGTCCACAGTGGAGCGCTCCGTGATTCCAACGCCGACGAGTCGATACGCGAACCGCAACCGACGCACCACCGCCTCCGGGGTCCTGGCCCCGACGAAGAGCACGGGCGCGATGGCGTACCCGATCCAGTGGAGGAGGCGACGGAGCATCTGATTGGGACGTGGTATGGGTTGGCTGTTGAAGAGGTTTTGCCGGTGGCGGAGGTGGTGATGAGGGTGAGGGGCGTATGTAGCTCGAACTTTGAGTATGGGGAATGGGCAGG
This sequence comes from Halodesulfurarchaeum sp., assembly GCA_042218225.1. Lineage (GTDB taxonomy): Archaea > Halobacteriota > Halobacteria > Halobacteriales > Halobacteriaceae > Halodesulfurarchaeum. Next base: position 248 of record JBDGRH010000288.1, on the reverse strand, counting down.
GGCCCGACGGGCCACGTTATAATATATTCCACAGGCCGGTCAGGTCTATACCTCACGTGGCTGTTACCGGGTGCTTGATGTGGAATTTTCCCATCAAATGGCCGCTGAAATCCCATTTCAGTCGATGAAGTCGCTCGTGAGTATATTGGCGAAGCTCCCCTCTGCCGGTTTCGCTACTCTTGGGAAGTACACCCCCGAAAGCCCCCGGGCGCTCGACTCGGGCGTAGCTCACGGGTCGCTCCGGTCTC